>JABMPR010000099.1 GCA_013202895.1 bacterium | reverse complement strand
GCTGATTGTATTTCATACCTTTTTATCCTTTCTTTCGACGGAGAGCAAAATAGTTGAGATCACAGTTCACCTCATTTTTTTTAATCATGAATTTGTCGCACTTACTTCTTGAATCTGGGCCGGGTAACAGGTCCTTCTCCCTGACAATGATTTTAATCCTCACTATTCTTCTGTTCTGCCTGTTAATTTTTCCTGTTTTTCAATCCACCTGTTTATTGAAAGCCATATGTAGACCGTGTTGACAGCCATATCAAGTTGTTTGAGAGCCGGAATTAGATAGTGGGCGAATCCGGTCTTTGGCATTGACTGAAGAAAGGCTGGCGACTAATTTTTGCCGCTTCGAAATGATCCCAAAAACTTGGGAAAGAAATATTTGATAACAGGAGCACGGTGAGGGGAACAAATCCACTGCAAATTGGTAGATTGAACACATGAAATTATTGCTAGCCACACAAAATAAACACAAGGTTGAAGAATTGACTCGACTCCTTGAACCATATTCACTTGATGTAGTGACACTCCTTGATTACCCAGAGCTAGCAGAAATCGTCGAAGATGGTGATACACTGGAAGCGAACGCTACCATCAAAGCCAAGGCTGGATACCAGCATTGCGGCTTGCCCACCATTGCAGATGATACGGGTCTATCAGTAGATGCCCTTGATGGGGCACCAGGTGTCTATGCAGCTCGCTATGCCGGTGAAAATGTAAGCTATGATCAAAATGTTCAGAAGATTCTGACGGAATTAGATGGCGTCCCTCAGGATAAAAGACAAGCCCAATTTCAAACAATGGCTGTCTTTTATGATGGTGAGGCTACTGTTTCGGCACTGGGGGAAGTACCCGGTTTCATTACCACCAGCAGGCAGGGCGAATCTGGGTTTGGATATGATCCCATTTTCTACCTTCCAGAGAAGCAAAAAACGTATGCCCAAATGAGTCTAGAAGAAAAGAATCAATTGAGTCACCGTAAACTGGCTTTTGAGAAACTTTTAAAAAATTTGAATCAAACGCACCAGGCTTTTAAATTGGAGCTGCCTTAATTAGAACCCACAGCTAATCCTTCTAAACATCCTTAATGGATACATCCGGGTCTAAAACAACCAACGTGAGAACGATTGCAGCACTCATATTATCCCTTTTTACTCTTTGGCCACCCCTATTTGGTCAAACAGAGGAGTTACGTTCACCAGGTGTGGGCTTCTTAATTAATGCTGATTTCTACCAGCTAAATTCAACTCCATTATTTGACCAGACCAAGAGGGGTTTGTTTTTCAGCGACACCAGCCTATTTCTGGCATCACCCATGAGTGAGTTAAAAATAGGCTCGGTAAGAAACACACTTCAAATGGATAGCACTGCCACCTATTTCACCCTGGCTCAAATGATGGATGGAAAGCCCATTGGAATACCAACTGTAATTCTAATTGATGAATATGTGCGTTTAAACCTGGATTATAAGAAAAAGAACCTCTTTAAAAAGATTGCTACAGGTCGTCTGACTGCGGAGGAGGATTCGGATGGCTCCCAATCATTTGAGCTGATCGGGGCTGATATTGCCGGACAGCGGGTCTCTTTACGAGTGCGGGGAAATGTAAGCATCACAGGTAAAATAAGAAGCGAGGATCGTAGCAAAACGACCAATGTTAACAACCAGAATCAGTCAAACACCTTCCAGATTGAACAGAAACAAGCTTTTAAAATTGAAGGGAAAATTGGTGATCGTATTAGTATCCAGGTGGATCAGGATAGTGAACGTGATTTTGATTTTGAAAACAATATGGAAATCTATTACAACGGTAACGAAGATGAAATAATTCAGCGAGTTGAGGCCGGAAATATTTCTCTTAGCCTTCCTGGGACCAGGCTGGCGATGTTCTCAGGCCAGAATAATGGTTTATTTGGATTGAAAGCCCTGGCTAAGATTGGTCCGGTCGACGTAACAGCCATCGCCTCACTGGAACGTGGTCGTAAAGAGAAACTCAGCTTGAATGGGGATTCAGAATCTTCTGAAACAACAATTGATGACTACGCTCGTAGCAGCAACGTTTACTTCTATATCAATCATTTTTATCGTCGCAATTCATACCCGCTTAACGATCAGGGGCAATACCGTCTTACAGGACGCTCGGTTGAAAACATCAGGGTTTACAAATACACAAGCTATAATCAGGAAGATGAGATTACCAATTTTGCAAAGATATATGACTATCCCAATACCGATACTGAACCAGTAACAAGCAGGCAAGTCATCCAATTGAAACAGGGTCCTGATGAAGACTTTGTGTTATATGAAGACCTGGGTGTTCTGCGGATGAATACGCCTGTTCAAAGCAATGAAGTACTGGCTATTGCATATAAGGACACCTTTATCAATACGGCTAACATGGATCAGTCCAATCTTATGGTTCCAGAATATGACCCTGAATTTAGCCCGATGTATCAATATCAAGAGGGAAATAATATCGCTCTGGGAACCCCGGGAACCGCAGATACATTAATATTAAAGATGATTAAACCTGATGATGCCCTGCCTGGTCAGCCATCCTGGGATCTGGAATGGAAAAACGTTTTTTACCTGAAGACCACGTCCATCACCAAGGATGGTTTTGATCTGAAGATTCGTAGATCGATTGGGGGTGAAGAATCAGAATTGGCTGACGATGGAACTCCTTTTTTACAATTATTTGATCTGGATCGCAAAGGCGTAGATACTGATCCTGATCCAGATGGTATAATGGATTTGGATTATGAGAATATTTTAAATTTATATCGGGGTGAGCTAATCTTTCCATTTCTCTATCCATTTCGTGCTGATACTGCTGTTGCCGGGCAGGATATATGGATGACTAACTCCGCAGGGCAGCCCCTGGGTAATGGGGGAAATCCAAACCTGGTAGCCTACCCTGAATATCAGTCTAATTCATTTTATGATAATGCTCCCGGAACTTCCGATTATAACAAGGATAGTAAATTTCGCATGTATGTGACCTATTCTAATAAGAGTTCCACCTTTAATCTGGGTTTTAATGTGATCGAAGGTTCAGAAGAAATCACCTTAAATAATGTACCCCTGGAAAGAGGAGCATCTAAGGATTACACCATTGACTATTTCACGGGTCAACTGATCATCCTGAATGAATCGGCTCTGGCACCTGGCGCCAATCTGGAAATTAAATATGAATTAAACGAGTTCTTCCAACTCGATAAGAAAGTAATTCTTGGTTCGCGGGCAGAAATGAAGTTTGGTGATAACAAGAATTCATTTATCGGATTAAGTGCCATTTATTTTTCCAAAAGCAGTATCGATGAAAAGGTTCGAGTTGGGAAGGAACCTATGGAAAATTTTATCTGGGATCTTAACACCAAAATCACCAAGGATCTGCCCTGGTTGACTCGAGGGTTGGACTGGTTGCCTGTCATTAAGACTGATGCGCAATCAAATATTACAGTCAGCGGTGAAATTGCCCAGGTTATCCCCAATCCCAATACGGCGGTCAACGAGGAATTGGGGGATTTTGGGGTTGCCTATCTGGATGATTTTGAGGGCAGTCGGCGTGAAGCACAATTGAGTATTATTCGGGGTGCCTGGAAAACAGCCTCTATTCCGGCGGATGGAACAGCTCGAGGCAACAAAGAACGGGCATTTACTTATTGGTACAATCCCTATAATCGCATTCTCACAAAACAGATCTGGCCCAACAAAGAGACCAGTGCCCAAGCCCAAAACGATGTTACTGACATCCTGGTTCTGAATGTGATCCCGGATTCGTCCTTTGCCGTACGTGACTCCAGTATGGCTCCAGCAGAATCCTGGGGTGGTATCATGCGCTCTCTCTCCTCCGGTTACTATGACCAAAGTGAATCTAAGTTTCTGGAATTATGGGTCAAAGGTGATCTGGGTAGATTGCATATAGATCTTGGATATATATCTGAAGATCTGCAGGAAGTTGGTCAGGAATGGGATGTAACTATCCTGGATGAGAATGTTTCGAAAGGTTATGGGAGCAAGCCAGATACAGAAGATATTCCATCTCAAGTATTTCCATCTGGAGATGGTTTTGTGGTTGAAGAAGAGGATCTGGGAATTGATGGTCTACCCTACACCACCCCTGAAAATATTGCACTATATGGGTATCATCACCCCTCCTGGGATCGCTATGAATTTGACCCAAACTCCCAGCCTATTAGCTACCGTCATATTAATGGAACAGAAGGCAACCTTCAAATCGAAGGCGGAACCTATCCCAACACAGAAGATTTAAACAATGATGGTGCCCTGGATACACGAAATGCCTACTTTACAGCAGATGTTGATCTTACGGACGATACCCATGAATATATCGTAGGCAGGACCAGGTTCAGCAATAATACGGAGACGGGCTGGAAGCTAATCCGGGTCCCCCTGGCAAAGTTTGAAGAAGCAGGAGCCCCAGGTCTGGCACTTTGGTCGCAGGTTAAATTTGCCAGACTTTGGATGGATGAATTACCAGCTGGTTTAACCACCCTGCAGATTGCCACGGTAGATATCGTTGGAAACGACTGGCAGGAACGGGGCGTGTTTTCAGAATATGAAGGATTTGAGGTACCGGTTCCCGATACGGCTCATGGGACCTTGAATGTCACAGTTATAAACACTGAAGATAATCCCAGTCGCTATAATGCTAATGCTCCAGGTACTTATTCAGCTCCACCGGCTGGCGTTAGCGGTGTCCTGGATCCAATCACTCAATTGCGCTCAAAAGAACAATCTCTGGTTATACGTGCCGACAATCTGTCAGATGGGCATTCTGTGGTGGCAGAAAAGCTTTTCCGGAGTTCAAAAGCCAAGGACTTGATCCATTATAAAACAATGAAGATGTTCGTTCATGGTTGGGATGAAACACGTGGCAGCAGCTATGAATCAGCCTTCACGCCCTATGTCGTGGAAAACGAATCCATGCTTCAGTTTTTCTTTCGCTTTGGTGAAACTGACGATAATTATTATGAAATCAGAAAGCCTATTTTCCCAGGTTGGGATGAACGCAATCACCTTGAAGTGAACATGGCAGATCTGGCCAATTTCAAATTATCGCTGGAAGATTCAGTATTTATTATACAGCAGGCAGTTGAGATTGGTGAAGGATTGGACAGCAGCTACAATGACACCTTATATTGGGCTGATTTACCTACAGATTTCAAATACGCCACTAGAGATTTTGAAGATGGTAGTTCAATCGCCATTAAGGGCAAGCCCTCACTCTCCCGCGTGAAGATCCTCAAAACGGGACTCACCAATCTTTCTGATCTACCCATGACAGGAGAAATCTGGCTTGACGAACTCCGTGTCAGTGATGTTGAAAAAAATAGCGCAACTGCCTACCGTGCTAATCTCAGCATGAAGTTTGCCGACCTGGTTAGTATCAGTATGGATATCCAGAAGGATGACGCAGATTTTCATAATGTTCAACAGCAATTTGGTAGTGGAGATAACTCTGTCGCAGCAAATATTAGCGGGAATTTCTCAGCCCATAAACTGCTGCCGGACAGTTGGGGTCTTAATATTCCCATATCCCTCGCTCATCGCCAAAGTAAAAAGCAACCCAAATACATAACTGGTAGTGATATCCGGATCGCTGATCTGGATGAATCACTCCAGGATACCCTGGAGACGATGACTAATCGGAGTGAATCGAACAGTTGGAATGCTTCGCTTTCAAAAAAGGTGAAATCTGAACATTGGCTACCGAAATATACCATCGATAACTTTAATTTTAAGGTTGGTGGAACAAACAGTCTGGCATCAAACGCTCAAAAAAAGGAGCAGAAATCTGAGAAAACCGATGGAAGTTTTTCCTACAAAATAAATTTGGGTAAAGATTTCACTGTGGCACCCTTTGCTTTTATGGAATCCATACCGCTTGTGGGGGAGGCCATGGCAAACACAGAAATTGGTTTCTTACCCAGTAATATAGGCTTTGATGCTTCTATGGTTGAGGACAAATCTTCCAGCGTATTCCGCAATCCGAATTCAATCCCGTTGAAACCTACACACAAACTTTCAATGAGCCGCCGTTTCAATATTGATTGGAGCCCGATAAGCACAGTATCCGCAAAATTTAACGCAACCATGGCCAACAATTTGGACAGTTTAAAAAATCGAAAACAGGATATCATTAAAAAGGCAGACTTTGGACATTTGGGAAACTACAGAGAAACATATAGCTTGAGTTGGAATCCCAAAGTTCTGAAGCTGTTCTCTCCCTCATTTTCCTACTCCTCCAGTTTTTCGGCTACTGACAAAATAAATGTTGATCAACCTGGTTTGGATCTCAACGTCAGTGCCAACACCACCGCAAACATGTCCATGACAGTCTCAGAGATATTTGGTTTTATCCATAAGCCAAAAGATGATAAAGGCTCAGGCAGTAAACAAAAGGCTGGACAACCTGCAAGGGGTCGTGGCAGAGCAAAGGAAGCAGAGAAATCAGAGGATGCATCTGAAACTTCCTCAAAAGAGGAAGCGGAAGATTCCACAACAGGATTGAGTTTGTCAGACATACTGGATTTCACTTATAAAACGCTGGACCGGATTGATCCGATTTCCATGAGTGTCACACAGGGCAGGCGCACGAACAACCTGCGTCAAATCGCTTCTCTGGACTCCATGTGGGTAACCAGCGCTGGAGACACGACCGGCATACCTGATTCATTGGTACTGGTGGCTAGGGAAATGGAAATAAGTGATGTGGGCTACGGATATCGAACCGGGCTATTTTTGGACAGCTTGTTTTTGAATCATCCAGATGCCACGAATCCCAGAGCTACAGCAGATGACATAAATTTGACCCTGCGGTCCGGAATAAAGCTCACTAAAAACCTGACCTCAAAATTGACCTTTAATCTGGGGCTAAACAACAGTCTGGCAAATAAAAGTCAGGGTGAGGTGGTCAAAACAAAAATCGACTATCTACCCAGTGGCCGACTTCTCGGTGTCCCAAAAAATGAAACGCGCTCCTTTGGTGCTACCGGGTTTCCATTCCCCTCTTTTAATTTACGGTATTCAGGTTTAAAGGAGATAGAGTGGCTGAAAAAATTTATTACCGGAGCCAGCCTGGACATGAATTACACCGGCAAAAAGAATGTGAACCAGGAAAAGGGAATTATAACGGGGGAAACATATTCAGTGTCCTTCTCGCCGCTTATCGGACTCAGCATTCAGGGGAAAAAGAATATAAATGGCTCTCTGAACTATAGCCTGACAAAAAACATTAGAAACTCCATCAGTGTGGCTGAATTGATCACTTCAAATCAGACATCCAATCAATCTTTAAACGCCAGTGTCTCATACTCTCACCGTGGCGGCATGAATATCCCCCTACCGATGATGGAAGATAAATATCTTGAAAATAATATCGATTTTCGAATGGAGATTGCTTATACCAATGAACAGAATTTCATAGGCAATGAAAGTGGAGAAGGCATTGAATTTGGTGATGGCACCTATTCCGAATCTGTTTCCGCTCGCCCCACGATTCAGTATAGTTTTACTGATAAGGTCTCTGGAAACATTTCATATGAATACCGCATCACGAATACGAGAACAACAGGCCAACAGAAAATTGGAGATTTTCAATTTGGTGTAAACATCCAGATTAAGGGGTAAGGCTGGCTTATGAATATCATTAAAATAATACTCATGCTATCGATCAGCTCGTGTTGGCTGTCGCCTGTGGCAGCTCAAACGGATTTTGATTCCGAGCGTGCTTTCGAGGATCTGGTTGCACAATGTGATTTTGGTCCGCGAGAACCAAATTCCAAGGGAGCCGAAGCAGCCCTGAAATTCTACCGGGATACCCTGGAGCCACTGGCTGATGAGTTTCATCTACAGAATTTTTTACAGGATGATCCATATGGTGATAGACAATTGAAGCTAACTAATGTTATCGCCCGCTTTCAGCCAGAGAAAACTCAACGCATCATTCTGTGTGCCCACTGGGATACCAGACCACGGGCTGAATATGATGAATACTTTCCCAATAAAGCGATGATTGGAGCGAATGATGGTGCCAGTGGTGTCGCTGTTCTATTGGAAATCGCAAGGCAACTGCAGAATGCGCCTGTCAATCCTGGAATCGATATAATCCTGTTTGACGGGGAGGATTATGGGAAGTCCGGTGATCTGCAATATTACCTGCTGGGAAGCCGTTATTATGTGAATCATCCCTATCCACCGCTAGCCCAACAGGTCATCCTTCTGGATATGGTTGGGGATGCTGAACTGACAATCAAGGTTGATCCAGTATCTTACCGTTCAGCCCCACGATTGATAGAAGAGATTTGGCTACTTGGCGCTGAGATAGGCTATGACCAGTTCCAGTTGCAGGTAGGCAGTTCCATGTACGACGATCATGTACCATTCATTGAAAAAGGGATTCCCGCAATTGATATCATAGATTTTGAATATCCTGGAGCCGATAACAAATACTGGCACACACATGATGACACACCGGATCACTGTAGTCCAGAAAGTCTTGATGCTGTTGGTAACACGTTGTTAAGCTGGTTGTACCAACAATGATAAATAGAGTTAGAGAGGACTCAGACCATGAGTAAGATCTACGCCAACCCATTCTTCTGGGGAGAACCCAGCCGGGGAGCTCATTACCTTCAACGAACTGAAGAGCAGGAGTTTATTGCTGCAGCACTTGAAAAACAGCTGCACCTGATTATTAGCGGTTATCGAGGAACTGGAAAGACCAGTTTACTCAAATACGTTCTCAGGAGAAGCCCATCTGCTTCAATTTATTTAGATTTGAGTTTCGTGGTCAGTAGAGCGGATCTTGCCAACCTGTTATTGGAGGCTCTGGAAAATGGATTCCCTGAGGTAAAAGAGTCTGGACAGACAAAACTTCTGCGTGAAAATGACCATGATACCACACTAAGCCCAGTATTTGATCTATGGTATAAGCTTGTCAAACAAAGCAATCAAAAGTTTACCATTGCCTGGGATGAGTTTCAGCACCTGGTCAAGTTAAAGGATGGGATTATCGGTGAATTAAGGGAAAATCTTCGCGATAGACGTGGAATCACTCACGTGATTGTTAGCCATCGAGAAGATATCATGCACGAAATCCTTGATAATAACTCGAATCCCTTCTTTTCCCGGCATGAGCACCTTGTTATTAATAATTTGGATTTGATTGCGTTCAATCGTTTTCTTACACAACGTTTTCGTCGCATGGGGCTCAGTGATTTTGACCTGGCTGATTCAGTGCTTAAATTTACAAATGGACAAGCACAATTGACTCAAAAAGTGGCTCATTCTCTGGCCCAACTTTGGCTCGAGGGTAACACGACGCGGCTCCTGGAACGCACAATCATTAAAATGCTGAAAGAGCACAATGTTATCTTTGCATCTGACTGGGATAATTTCGGTTTAAACGAAAAGCGCCTGTTAATTGGTCTATCCAGGGGGAATTCCCATCCAACTGAATTGAGCTTTATAAGGGAATTTGGATTGTCCGCCACCAGCACTGCTCATAATACGGTATTAAAATTATTACGCGAAGGATGGCTCATCAGCCGCGATGAAGGGTATTACATTTACGATCCCCTATTTCTGAGATGGCTACAAAACGGAGGTGGTCTGTCTTGATAGACACTGTTTCACAATGGGTTTCAGCTGATATTCACGTGGCTGAAGAGCACGCAGAAATCGCCATGGATTTTGCCCTGGCTCTGGGTGGTTTGGCCATTGTTGAAAAAGACGATACTTTTCAGGTTAGTTATGCACTGAATGATGATATTCAGTTGGTTCTTAATGAACTCAAGCTGTTCCTAAAAGACCTTGATCCTGATTCCAGCATATCGGAGGATGTGGTTGACCGAGAAAACTGGAATAAAAACTGGCAGGCATATTTTAAACCAACACAAATTTCTGATGAGCTTATTATTCTCCCTGAATGGGAGCTTCCAACAGATTACTCTCACCGGGTAAAAACTCGAATTCGACCTGCAATGGCTTTTGGTACGGGTACCCACGAGACGACTCAACTCTGCCTGGAGATGTTAGAGACTTGCATCAGAGGTAATGAGCGGGTGTTGGACCTGGGCACGGGGAGCGGCATCCTTGGGATAACCGCTTTGCATCTGGGAGCTGCCTGGATCGATGCTATTGAAAATGATCCGGTTACAGAAGAAAATATCCAGGATAATCTCAAGTTGAACGGAATTAATTCTGCATTTAGACTGCAAATTACGGAATCGCCTGAATTGAACCCACCCTATGATCTCATGCTTGTTAATATTATCAAAGCCAGACTATTTCCCCTGCTCCCCAGTTATTTCGATTGTGTCAGAACTGGCGGAAAAGTGCTGGTTTCTGGACTTCTGGCAACTGAGGATGAGGAAATACGAGAATTGCTGGCGGATTCACCCTGGAAAATATTAAAACCATATACTAAAAACGAATGGATCGCCTATTTATGCGAAGTAAAATAATACTATTTACCCTGTCTCTACTGCTATTCCTGGGTTGTGATCAATCACCGACAACTCTGGATGAGGAGCCTTTTCTGGAAGGTGTTGAGGATCTGGAGCTGTATGTTGAAATCACCGCATTCCAATTTGACTACCTTGCCCAGGAATTCTTTTTTTCTGTAGCCAGTGTCTCACCTGAGCCTAGTCTGGAAGTAACAGCCCGACTTGAAGCAGGCTCGACTCTGATGGCCTCGCTGGTTTTGAATGACGAAGGAATTGGTGATGATATTCAGATAAACGACAATTCATTTGATGGAAACTGGATCCTTCCAGACTCTACCTTATTTGATAGTCTCTGGACCCTCAATGTCCAGGTGGTCTCAAATGGTTTACTAAAATCTGACATTGAATCTTTCCAACCAATAAAACCTAGTCCACCCATTCTTTTAGAGGTCATCCGCCCTGATTCACTCCAACTAATAGCTGGTAGTCTGGTGCTAGATACATTGGTAATAATTGTCAGTCACTCCCAAGGATTTGATGAGATTCGAGACGTAAGCATGAGGACTCTCAGACCAGATGGGTCTTGGGCCAACGATAGTATTCCCATTCCGCTTCATGATGATGGCGGCAGCAAAGTGATTTTTACCTATGGTGATACTGATTATTATAGTGGTGATGAAGTTGTAGGTGATGGGATATACAGTTTACAGTTTGGGCTTCTGAGCAATCAACTTGATGGAACTTATTACTGGACCTTTAATGCAAGGTCTTGGCTGGGAATTGATGCCGAACCTATTGAAGACTCAACAGTGGTGCTTCCGGTTCCCGGATCCCTCATGAAAGCCTCGAGTCAAATTTCACCAATGCCAAGAGTCTTTCAATGAGAAAGACCCAACTACTTCTCCTGCTCCTGACGTCCGTGACGCTTCAGGCGCAATTATTGCGTCCTACCCAATTCTCTCTCGAATCTGCTGACTCTGTTTATAGCGGTCTTATCGGTAGTAGTATCTCAGATATTGCAGGTGTTGGAGATACCCTGTGGCTGGGGTCTGGCCATGGGCTCAGTGCCACGTTTGACAGGGGTGAATCGTTTGTTGGCTACAGCTCTCGTTATCCAGATCTCGGGCAAGGTGGCGTTTCAGCTCTGGTTGTTTATGGCGATACCCTGTGGGTTGCCATGGGTTTCGATACAACCACAGCCTTTGGTGATCTCAAGGCCGGGGGTGGCATTAGTCGCTCAATTGATGGTGGAGCCAGCTGGACTTTTTTGGGTCAGCCCATGGACGAACTACAGGTAGCAGTGATGGATGGTGATACTACTTATGGTAAATATTCAAAACTAGATCTTTGGGGAGTAACTATCCTTAGTGTGGATGTGGTTACACCTGTTCAAAATATCACGTATGATCTGGCTTTTGATGGGGAGCGTCTGTGGGCGACCTCTTTTGGGGGTGGACTGAGAGTCTCTTCAGATCTGGGTGACACCTGGGAAAAAGTGATGTTGCCCTGGGATAAATTCGATGTACTTGATTCGGTCATGATTCATTCTTTGCAGCTGGACACCCTTGAGCTTGATACCATTTCATTGGATGAGGACAACTTACCCGCTGCTGCTACCTATTATGCTTTAGATCCACTGATTCACTTAAATCATATCGCTTTTGCCGTAAAAGCCTGGAGCGATACTATCTGGGTTGGCACATCTGGAGGGATTAACAGATCTCTTGATGGAGGTGAAAGCTGGGAGCATTTTACTTTTCAAAACTCTAACATTTCAGGTAATTGGGTCATTGCATTAAACCGTCAAACTTTGGATGATGGATCCGAGCGAATCTGGGCATCCACGATCACCACAGGTGCCGGGGATGCAACTGGTTTCAGCTTTTATGATAGTGAGACTGGTTACTGGCGGGCACCCCTGTTGGGCAGTCGCGTCTGGAATATTGGATCTGAACCCAATGCCGTATTCGCTGCCACCGATGAGGGTCTATGGAAAACCAGAGACGGACTGAATTTTGTATTACTGCCAAATTACCATAATTTAGATTATTCGGAGGTGATCTACTCTGATGCCGTCTATTCAGTATTAATAAACAATGATGGGGCAATCTGGGTAGGTACTGGAGATGGTCTGGCTGTTAGCAATAATGGTGGACTCTCGTGGGACATTCATAAAGCCCGAAGTACAGTTGGGGGGGATGATTTCTACGCCTATCCTAATCCATTTACACCTCGTTATGATAAACTTCTAAATGGTCAGGGTCATCTGATTATTCGTTTTGTTGCAGATCAAGGGGATGAGATCTCCATCACTGTTTTTGATTTTGCCATGCACAGGGTAAACACGGTAATGGACGCTACACCTACTCAATATGCAGGATCACAGGAGCTAACCTGGAATGGGCGAAACGAGAGTGGTTATCTGGTGGCAAATGGCACTTATTTTATTCGAATTGAAGTGGGTGACGATATGCATTGGACGAAAGTGATGGTGATCAATTGAAGTTAGTGCTTAAAAAAATAAATGACCTTTCCATATGCACCTTTGCCAGCGTGTTTCTGATCTTTGTACAGAGTGTTCTGGGCTCTGGTTTGGGAGGGTTTACAGGGACTGTTTCAAGATTCACTTCTGATCCAATGGCAGCCGGAACTGGAGGTATTACCTTATTCCATAACAGCAGCACAAATAGCTATGCCCAAAACCCAGCCTCCAATGCCTTTATTAATGATCGCAGTTTTAATGCTGGCATGGTTCAGTTATCCCTTGATCGTTTTATCTATTCAGTAAATGCCGGCGCTCCCCTGCCACCTACAGCCTATCTGGGGGTTGGAATTGTCGCTGCAGGCACCAAAAATATCGAGGCACGCGATTCCCGAGGATATCAGGCAGGTGACATGAGCGATACAGAGATGACTTATCTCGTGTCCTTTTCCAATCGATTTTCAGAAAAACTGGCATTTGGACTCTCACTAAAGCTTCTCACCCGCAAGTTTACATCTGACGACGACTGGCTAGATCTTAAAGCCAGCGGCTTTGGAGCTGGTTTGGGCATACTCTTTAAACCCAGAAGCACTAGCACTTTTGCCCTGGCAGTAAAAGATTGGAATAGCAGCTATAAATGGAAGACCCAGGATCTTTTCGAACGTGGCAGCAGTTACCAGGATGAGTTTCCCGTCAGTCTGGCCTGGGGATGGCATGAAAAGCTAAAGCTGTTTTCTGTGGCTGTGGAGCATGACCACTATTTCATCGGAGCAGATATTTTTCGCGGAGCACTTATGTGGAATGGTATAAAGAATCTATCATTGAAAACAGGAATGAGTTATGAAGATGAGATAATTATTCCAGGTTTTAGTGCCCGCTACGAGCTATCCATCAATCAGGGTCCAGCAATGCACATAGATCTGGGGATTACCTCCGGTGTCAAAGGCGAAGGTTTGCGAAACTATATAGGATGGGGAGTGATCTTCTAATGTACCGACAAACGTTTATCATATTGGCAGTCGTCAGCAGCTGTATGGCTCAAAGCAGTTTTGACATCTTGAATACGCCTACGGATACCCGTGATGCTGCCCTGGGGATTAGTCTAAATCCAATAGTGAAGCCCACTCGTATCCTTACTCATCCAGAGCACCAGGTTACATTGAGTGTGTGGAATTGGGTGGAGGATATTCAAGGTGCTTATATAGGGATTGATATGAAACAGGCTCATTTCAGCGTGCAGGCCATGCATAGCGGTGAACTTGAACTACGAAATGAAATTCCCAGTGAAGATCCCATTAGCACATTTGAGTATACCTTATTCAACAGCGGCGGAGCCTATGCTCACCAATTCAAACAATTTACGCTTGGATTAGGCGCTGAGCTTATCTATGAGCGGTCTTTGAACACTTCAGCAACCGGCCTATCTCTCAATCTTGCTGCAGCATATGCATTAAATGAAAGCATTATTCTCAGTGGCGGCTTTCGTCATTTTGGGGTGACTGGAAAACTGGATGAGGAAAGCACCACATTACCATCTGAGATATGGGGAGAATTGGACGCTGAATTTGGATCACTCACGCTACTGACTGAAGTCAGCAATGGTTCTTTTCCACTTGCTTCAGGACTTTCTTATCCACTCACAGAAGGTTTTGAGTTCCTGGGGGGACTACAGATTGAGATGGCTGACCCCTCTGTAAGAATCCACCCTTCAGCTGGATTCACCAGTGCCTGGAACAGTTTTTCCTTAGGATATGGCATTTACCAAATTGACCACCGTTTAGGTCTTCGTCATTTTGTTACACTTTATTGGAGTTATTAAGAAATTATCTTATGCTCATCACGAATTTGATCAAGTTGAATGATGCAGATTTAAATGGGGGATTTGCGAAAAGCTCACGTCATGATAAAAGGCTCCCACACCAAGATTAAGCAGCCAGTTTTGGTTTTTGAATAAAAAGCCACCAGACCCAATAAGTGTAGCTTAAGAGGTCAAGTAATAATGAATAAGCAATCAATAATTAGCGATTTTAAATCCCATGTTTCCGCTGGTAAGGTGGCGTTTTATCAAAAATACGGGATGGATTTTGTGATGGGTCACCGGGAGGGTCCCTGGCTCTATGATATTGACGGTAAAAAACGTCTATTCAACTGTCATTCCAATGGAGGTGTTTTTAATTTTGGCCACCGTCATGGGGAAATCGTAGCCACATTGAAATCTGCCTTGGATGAGCTGGATATCGGTAATCACCACCTCATGAGCGCGGAGCGAGCAATTTTAGCAAAAGAGCTGGCTAACAGCATGCCAGAAGATCTCAATATTTGTATTTTCAGTGTTGGGGGTGGTGAGGCCGTAGATCTGGCACTAAAACTGGCACTGGGACATACCGGACGCCGGAAAATCATTTCCGCCAGGGGTGGTTATCATGGCCACACCGGACTGGCGTTATCTGTGGGAGATGCCCAATACCGTGAACCGTTTGGAGTTAGCCTCGCTGACAAAGTTCAGATTCCTTTTAATGATGCCCCGGCGCTGGAGGCAGGCTTGGATGATCAGGTAGCTGCCGTTATCCTTGAATCTATTCCGGCCACGTTAGGCATGGCCATTCCAAAGGCTGGTTATCTGGAGCAAGTGCGATCTTTGTGTGACCAGAATGGTACACTACTGATAATGGATGAAGTTCAATCAGGTCTGGGACGAACAGGAAAATTATGGGCTTTTGAGCATGCTGAAATTGTACCTGATATGGTGATAATCGGCAAGGGCCTCTCAGGGGGAATCTATCCCATCGCAGCCACTATTATTCGTGAGCCTCTGGATGCAATTTTTCAAAAGGAACCCTTTATTCATATTTCGACTTTCGGAGGCGCTGAGCTTGGTTGCCGCGTAGGTCAGAAAGTACTTCAGCTCACATCCGAAGAGACCTTTTTAAAACATGTGAGGGATGCCGGAGTCAAGATCCGCTCAGGTCTGGAAAGTTTAAGCCGGAAATACCCCAAATTTTTTACTGGAATCCGACAAAGCGGTTTGATGATTGGCCTGGAACTCAGGGATGAATATGCAGGACCAGCACTCACAAAAGCAGCCTATGACCAGGATCTGCTCATGATTTACGCCAATAACGATAAATCAATCTGTCAATTCCTTCCGCCTCTCACCATTAGTGATGATGAAATCGAGTGGGTATTGGAGCATTTGGACAAAGCCTTAAACTCGGCTCGAAAACTGCGAAGCGCTTTGATTGCCAAGAAAAAGAGTGATGGAATCTTTAAACGGTTTTCCCGGAAACCCAATGACTAACCTGGAGAATTGGGGTGCCTATCGTAGCTGTCATGCATGAATTATACTGCAGTGGACTGCATGTCTTGGGACTGAACCAAAAAGAGGGTGGTAATCGGTTTTGAGTTTGACTAAAGCACGACTGCAAGATTTTGAAACAGGTCTGAATCCTCTCGATCCCACTGCATCGGTGATCCCCTGCACTATTCTGGGTTATGGGGAGATTTCCACTGTTTTGCGGATTGATAATGATCTGGATGTGGCTGCCAAACGTATGCCCTTATTTAGTTCTGAGTCTGCGGCAAAGAACTACGCCTTGAATTATCGCAATTATTGTGATCGATTACGGGAAGCCGGGCTATCAGTTCCTGATGATACAACCATCTCTGTGGAAGGCCATGGAGGAATTACCGTATTATACATCCTGCAAAAACAGCTCCCTCCTGAGCGCTTTTGTCATAAACTGATTCACACTGAATCTTCTGAATTTATCAATAAAATGGCTCAACGCATCGTGGGGCAAATTGAGCAGGTCTGGGAGTATAACGAACAGCACGAACCTGACCTGAAACTTGCCATTGATGGGCAACTTTCCAATTGGGTTCTCATGGAAAACGGCTCGATCCTGTTTATTGACACCAGTACCCCCCTGATGCTTGAACATGGTGAGGAAGTTCTGGATCCTGAACTTTTACTTCAGAGCGCCCCATCCTTTCTTCGCTGGCTTATTCGCTGGCAGTTCCTGGATGATGTTATGAGTCGCTATTATGACCGGCGGCTGGTTTATACGGATCTGGTAGCAAATCTTTATAAGGAACAGTGTGCCGGGTTGGTGAAACCCTGGATTGAAATCATAAATTCAGAAACCCAGACCAGGATGGAATCCTTAGATAATGAGCAAATCAGGTCGTATTATAGGGAGGACAAGATAATCTGGAGCCTATTTCTCGGACTACGACGATTGGATCGATTCATTAAATCAAAAATTCTGGGAAAACGATATGAGTTTGTATTACCGGGAAAGATCAAACGTTGATAGAAAATAATGATATTTTATAACCAACAGGTCTCTCGACCTCCACGCAGCCCTATTTTGAGAATTAAGACCCGTCCTATCAGAGCGGAAGGGGTCAATTGTTATGTGTGATACCTTTGTAGCTCTACCTTCTGTAACGATTGATGGGAGCATGATCTTCGGGAAAAACAGTGATCGAGAAGCTTCAGAGATCCAACTTCTTGAATATTATCCGGAATGCCGCCATGATCCGGGAGAGTTGGAAGAATGTACGTATATCAGTATTCCTCAGGTTGAAGAAACCCTCCCGGTTCTCTTAAGTCGACCCTTTTGGATGTGGGGCGCCGAGATCGGAGCCAATTCAAAAGGTGTGGTCATTGGCAATGAGGCAGTTTGGACAAAGATGCCCATACAAAAAGAGGGCGGGCTAACAGGTATGGATTTATTGCGTCTTGCTCTTGAGCGGCGCAGTACGGCTCGCGGTGCACTGGACACAATTACAGAATTGCTGGAGAAATATGGGCAGGGTGGAAATTGTGGATACCGCAATAACGGATTTTATTACCATAACAGCTTTCTGATTGCTGATCCAAAAGAGGCCTGGGTTTTGGAGACAGCCGGGCATCTATGGGTGGCTAAAAAGGTTGAAGATTACTACGCTATCAGTAATGGTCTCACTATCGGGTCGGATTTCGACCTCATGCATGAGGATTTAATCTATACTGCACTGGAAAAGGGTTGGGTGAAAAAGAAAAGCGATTTTCATTTTGCCAACTGTTACTCTGATAAGTTTTATACCAGCTTCTCAGCTTGCAGAACGCGTCGGGGTCGTTCTCAGCAATTGCTTCGTCAAAAATCTTATTCTGTGACCGATGCGTTTACGCATTTGAGGGATCATGGAGAAGCAACATATCGACCAGATACTCATTTTCTTATGGAAAAGGTGTGTGCTCATGCCGGAGCAAGTCCGGCCAGACAGAGTTCGCAGACGACAGCTTCTCTGGTGGCTCATTTGACACCGGATTTAAACACCTTCTGGGCGACTGCAAGCTCCAGTCCCTGTACTTCAATTTTCAAACCGATCTGGTTTGCTAATGATCCTCTTCCAACTTCATTTGTTGGTGAAAATGTGGACAGCTATGATGAGGATATCTTCTGGTGGCATCATGAAGAACTTCACCGTCTGATGTTGAGAGATTTTCAGTATCGGCATGACCTGGTCCGCAAGGAATTTGATACTCTGGAGAAGCGCTGGTTAGACGAAGCCATTATGGTGAAAGAAAAGGATCGAGCTGCTCTTACAGCTGAGGCCTTCAATCTGGAACGAGAAATCGCAGATGCGCTGGTCGCCATGCTGGAAACCGAGACCATAAAGATCAAGCCTCGCTTCCCTTATAGACGATTCTGGAAAAAGCAGAATGCTCTGGTGAAGCTAAATTTAAAATGAGTCAATAAATGGGCTCAAATCGAACGACTTGAAGTCCACCTCCTTTAACACCATCTGCTGGTAATATGAGTTTAAATTTCAAGAGATCAGTTGCCTGAACCAATTCAGCTGATTGTTCTTCAGGCCAAAGATGTGTGATTTTGAACTTTTTAACATCCACGTTAAAGCCTAGATCACTAACACTTAGATCAAGAATCATGGCCTTGGATGTAGCATTCGGGTTACCGGCGATGAGTAAAGCTCGTTTAGCGTTGGTCAATATATAGGGAACGGGCAAATCAGAACCAGAACTTACTTTTGCTGAACGGAATCTCAAATTCTGGTCATCACGATCGAGAGCATGTATCAAATCCTGGTGTTCTGCACGTATTGACAGTAGGCGACTGACGTCTTTGAACATAGCCTGGTTATCTGGTCGCTCTAGCTGATCCCACTGTAACCATGATCCATACAACCATCTACCGCTTCCTGGATCACCCTCTCCAAACAAACCAGGAGTGTGGCGTGGTAAAGGAACATATTGGGCATCGAATTCTTCTCCACTCATAAACAGAGGAATGGCAGGAGCCAGTAAAGTACCATAACCAAAGACATGCCGACTTCCCTGAACTGTATAAGGATTTTTATCCAGTGGAAACCCATCCCATCCACAATCATGGCAGCTGGGAGCGATCACTCGTAATCTTTCACCAGGTAGAGGATCCCCACCACTGATCTGCAAGCCATTTTCAACTTTGGCAACGGCCAGTTTCCAGCCGGAGCCCTCGGTCTGCCAATGCCAGCTTCTTTCTGGGGAGAAGATCCGGATATGATCAAATGCTCTATCAGGATCCACGCCATATAAAATCCAGTTCCAGTCAGGATCATCATCTTTCTCATACTCCCAACGCCCAATTACGTCTTCTTGCAAGCCTAAATATTCGATATAAATTTCATTTTCTGGATTGTTACTTAAAGTCAGTGTATCATCACCATATTTGATTTCACAATTAAAAACAGCGGATTGTCCTGAAAATTGACCAAATCGTAAATCTTCTATGGCAGCCAGATGGTTGAGGGCAGCATGATCGTCCAGTCGTCCTTCCCGGATGCTGTATAACATTATGTCTCGCTGGCATGAATGGCTAACGCTCTCATTCCCGCTTTCGCCAAGAATGAAAATGGGTTTACCGGCATTTGAGCATCTCTGTTTTATCTCCTGCCATAGATCCGGTCTGTGAAGACCCATATCACACCGAAAACCATCTACTCCCCAATCCAGAACCGCATCGGTCCACAATTGAATCCACCATTCGTCGAGATCGGGATGTTCACCAGCCCAATCATAATCTGTCATGCCCCAGGAGCCACCCTTGAACCAATCGGGATGTTCATTAAGCAGTTTACTATAGCTCATTACACCATGCTCAATGGTGTCCAGAAATACCCGAATACCTCTTTTATGAGCTTCTGCTACCATGGCCTTGAACTCAGCTTCGCTTCCAAGTGAGGGATCCAGCTTTCCTGGTTCTATGCAGGCATACTGGGTCCAGATTCCGTAGAAATGGCTGGAGTCTGAGTAGGAGTGACCAGTAAGCCAAATGGCATTGATGCCCAGATCCTCCAAATAGGGAAGTTTCGCTTTCAATGAGTTGAAGGTCCCAGATTCGGGACCATTGGGTGAGGTAAAGCCTTTGGTGGCAATTTCATAAATCACCAGATGTTTCGACCATTCTGGAGCGGCGGTGCTGGCCACTTCACAACTGGACAAACCCAATATTGTCGTAAGAATTGCCGAAATACCTGTAACCAATCCACGACCTTTGCTCATGAACCCCTCCTCCACCGATTAATAATTTGAGAACTTCTCAACTCTGTCTGGCAGTCTGTATCATTGCATGAATATTTTCAGACGGAGTGGTCGCCGGTATGGCGCAACCGGCGTTCAAAATGAACTGAGGTGTATCACTAAACACCGCCAGCAATTCTCGGGTTGTTTGTCTCACTATTTCCGGACTCCCTAATTGAAGGACGCCTACAGGATCAAGATTACCAATAAAAGTTACTTTCCCGTCGAAAATCCGTTTAGCGGCATGCGGATCAGTTTTATAATCAATTTCCAGTGCTTCAGCACCGGTTTGTAGCATCATATCCAGAATGGATTCAGTATTCCCGCAAATATGCAGAGCGTATGGCAAACCATGTTTGTGAGCTGCCTCAACGACGCGTTGTTCATAAGGAAGAGCGAATAGTTGATACATTTCAGGGGAAATAAGCTCGGGACCTGCTGGACTGTCCCCGTTAGAAAGCATATCAGCCCCTGTTTCGGCCATTAGGTCAATAAACTGGCAGCTGGCTTGAGTGCAATATTCCAGGAGATCCAAGACAGCTGTCGGTTCTCGGATAAGATCCATGAACCATTCCTGGGGCGAACGCATCATGCTGGCCAGTGAAAAGGGTGCCTGGTCACAATTCCCACGGATATAAATTTCATCCTTGAAATATGCTTTAAGTTTCGTCACCGCTTCAAGCCAGATCTGAACCCTGGCATTTGCACCTACATCGGGTGGAGGCAGATTTCTTATATCATTAAGGGAGGAAAGGCAACCTTGATAACTTGTTGCAGGGTCATCTTCCATTAATTCAATGGGAACTCCGACTGCGCCGGCAAGGGTAGCAGTATCTACGTCGAACAATATGCCATCGTAGCAATAGGTTTCCACAGACTTGATAAAGGATTCAGCCATGGCACTTGGGTCAGCCCTGAATTGTCCCATTGAATAACCCGCTTCTCTGGCTGCCAGCATAAAGCTATGCAGCATAATTGGCACAGTATCAGGCGGTTTCCCCTGCAGAGCACTTTGGATGCGTTGGTGTCCGTTCAAGCATTACTCCGATTACTGGTGTAATTCACACTTTTGCCTACACAACTGATAAAATATGTTCCCCAGTATATGGAATACAAACATTCGCATTGAGCTTATAAATGTCAATGCTTTTTTTAATATTATTCAGGCCATTTTGGGTTGCTGCTGTTAACATTATTAGCTATTGGAAGTAACACTATTTACCCTTTTCTATTGTTAGGAGGGAAAAGCTGGCTACATTTTTTGTACTTATTTTTCAACATTTCGAAGATCCATATATGCAAAACATTGTTCAAAAAGGGGTAGAAATGAAATCACGCAAAATCATGTTTGTTCTAGGGATCCTGATATCGCTGCTATTTAGTTCCTGCAATCAAAGTGGTGTACTTACCAGGAGTGATGAATATGTAATTATTCTGTCTATGGATGGTTGCCGATGGGATTATCCACAGCTGGCTGACATGCCAAATTTGGTTTCCATTGGTGAAATAGGTATCAAGGCAAGCTCCATGCAGCCAGTATTCCCTTCGAATACCTTTCCCACCCATTATTCTCTGGCGACGGGTCTTTATCCGGATCATCATGGTCTGGTCGATAACTCGTTCTATGATGCTGATTTGGACAGGAAATATTCTATGGGCAACCGTGACGCCGTTGAGGATAGTGCCTTTTATGGTGGTGAACCGATCTGGGTCACCGCAGAAACTCAGGGTGTCAAATCAGCATCTTTTTTCTGGGTTGGTTCAGAAGCTGCCATCAAAGGAGTGCGCCCTTCGATTACAAAGCGCTATGATGGTGACGTATCCTATGAAGCACGGATTGATAGTGTCATTTCGTGGCTCGAGCTTCCAGAACACCTCCGACCGCGTCTGATCATGTGGTATTTTGACCAGCCAGATGGTTTCGGTCACGACCATGGTCCAGAAAGTCCCGAGACAAAAGAAACCCTTGAACATCTGGATAGCCTGCTGGGAGTCTTTATGACAAAGATTGAACAATTACCCATTGCGGATAAAATCAATGTGATCATAACATCAGATCATGGGATGTCAGCGACCTCTGAGGAGCGCGTGATCTATATTGATGACTATGTGAAGGAAGAGTGGCAAGCATCCCGCGGGTGGACCAGTTTTAATCCTGCTGAAGGCTATGAGGATTCAATTTTTTTCGCTTTGCAAAAAGCACCACACCTGAGTGCCTGGAAAAAGGCGGATATCCCAGACAGTCTGCACTACGGTACTAATAAACGCGTCCCAGCCATAGTTGCCTCGAGAGAATCCGGATGGAGTGTTGGCCGGCGCTATCAGGATCCAAGTCGCTATAATGGTGGTTCGCATGGTTACAATCCCTATTATAAGGACATGCATGTCATCTTTTACGCTTATGGTCCTGCATTCAAAAAGGGATATGTCCACCCCAGCTTTGAGAGTGTAAATGTTTATTCATTGCTGGCACAACTCCTGAATATCAAACCTGCTCAAACCGATGGTGATCTGAGGGCCGTGGTGGATATGTTGAACACTCATCATCAAAAATGAACCACTGGGGACAATAATTGAATACATACCACAAAATGAATCTAAAATCGATATACCTGGTCCTGTTTTTAGGCCTGGCATTAACAATTCCTGGTCTCTCACAGGTAAATATCTTTGTTCTTGGCGATACCAGGTCTGGACACAGTGTTCACGATAGCATTGTAAATATCATTGCCAGTGAAAATTATGATGCTGTTATAAATACCGGGGATTTAGTCGCTAAGGGATCTAAAACAAGTGATTGGAAAAAATTTATTGATATATCGCAACCACTTATCCAAACACCTGAATTGAGATCAAAATATCTGGCTGCTTTTGGCAACCATGACCGGGGCACTGATGATGCGGTATATGATAATTGGCACCATTTTCTACCCTGGCTGCCTGGTAATGGCGAGTACTATTATGAGGATATTGAGGATGTACGAATTATCATTCTCAACAGTACTACTCGAAATGATACTACCCAGAATGACTCATTGCGCTCATGGCTAAAGCAGAATACACGTAAATGGCTCATTGTTGGCTGGCATTACCCTAGCTTTCCCTATGGGAGTAAGCGGGTTGATAAGGAAAGCCTGAGCGATTGGTGGCCCTTACTTTATGAATATGGCGTTGATCTTGTGATTAATGGACATGCCCACCATTATGCCCGATCCTATCCCTTGCGCCCCTTGGAGTCAGATTTAAGCTGTGTGCGGGATGATGAAAATGGGATAGTTCAGGTGATTTCAGGTGGAGCTGGAGCTCCCCCATATGGAATAGAAAAAGATATACATAACCAGGATTACTATGATTCCACTTTGGCTCGCGCGTTTGATAGGGATCACCATTACTGCAAGATTAGCATCACAGATTCCAGCTTAAACCTTAGGGCTTACACTTTGGGGGATTCGTTGATTGATGACTTTACTCTGCGAAAAAACTAGTTTGAGTCTTAGGGCATTCTGAAAAGGCATGGCGATCTAGCTAGCCTGCAGTATTCCCCGCGTTTTAACGCGGGGATATTGAAAAATTAGGAAAAAGATCATATACGCACATCGTATGACCCTTGTGCTTACCGGGAAACTAGAGTATCGGAACCAATCTTATGGCAATTCCACCTCCTGTCGCCAGGGACAGGTTAAGGGTCGTACTTGAGTTAACCTGCTGGGTCTCAATCATATATTCATGAGGGTTGAGGTCCCAGGAGGCATTGTCCCCATCCCGATAGATTTCCGCTCGATATGAAACACCAGCTTCAAGAAAAGTCAGATTTACCGCTAATTCCCGACGTTCTTCATCAGTGATAGCGGCTAGAAACCATTCCTGACCAGCTCTTCTGGTAGTAACGATGTAGTCACCCACTTCGGCATCAAGGACTGTTGATTCATCCCAGTCAATATTGAGATCCCGAACGAACTGCAAGGCAGGGTGATTTCTAATATGTTCTGGAAGATCAGCTACCATCTGTAAGGGACTATTAATAATTACCATGAGAGCCAGTTGTTTTGCCAGGGTTGTATGGACCACCCGCTCATTATTGCGGTAGCCCCTCAAGGTGATATAAAATACACCTGGAGTATAGTCCATGGGACCTGCTAAGAGGCGAGTGAATGGTAAAATAGTGGTATGCTCTGGAGGATTACCTTCACTCCAGGCTTCATACTCACCCCCGCGAGCTCCTTCCCTGGTCATCATATTGGGCCAGGTGCGACGAATTCCAGTTGGTTTGATGGGTTCATGTACATCGAGGGTGATCTCATACTGAGCTGCTAATTCAACAATTCGTCGATAATGGCGAACCATCCACTGGCCATGATGATGTTGCCCTCTTGGATAAATCGCTCCGGCATAGCCGGTTTTGATACTATTGATCCCCAGGGATTTATAAAATTGAAAACCAGCCTCTACTCGACGGTCGTAACTGGCGGCATCACCACCGGTTTCATGATGACCAATAATCTCAATGCCGCGCTCTGCTGCATAACTGGTCACTCTTTGGATATCAAAATCATCATAGGTTTCATCGAAACGGTAAGCGTCTTGTTCACCCCAGTTTTCCCAACCCAGATTCCAACCCTCTATGAGCAATCCAGCAAAGCCGTTTTTACTGGCATAATTAATGTAACGGAGAGCATTTGTCGTGGTAGCACCGTGAGTTGGTCCTTGATACCAGGTTTCTTTATCGATATGCATTCCCCACCATATGCCCATATATTTCATGGGTTTGATCCAGGATACATCTGCAATACGATTGGGCTCATTTAGATTCAGAATCAGATGCGAATTTGCCAGATCGGCTGCTGATCGCCCCAATTGAATTGAGCGCCAGGGTGAATTGTGGGGTAAGGTACTGCGCACCTTAATGCCATCGGGCCAGGGAACCAGAGCTGAATGCCAGTTTATGGACCCTGCCGTATCTGGAACCAGCGTCATACCGCTATACTCAGTTAGATTGGCTTCATGGATGGATAGGTGTATGCCTGATTCTGAGCGCAGCGTTACAGGCGTATTCACACCGGTTGATTTGCTAATAGGCGTGGTCTGGTAAACTTGTTCGTAACTGTCCCATTCGTTTGGAATCCACCAGGCCAGATAATCCTCGGGAAAATTAAACGCAGTATTCTCATTTTGAATAAGGAGCGAATCCACGCCAGGCCAGTCGGGAAATAGATAGCGGAAGGCGACGCCATCGTTGAAAATTTTGAATTCCAGATTGTAGAATTCCGTGTTCCCGATTAAGACCTGAAACTTAGCGTAGTTGTTATGATCCAAGATCTGTTTATCCTCGCCCAGAACTTGCTCCCAGGTAGAGTTATTTAATGCTGATGCGGTCTGCTTAAGATTCACATAACCGTAATAAACTGGTCCCTGGGATAATTTAAATCCAAGTGCAGAGGGTTTTATGACCTGCTCTCCATCAATGGAAACAGAGTAATGCGGGCTCCTATCGATAATTTCAAGCTGAACCAGAATTGTCCCATCCGGTGATGCCAGCTGGAAGGAATCTACGGCCTTATTACAGCTATTCAGTAACAATGCCATTGTTATGAGTATTGATAATCGGATCATGTCCCCTCCTCAATTCAGCAGTCAATGACTGATGATATTATTATTAATTACTTTATGCCATGGAATCGATGTCGCGAATATATGCACAAATGTCTTGGACTCAAACATGAACCAATGGGTATCAGGGAATCGAGAAACTTTTATCGGGTTCTGGGCATCAATCACTCCTGATCATGGTCATCTATTAATAGGATTATGGGGAGAAGTTGAAAAAGCAATGGACACTTCAATCATTAAGCTTATGTTTTTGGCATAATTAGCACTGGTATTTTTTCAAAAATATGGATGGGGAATAATTTATGTCCTTCACGCATCATGCAAGTTCACTTTTGTTCAGGTGGCACTCCCTGAATTGGATAATGATCGGTTTAATAATAATCGTTGCCAGTTTTTCCTGCTCAACATCAAGTTCGGAGAAAACCTCCACCGCAGATACAGTACGGGTTGCCCTCTTCAACATATGGGAAATGTCTACGACCAAACTGACCCATGTTGACTCAATGGGTATCGGGCAGGAAGAGCAGTTAATCGCTGCTGCTAAAATAATCAGGAATATCAATCCAGATGTTCTGGTCATCAATGAAATTGATCATGATATCGATGCGCTCGAGATGGGTGAGGATCTCTTGCTTAACCTCCAGCGTTTTAAGGATGCTTATCTCAGCTCATCTGACTACAAGCACATGTATGTGGCCCCCTGCAATACGGGTTTTCTGGCCGGAATGGATTTTGACAACAATGGCCTTGTCGCTACTGAAGCTGATCGTGGATCTCGTGATCATGGTGGTGACTGTTATGGTTATGGGGCGTATCCCGGTCAGTATTCGATGGCTATTCTATCGCGTTACCCTTTGGTCTCTGAAAATGCACGGACATTTCAGAAGTTTCTATGGAAGGATCTTCCCAACAATCTTATTCCCGACGAGTGGTATTCTGATGATGAAATTGACATTTTCCGTCTCTCCAGTAAATCACATTGGGATGTCCCGGTCAAAATTGGGGGAAAAGTGCTGCACCTGTTGGTATCTCATCCAACACCACCTGGTTTTGATGGCAAAGAGAACCGGAATGGGCGTCGGAACTATGATGAGATTAAGATGTGGGTACACTACATCAATGACGATTCTGTCATGGTAGATGACTCAGGTAAAAGAGGGGGACTTGCAAGGGATCAAAGCTTCATCATACTGGGCGATCTGAATGCGTCACCCCGGGGAGATACTTTGGAGACGGGTCAAAGGGCGATTGATCAGCTACTAAAGCATCCAAGAATAAGGGGGTATGGAAATTTACTTATCAGCGCGGGTGCGCTTAATGGACGGATCCCTGGACCACCTAAATACTATGAAGGTCGAACAGCAGGTTGGGGAGACCGGGGTATGCGTATCGATCATATACTCCCCAGTTGGGATCTGGAGGTGTTAAGGGGGGCGGTGTATTGGCCTGATCAATCTGTGGATTCCATAGGCGCTGCCATGGCAAAAAAAGCTTCTGACCACCGCATGATCTGGCTTGATATCAAGGTAGATTGAATCCCCAATAAGAAGAATATACTGGGTTTGAACAGTGATTAATGCAAGAACCCCCCATAGATTTGTGGTCTATGGGGGGTTCTTCAAGATTCCCTTTAAATACGCTTATCACGCTCACGTATTTAAGTTGGATTATTTAATCAGGATCAGTTTCCTGGTTTGCTGTAAATCCTGTGCGTTCAGACGCAGGAAGTACAATCCGCTGGCGTGACTGCTTGCATTCCATGTTACTGAGTATGCACCAGCAGGACTAGCCTTATCAACCAGGGTCGTTACCAGTGCACCCCGCAGGTCAAAAACCTGAAGTGTGTGATTCCCAGGCTGTGCCAGGGAATACTCAATGGTAGTGGCGGGGTTGAAGGGATTGGGATAGTTCTGGCTCAGGGAGAATTGATTCGGAATCCCAATGCCATCGTCTATACCGACTGCAAGTCCCATATCCACTAAATCACGTATCTGTACTTTGTACGTGGCATAGCTATGGTTCCATACGCCCTTGATAAGGGTGAGGGCACCACCAACTTCTAAAGCATTAATTGCAAGATCAGCAGGACTATCACTGATTAACCAGTCGTCATCGATGAGAAAATCACCAGTGCCATCATTCACTGTCCAGTCGTAGGAGTTAATGCTGGTGACCGAAACCGCACCCAGAGAGACTGAATTCGATTCATAGCCTTCAGGATCAGCAACGAGATCAGCACCTGTCAGGACAATATACTGTTCAGTATTGCCGCTGGAGTTTACAGTAGTTGTAGCGTTAATGATTGCAGTGGCTTCATCATAGCGTTCAACCAGCAAACCTGTGACCGTAATATGATCTCCTCTTGTGGGAACATAATCGCTGGCGTCGACACACAGAATGCCGTAACCCATTGTTGCCTCGGATTGAAACGAAAAGAGACCACCTGCTGCGGCTGGCTCATCGAATCCGGTAACAATTCCGCTGGCGGTTACAACAGACTGAACATAGTAGCTGTTGCCTCTGTCAAAGGGTGAATACTGAAGATCTGCGATCGAGGGACCAGCAGCCTGGGTGTGGTAACCCAATAATGACCCAGTTGCGATCGTGGTATCGGATGGGAACATGGTGGTCATTACGTCAGGCTGGTTGTCTTCACCATCATCGGCGGCCATAAGATAATACTCCACCAATGCTCCCTCAGTATTGGTGGCTGGAATAGTCCCGCTCCAGAGGTCGCCCTCACCAAGAGTCATTGCTACATCGGTCCAGGTACCGCCATCCACGCGATAGGTAACAACTGCCGATGCAACTGCAGATCCATCAACCATGTTGGCACTGACAGTTACTGCATCTGCCACACCAAAGTCAGTCAGAGTAACGCTGAAATCAGTGATTGCAGGTGGTCCACCACCCAGGATTATATCTGAGGGTGTGAAGGCTCTGATAGAATATGTAGTATTATCCGCAAATGAACCATAGGCATGATAGACATAGCCCTCGATAGATGCGAAAGTAGTACCATTGGGTGGACGGATAAATTCGCCACCAACATAGTTCCCATAAACGTCATAGCCCGACATGCTATTTGTAGCATCCGCATCTGATAGAATGGGACCACTACCATCATCAATCATAAACTCACCATAAGGAAGATCGTTGTTGATCATTATAGCATTTTCAATACGACAGACATTATTTTCCCACTGCTCGGCAGTCAGGGGATTCTGAAGCTCGCCAGTCGTTATCAGTGGGCGATCAGGAATGTTAGTTATCCCAACGATGGAAACTGGCTCGGTAATGAACATTTCAGTGAACGCAGCAGGTCCACCACCGCCAGCATATTCAAATATATATCCAGTAATGTTGATAGAATCACCGATATAGAGTTCTGGAAAAGCCGATGCATCATTAAAATATGACAAGATTGCGCTGTATGGACCACCATTTGGGTCCTGCCAAACGAAGCGTGAGTAACCTGTCAGGATGCCACCGGTGGTATCCCATCCCGATATTTCAGCGGTGGGAACCGTTACGATACCAATACAGCTAACGGTATCATCAACGAAATATGAGGCATCTACATAGGCGCTATCTGGCAGCATGTAAAGGGATGAACCAAGCACCTGCTGAATCCGTTGAACACGGGTGAATTCTCCGGCCTGAACGATGTCACGAGCGAGCCGAGGTAAAACCTTACGAGCCCCATAGGTCCATTCCATCACACCTGTGATGCTTGCGATTTCAGCTCCTGTTTTAGGATAATAGTAATAACCCCAGACATCATTTGTTGAAAGTGAGGTTGTTCCATCGGTAAAACTCCACTCGCCATTACCTTCATCCGGATCGTCAACCGTGACATCTTCAAATGTAACAAGACAGCCTTCATATTGCTCCATAGCTGCCTCGGCTGGAGTAAGTAGCATCGGCGCTGGAGGATTTAAAGCAAGACCGTGCACCACGAGGGATGTGGGTAACAGTTCTGTGACATTATAATATTCATCTACCACACCAGTCACGGTAACGGAGTCACCTTCCACGACTGTGGTTCGCATGACACCTGGATCGTAGGTTACATCTACATCCCTCCAGCCATCATCACTGTAATTGAAACCATAGATACCACACCAGGGACCTTCAGCATCCTGAATGTACATCGTACGGTTATTGTAGGTTCCCCAGTACTCGCCAGTTACAACACCTGAGATGGTGACTGTCTGACCAAGCAGTGGAGAAGCATCGTCCGTTTCTGGATCAGCGACATACTGAATGTCGTAGATCGACGTGATCTGCCCCAGGACCATTGTAACGCCCATGAGCAGAACTAGAAACAATCTCTTCATAGCTTTTTGCCTCCTTTTTGGTTCTGCCTCAGGACAAGCTTATTTCCTGAGACAAAACATTTGATAATCAATTTATTAATCTTTACGCTTGTCTCTCATTTTAAAATTACAAATTTGCCCTCTTTAACTTTCCCATAATTGGGGCTGGTTTTATCAATATTTTCAATGGAATATAAATACAAGCCAGTAGCAGCTTCCTGCTGATCGCGAGTAATGAGATCCCAGGCATGTTCTCCCCCTGAGAATTTGGGATCCAGTCTCGAATTGATGTTCTGCACATCGTCACCCATATAGGTTTCAGAATCATGAATGATTCTCTTCACCTCATCCATGGCCAATGTATAGATTCTGATCTCTGCCTGGGGTGGTAGATATTGAAACCAGATCAGTTTATCCCGTGTACCGAAGCCATCCCAGGTTGCTGAACCCCTGTATGGATTGGGGTAAACCCCAGTTTCGGTGTTCCAGTCATTTGCTACTGTGCCAGGATATACCACTTTCCGGTTGGTCGATTTTGAACTTTCCAAGCTGGCCAGATTTGTTGCGGGGTCGCCTTGATCAAATGCTGTGACAGAGTAATAATTAAGCCAGCCGTTCTTTACGCCAATATTGGTGTATTTGTAATGATAGTAGTGACCGGATATGAGAATACTATCTGGTTCCCCAAATTCGTTTACAATTCGAACCGGGTCAAAACCGAGATCGAAGCCAATATTATCACCAATCTTATCAAATTCTGCCAGTAAAGTATACTCTTGGCTTTGTTCATCATTTTGGACTTTTCGCGCTCCATATACACGGTAACCCTCGAAATCCTTAAGATGCGAAATGGGGTCAAGGGCTTCTTCAGAACTCCGATCCCAGTAAATATCGACTTCCTGGCTGCGATTATCTATATAAATAGCAGGAGGTGGAGGTGGTTCAGGTAGGATATAGCGATCGAGTTCCCCGTCCAGATCAGAATCTTCTCCAGGATCCAGGACATTATTTCGATTCGAATCCTCACCATCATAGGCCTTTTGAGCCCAGTCTGCATTTGTGTATAATTCAGTTCGCCTGGCAGGAGAGTCTATCCCAGCACCTGCCCAGCTTGCTGCAACAAGGGCAAATACGATGGTGGTTGATTCTCCAGGTGGCAGTTCCCAATTTTCCATGTCGCCATCAACGGGTTCTGAACCAAGGGGTCCGGCAGAATGCAGGAAAAGCCAACTGCCTGGATTAGCAGGATAGCCATCAGCCACTAAATAATCGGGAGGGTTACCGGTGGGTACGCTTGAGGACAGCTGTGCGTAGCGCGCTGCATCGGTCAAAGCCATAACATACAGGGGATAGGTTTCGTTACTGACAGCGTTCCAGGGCCATTGGCTGTAATAGGTTTTTAAATAGGGTTGTGGAACTGATCCACCAAGGGTTTTTTGGGAAATATAAGTCTCTGCCCAGCTGCCATCTCCGTCATCATCATAACTGTAACTCATATCACGTCCGAAACCGGCTCCATCAATGGACTCATCAAACCCATCAAGATTATCGTACCAGTTAAAACCGCCGCCAGATTCGTAAACGCTGGTATAATTCATATTTGCTATTGATACGTCATGCCAGATTCCAGCATAAATATTCGAGATGGTCGCAGTTGGATTAACATTTTTAATCGTATACTCAAAAATAACAAATGCTTCTGCAAACGAGAAATCCCAGGCATAGGTACGCATGCTTACCTCAATACCCAGGGCTTCATGGTTGGGAACAATCGTCAGATTTGGCGGAAATACATCAGTAAACTTCGTGCTATAATCCTGATGGGAGATTGCCGTGGGATCATAAACAGGGCTGGTGGTGACGCTTGACCTTTCGACCATTGGGCTAAGTGGTACGAATTCAAAACCCTCTGAGCCAGATTCGAAGACGCCATCCACGATGGCAGTTGAAACACGGGGCTGACCATTTATCATACCACCGACCCATAATCCTGAAAACGAGAAGTGTTCAACTTGTTCACGCAGGACCAGCGTATGCTGTTTATACATACAAGATGGCTGAATCTCACCATTGATCCGATTATAGCCGTTCCCCAGGAGCCCGAAATTAGTGAGAGCGATACCAAGCTGGTTGATACTGGTGTATTTATCATAGTCATCGTTAGCTTGGGCCACCAAAGTGGTAGGCATCAAACCAATCAAGATACATAAAAGCAATAAACACGATGAAGGCGATGAAAGCCATAAGTGCGTGCTGCGTAGATTATTCATACGATTAAGCGAGTATCTCATTGGTTAATTGTCTTCAAATCATCATCCAGTGAAGTGGAAAGGATATAGCGGAATATGGACCCTTGTGCTGAATCACAGACATAGATTACACCGCGTTCATCAGCTGCCAGGGAAACCGGTTCGAGCAGCTGACCCTTTTGTTCTCTGGTATAAAATGTGTCAACCAGAGCTGAATCAATGGAACCTGCGATGAATAGACTTGTATCGACCAACACAGAACCAGTGTCTGAATAAACCCAGATGCTGGTATCCATAAAGCTGCCTTCAGTCTGGAAGGGAACCCATATGGTGGTGTCGATGGTTATCTTTTCAACTCCGGCTTTTCTAAAAAAACTGCCATCACCATTGAAAACAAGAATTTCCTGCAAATCTGTATTGGCAACATAGATCATTTGTTTTGCATCAACTGCCACATCAAATGGCCTGTCGTATTGCTCTGGCATCATAATGTCTTCGACACCGATGTTAAATCTCGTTGGGAAGCTCAGATCTAGATTTGGCAGGACTGAATGGATATACATTTCTTTCCCAAGTTGGGAATAATAAAGATTTCCAAAATTGTCCACATCCAGGCCTGTGGGTTGGTTTACGGTGCCAGCGCCAAATCCGACTGACTTTACATTATCAGCAAATAGTGCGACATGAGTAAAGTAGGTTTCGCCATTTCCAAGCTTGACTGCCCCGTTGCGAACCTGGGCGGCACGGAGGATACGATCCTGAGCCGAATCGGCAGCATAGAAAAAGGGGTCATCAAGCCTTGCGGCCGAGAGAGCAGAAAACATTGTCTGCGCACTAGAATAGTAGAGGTCATTTTGATCATTCAACCAGAAATCCATGTCTAAAAAGGCGTGGGGTCTGAGGAGCGAATCTGCTATATGTGTATTCTTTTCATAGCGGCTGCTATCCAGGTCCGCGTACCAATTCGGTGATATGAGATAGCTGCTCGTCTCCAATTGAAATGGAGTTAACCATAAACGCTCGCCGGTGGTGGTGTCTTTTACCAGTATTTCGCTGGCTACCGAATCGATTCCATGAATATTCCAGAAATGGTTCCAGCGGTAGACTTTGTTGGAACCATCTATGATCAGGAGATTGAGACGACCATCTATATCTATATCAACAGGTGAAAAATCAGGGTCGAGATGATCAAAATCCAAAGTAGCATATGCAGGATCAATTTCATCAAGCCTGACACCTGCTTGATTAAATACAAGTATGTCACCTACACCGGCATCTGCAACGAACACCTGACGTGCAAAAGAGACCGCAACCTCGACAGGTGTAATAATACCTTCCGCAGCCCCCCATGAAGGCGAAAGAGGTAAATAGGTCGTGTCAGGATTAAAGTCGAGGTTTGGACTATCATCCAGCGTAGGAAGTGTCATTGGGTCCAGACATGCCAGAAAGATCAGCGCTAGCCCTAAAATGTATAGCCTTCTCATAGCGAGAACCCGATGCTGTAGCGTTGTGGCTCAGTGAGGGTTGTCGTTGTTGTATAAGAATAATCAAATCTCACCTTAATCCCAGCCGGGAGCCCTATCTGCAGACCACCGCCCAGGGCGAGACCAAAGCCATCCTTATTCATTACATAACCACAGCGCATGCTCAACATTTTTAATAGAAGGTAATCAAGACCAAATGAGTAATTCTCCGCCGCATCTGCAGGATGAGTTAACTGGAAGGCGCCTGTTAAAACGCTGTATTCATTATCGATGAACTCATAGGCGGCGCCAAGGCTGAAGGTCGTCGGTGGTGAAAATGACTGGTATTGAAGTGAATCGGCAAGAACTGCTTCACCTGCCTGGTTGAGGATGGTTTTTGAATAGACGCCGGTAGGTTTAAAGGTTGCTCCAAAATTAGTCATGGCTGCAGCAATTCTTAAGGATCTGAAGCCTGTCTCATAGAATGTCCCAAAGTCAAGCAGTAGACCCTGCATTTCATGGTTGTCTAAGGTCTCTCTAGCAAATTTTAAGGTGGTACCGAAAGTGAAGCGATCAGATAATTGCAGGCTATAAGTGCAGGCCAAAAATTCATCACTATAGGTGAATGTCCTGCCTGTGCCAAATGGCATATATTCGGTAGTCTCTATCATGGGATCCATATGCAATGAGCCCATACTTAAACCTAAGTGACCCTGGGTTCCGAGTGGGGTAGATAGGGCAAAATAATCATAATCAATATCTGCTGGTAAATCGAGATGAAAGAATACTACATCATGATTTGCAACATGGCTGATGGCGGAGGGATTATAGAATACGCTGGAGGCATCCTTGGGAACGGCAACACCGGCGCCAGCCAGCCCAGCCCCATAAGCACTGGTTCCGATTTTGAGGAAAGGAAAGATGGCGGTCCCGGCTTTTTGACCCCCGAGATTTTGGACTAGCGCTTGCCCCCAACTAAGAGCGGGCAGTAATAACAGGATCCAAACAATTAATGCCGGTACTTTTTTATACATTAAAATATTACCTGCAATCCAAGTTCGGCAGTGCGTGGTCGCTCCATCCGTGAGGGATCAATCCTGGGATCTGGACTGCTTGAATAGCTGTAGGATATCATTTCACCAGGATCAAATCCTTTACCGGTGAAGACGTTGATCCGTCTGGGGATACGATTATTAAGTAGGTTCTGTACTTCAAACAAGAGACGCAGGCGTATATCGTTCACGACCCAATTCTTATAAAGTCGGGTGTCTACTGTAAAACGAGGTTTATCCGCTATCAGATTGTTCGGTGTATCAGAATTTGGTGTACCATACCAATAAATTTCCCCATCCTCTCCAAGTCTTTGGCCAGTAGGTAGATCCGTTTGAGCTGGATCATCCAGGAGAGTTTGGGAAGTATAGCGTCTCCCGGTCTCATAATCGAGACGCAGGGATGCACCCCAGTCATTCAGGCCAAGGAAAGTTTTTGATTTAGTCGCAGGCTGATAATAAGACAAATTCAAAAAGGTCCGAATGGGACGATCCCATCCTAGATAATTCTCACCCAGTGGTTTCTCTGAGAGAGCACCAGCCTGCACCAGCAGGTTGTCGTTGGGATTAGAACTCTTACCGGTTGCGATAGAATACGAGAAATGTCCATCAGCGTAGAAATTCTTCAAGAACCTGGCCCTCACAATGGCTTCAACACCTCTGGAGCGGGCATAATCAGCGTTGAAATACATGTTGAACCGCAGATGAGAATAGCGAGGATTCTCTGATGTGATGCTCTGGGAGGTCTCATAATTATACATGTTCTTCCAGTAAGCCTTCAACTCCAGAACCTGATCCTCGTTAAAGCGATGTTTAACACCAAATTCGTATTGGACGGTAGTCTTTGGATTCAAGGTCGGATTACCGATGATCTGATAAGCGCCCTGAGAATTATTATTCAACTTGGAGAATACGTATTGGAAAGTGGGTAGCTGTGAAAAATGACCATAATAAAAATAAAGAACATCATTCTTCGTAATGGGATGCGAGATGCCCAAGCGTGGGCTTAAGTGCATTTTTATCCGATCACCAAACCAGACACGTGTCTCATCATTAAATTTATCAATTGCAGCTTGAGTTAGTACCACCTGGGGGGAATCGTTTATAGCATCTTCTATGTATTTACCCGGGACCCAGTAGTCGTAGCGTAAGCCCACGTTGATAACCATGCCCTCAAAAGTGATGTTGTCCTGGAGGTATGCACTGCCATAATGGGTCTTGGCCCGGTAAAAGTCAAAATCAGCACCCAATCCAGTGTCCCCTGTCCAGGGCTCATTAATATCCAGGACCTGTATGGTTGTCCAGTTGCCATCAGCGCCTGCTTTTATGCTTTGGCGCTCGGTAATAGAATAACTCCAATCTGCCCTGATGGCATCATTCTGACTGATGGTATTGTACCACTCAGGGGACATCCCAGTATCATAAAACTGATCTCCGTAGGTAACCTCAATATCTCCATCAAGGCTTGAAGGGATATAGAAATTGGGTTCAAGGTCCAGGCGTTCACGGTACTCAGACCATGGTAGGTTCTGGACAGCACTGTGTTCTTCTGTGGTGAAACGGCTGAGCTTGATCTCGTAAAAACTTTTGGGGCTGAGGGTGTGCACCAGGTTAGAATTCAGAAGAACGGCAGAACGAGTGATGGTGTTGTAATTATCCAGAATATTAATGTAGCGGTAGGGAAAGGAACTGCTGCCAAATGCGCGGGCCATGAAATAACCCTGGTTCATATTTACTGATAAATCGACTGTGTTAGACCACTGTAATACGGGTGTAATCTTCCAGGTGGACTTGAGCATGGTGTGCCAGTCATTCTCTTCCTGGGGAGATAATTTTTCGAGTAAGCTGAGGGTCTGACTCTCGTTTAAAAAAGGAAGATCCAGGCTTGCGTGTGGATACAGCTTATTTGCAGTGGGCAAGTTGCTGACTGAAGTCTTACCATACCCATTTAGAAAGAAGAAGAATTCACCTGGTGGGTTGATTCCTACTGCCCCTAAAAGGCGCTCTGAATACGATGGTCCCCCAACATTGAATTCAATTCGACGTGTACCATAGTCAGGAAGCCCAATCAGTCCATCAGAGGTAACCTTGACACTTCCCTCCAATTTCCGATGGCCTTCTTTGAGTCTTACATTTACCACACCAGACATAGCCTGACCATATTCGGCATTGAAGCCACCGGTAAGAACTTCCATCTCTTCAATGGCATCCGCGTTTACATAAAGATTTGCACTATAGCCGGTGAGCGGATCTTTGGTGACAATACCATCAACCACGAAGAGGGTTTCATCAAGACGTCCCCCCCGGACATGTATTTCATTGTCGGTGGTAGTCACCCCACCTGTTTTGCCAAGAATATCCACGATATCATCAACCACCATTGTCTCGAGGACTTCTTTGCTCATTCTGGTAGAGGAGGCCGTTTCCCTTACGTTAAAGAGGGGACGTTTGCCAATTACAACTACGTCTCTACCAAAGGAAAGGACCGAGGGCTCAATATCAAAATTGACATCAATAGCCAATCCAGCAGGCAGTGTTATCCCAGTTTGCTGATAAGTCTTATAACCAATATATGTGACTTGGACATCATACTCGCCGGGGGTTATTCCTTCGATATTATAGCGGCCTTCTATATCTGTAGAACTACCCCAGTATGTGCCCTGCACAATAATATTTACGCCAATTAGAGGCTCGTTAGTTATTTTATCCACTACGCGACCTCTTATGGTGGCAGTGCTCTGCCCTAAAACTGAATTAAGTCCAAGAGCAAAGATCAATATCAGTAGGCGCTTCAAGGCGCAAATCTTTCGAGCAAAACCCAGGAAATGAACTTGGCTGCAGAGCCATTACCTTCCATGAGAGAACCATTATTGGTACCATCATGAAAGGGCATGGAAAAGAGGATAGCTTTTCCGCCAACTTGATTAATTGGCGATTGGTGGTCGTATTCAGCCGCGACGGTTGGACGTCCCAACCAGGCATCCGCACCGGATGGTTCAGGCAAGCGATAAAGCGATGTGAGCCGGGGTCCAAGAATAGGATCAAGTAGAGTGGTATCGTTGAGAGCGAATGATTTGACCCGATAGGGGATCAGTTTAGAAATCTGAAGATTCAAATCTTCATTAATGGTAGACTCGAGATTTGTACCGGCAAACAGGCGCCCTGATGGGTTGATAACAGCAGTAGAATCAAATGGACACCAAACTGCTGCAGAAGTAAGCAATTCGGTAACATTCATGAGGAGATTGCCACCCCCCTCTATAAAGGCATTGATGGGATTAGAAGCATCACCATAGTTTTCCGGTCCAGTTGCGGCAGAATACCAGATAATACGGTTGAAGTAATTAAGGGTAGCGGAAACGTCCTTTTCAGAGAAGGGTAATTCTCGTCCGATCTCCCAGACAGAATAGCCATCAGGTCCTATTCCCGGGAGTGTGTCCAAAATACTCATATACCAATCCATAGCACGGTTTTGCTGATCAAAATAGAAATCGTCCACTAAGAGCACATCACCTATAGGCTCCATCACTTCCCAGGTGTTGGGTGTCGTGTCATCATTGATATCCGGGTAATGGGTGATCTCGCTTATTGCTCCAGCCACGTCTCTGGCCATGAGGTAGAAAACATGGTTTCCTGGAGCAAGATCAGTAAGTGTGATCCCTTTTTCAGATGCCCCGAGAGCATTCCAATGTGATGTGCTGTCCAGGGCATAGTAGATCGAATCCACTGTTTCTATTCCATCATCGTCGGCGACAGTCCATAAGAAGGTTCGAGTAGGGAAAGTTCGCTCAGTAACATCAGCCGTCCCGCCGGTGACGATGGGATTGCTTAGATAGCGAAAATCTATCACAGGCGGTGTATTCCTGATTTGTAGAATAATCTCGGCAGGTGTAGCGTCCACAAGTGAGTCAGAGTCCATGGCTTTTACCGCAAACCCGAATATCCCGAAAGCCGTGCGGATCGGTATGGTATCAGTTACAGATTCATTAGTTGTATATGTCCAATCCTGATCGTGTTGCCACTTATAGAAGTATCCGATGACATCACCATCTGGATCTTCACCCCACCAGGTCATTGTCTGGGTGCTAGCTAGTACAGTCTGGAGTGCATTCTGTAGAGTATCCAGATCACCCGGAGGTATGCTGTCCGCTTCGAAATAATAGGAATATAATGTATCGCATAAGCCCATTGAGTCACAATCGATACTGTCCAGACGAGTATAAATGACGGTCTGGGTTGAAATACTGAGATATGTTTCTGGAGGAGCATTTTCAAATGGCGTGCTTACCGGTGAATCTTCAAACATATCACAAGCCGTTAAGGCAAGCAATGCAATCAGGATTACAATGGAACGTACTGGATCAATAACCGGGTATCCTGGTGTAGATATTTTAAATAAAGTCATCCACCATTTCCCCGACAATTATGCATCAAAAGTAAGAAGTCTCCTTTTCCAAATCGAGTTAAATTCACTGGATTTTGAAAGTGTAATTCACAGAATGTAATGGGCCTAATTAACAACAATCCATGCTAATTATGCAACAATAAAATCAGTGTAAAAAGCTCGCTATAACAACAATATAATAATAGTTTACTTAAGTTCTTAAATTGCCCTGGGTCAACGTGTAAGCAAGTCGACCATAAGATTCCAAAAGCGTTCCTGGTCGATAGAAAAGAGGATCCGAGCCCTCCGCGTTCCCATAGGACCATGCTTTTTATAACTGAGACTTTGACCATAATCCTGAGTATACTCTGTATTCACATCCACCCAACGTGTCTCTACATCTGTAATCAGGCCTGGATCGATAACTACAGCTGCCGCTATGGTATCCCAAACAAAACGAGTATAATCTTCCCTCTCTTCAAATCGTGGACCGTATTTGTATTTGAAGAAGCTGGTTAGAGGTGTCTCAACGGCCGTTATTCGATCAAAGATTTCTTTGTTAAATTTGTATTTTTCACTGACATCCAATCCAACAATCAGCTGATCACTGAAGGGAGCGCGAACGGCCATTCTGGCGGCTTCTGGATCAAACCACCAGTTAAATTCAGCTGCAGGCGTAATATTACCAGACACATCGAAAGCTCCACCCATGTACACGATTCTTTTCACCAGAGATGTTATCTCCGGTTCTAAGCGAAGCGCTAATGCAATATTGGTTAGCGGACCAATAGCTATAATTGTCACCTCTCCTGGATTTGCTTTTATCGTATTAATTAAAAACTGAACACCATGTTGGGTTTCAGGTTTTATTTTGGGAGACCCCTTAAAAGGAATTCGATCTGGCTCAAGGCTAAGATATGATTTCGGTTCAGGTCTGTTAAAGGCTCCCGTCCAGTTTAATTGACCAAACAGTTCCTGTTCCATTTTCATTGCTTTGTATCGTCCAGCCCTAAGCGGGTGGCGGGTTCCAGCATACACGGGAATGTCTGGACGTTTAATGATTTCTAGCTGACGCAGGGCGTATGAGGTTGCTTCAGCGACCCACACGTTTCCAGAAACCGTTACCACACCCAGAAGATCAATCTCTTCACTCCTGGCAAGCATGATCATGGCGACACCGTCATCGTATAATTCCACCATATCCGTGTCGAGAATGACTTTCTCTTTCGCCCATCCAGCTGAATTAAACATGATGGAAGCAGACATGTGAATGACCAAATACAATAATGTTCATCTCATTTGATTTTCTCAAGTGATAATACGAACCCAAACCATGCTTATCATGACTAAAACTTAGTATTATGGATAGTCTTGAAAAGGCTAGTTTGATCGGTGTGATCATTTATTTCGTGGTGTAAACTTCTGCTTTACAGTCCATTTATAGCATGTTCCTGGCGATATCGCAATAAGCCCTGGTAAATGCGTACATTTACCATGGCACCCGTGATGCCGGTGTGGAATTCTGCAATGTGGGGTTCATTTGGAATGTTGTAAAGCGCCATAAGTTTTTGGCTGGAAAGGTCGGTTAACCCGAGCCCCCAGGCCATGGAAGGAATATCCAGGACAAAGTAATGATACAATTCCCTCCAGGTTTTACCTGCGACTCTGAAGAGGTGATCAAGAAAGGCTGTATCAAATTGACAATTGTAAGCCACCATCAATACATTTTTATCACCTGCCACCTTTTTGTGGAAGGCGATTATGCTATCGACGGCAGTTTTTATAGGCAGAGCCTGGAGTTCCTTCCATTTTTCCGGATCAAAGGCATTCGAATTATATGCTCCCGGAGAAAGGCGTTCTGGATACTGAGGTTGAATACGTAAGAACAGGCTGTCCAGAACATCCCCATCGAGATTTGTCATGACAAGGCCTATGTCGATCATCTCATGATAACCAGGTAGTAAACCCGTTGTCTCAACATCTATATGAGCCAGCAACCACTCGTCTGGCCCGCTGGCCGGGTTTGTGGTTGGAAGAATTCCGGACTCCAATGCCTCGAGATCGAAACTTGTTTCCTGAGTACATGATAGGGTAAAAAGCAATATGACACTCACTTGAATTAGTAAAAACTTCATCTTTGATTCTCCTCATCTGCGACTATTGGTTTTATTTTCAATATCTAATCTCTAAAACTTTGCGGTTCACTGCCATAAATTAATATTTCCTGAAGATAGATCTCTGCCTGATCGCTTGGATTGAGCACTTTCAATTTAATTTCGTGTGGGGCATCACTGAGCTGGTAATGCCAGAATAAATAGAACCGGCGTTGTACAAAATTTGTTGGGAGTGTAGCCGTCTCGATTAGCCTGCCATCAATGGACATTTGGACTTTGAAGACATAATCAGCACTGCCTTTTTTTTGAGCCTTACCCCTGATAACGAACCCTTTGCCATCAAAACTATAGCTAAAATTTTCTTTCAAAATCTCGTCGATCTTAGGTTTGCCTGTGGGATAATGACCTTCAAAAGCTACTTCAAGCGCCAGAGTTTCTGGCTGCTGAGTCTTGATTGTCACTTTATCATTATCTACTTGCCCTCCATTTTTCGTGATGACCTCCAGGGCGTGTTTGAAGGATAAGTCATAGGCATCATCCAGGGAGATAGTGGTGTATTTGAAATCAATTGGTTCTACAGTCGCCAGACCTTGCTTCCAATATTCCGGAATGGCATCATAGCCTTTCAATGCTCCTAAAATGCCACCGGCGCTGGCAGGGTTGCAGTCTGCATCATCGCCACAGCGGGTTGCAATTTCAAAGGTTCGGGTAAAATCGCCCTCACCGTAGAGCAGACCCATGAGGACCCAGGCGGCATTAATCTTTGCATCAATATTAAAAGGGTCAAAAACACCTACTGCTGAGCCGATCTCATCGGACCATTTTTGATGTACCTTTAACCAGGTGTCTTTCCAGTTCTGGGGATTTTGTTTATGCCACCTGATGACGTCCAGCATAGTTTGGGCAAAGCTGCTCTCAGGGGGTATGACTTTGAGTGCTTCATTGACAACATCGTGGATATTGTCAGAAACGAAAGCCTGGGAATACATGGCGGCGATAAAGACGCCACCATAGTAACCGTCCCCATAGTTCATAATATGCCCGATTTTATCGCATATTCGGGTGGCGCTGTTAACCATCCCCGGACTCATGATACCAGCAAAATCGGCCTCGATTTGAAAGTCAATATCGTCGGCGCAGGGGTTATTGAGCCAATGCCCAGATTCAGGCGCTTTTAGTCCATCAAGGATATTTCTGCGGGCGGTTTGATTGGCGAACCAAAGCGGATATTCGGCATTTGCGAAAGCCTCAGCGAAGGCATCAGCCGGTGCATCCAGCCCTTGATCTTCAAACACCTGGACAAAGGTCAGATCCATATAGATATCATCATATACTCCAGGGATATTCTCATAAATATTTTCCAGAATACCAGCATTCCATTCGAGCTTAACTGAGTCCGGGATCATGGTACTTTTATACTTAAACTCCACTGGACTTCCAAAGGTCACGCCAATTGTCTGAGCGGCCCAGGCTCCCTTAATTTTATCTTTCAGTTTGTCCTTACTGAGAGTGAAGGTGTCTGAGGGGGATGTCTGGCAGACAGCCAGCATGAGAATTAGCAGTCCGGAAAGTATAATTTTATAAAGTTTCATTCTATTTGCTCTTTCCGAAATATATCTTTTTCATACTGCCACGGTTTTTATCAATGTGCTGCGTGCAAGGCCTGGATATAAATATTAGTATTCAAACCCAGAACAAAATATGTTCACGCTTGAGCTGATTAAAAGTGAGTCGAAAACTAATACTTGGTAGATATTTGGCAAACACTTTGATGAGTTCTTTTCTTCCACATTGACGCTGGGCTCAACATTTAATTTCTTATTCATTAATTATTGCATTGCTTGAACAAATAATCATTCCAAAACCTAAACCAGATACTATTTTCAGAATATCAAAACCATAATTCACAAACATGCTTATTATAAAATGAAGTGTTAATTATTTTGATTTACTCGAGGGGACTCTCATGAGAGCAATATTCTTATTACTGTTATGTTCAATTTTATGCGCACAACCCATCCTGGTGGACGGAAGATTCGATGATTGGGAAAATATTGAGAAGTTAACTTTTGATCCAGCTGGTGATGGTGTTTCAGGTGTTGATTTTTTAGCCATCAGTGCCAGCTCTGATAGTACTCGCCTGTTTTTGTTTTTAGAGATAGCCGAAGAGCTCGGTCTTTCAAAAAGTAACAAAATAAGCTTGTACATTGATGGGGATAATGATGCAAGTACCGGCCTCCCAATCGGGGGAATTGGTGCTGAACTTGTCTGGGAGTTTGGCGACAAACAGGGTGCCATTTTTCCTGACAATGATTCAACCAGGATTACCCACAGTGATATCGGTCTGATCACTCTCCCTACTCTATCATCGACAAAGTTTGAGATTGCTATCAATCGAGCAGATGTCCCAACGAATTCAGACTCACCAATGTCTCTAAAATCATTCAGATTTCTTTTCAGGGACGAACAAAGCCCAGATGGTGATCAACTGCCTGATGGGGATGGTGGTATCCTATTAGAGTTACCCGAGCTTACAGGCACACCCTGGGTTACAAGACCAATAGGACGGTTCTCAGACAGGGATATTCGAATTGTCTCACAAAACACATTGCACGATGGGATATTGAACGCAGAACGAGCACCTGCTCACTCTCGAATCCAACAGGCCCTGAAGCCGGATATCGTTGCCTTTCAGGAGATGTGGAAGTCCACTAATCAAAGCACCATCAATTATCTCGATTCAATTCTACCTCAGCCTGATGGCAAACACTGGTATAGCACTGAGATGGAAGGGCATGTTGTAACAGCAAGCCGGTTCCCCATCATTGGCAATTGGTCGCTCTGGGGGCGTCGAGGTTCCCGGATTATGGCGGTTCTGGTGCAAATCGATGCCTCACATCAAATACTTGTAATGAACAGCCATTGGTCATGTTGTGGGGCGGATGAAAATCGACAGTTGCAAGCTGATACCACTATTGCCTTTTTGAGAGATGCTTATTCAGCTGGTGGTCAGATTGATCTTCTCCCGAATACGCCGGTGGTCATCATGGGCGATTTGAATCTGGTCGGTGATAGCCAGCAGCTGACAACATTGCTCTCTGGTGATATCCAGAACCAGGATGAGTTTGGTGAAGATTTTGCCCCCGACTGGGATGGTACTACTCTCACGGATCTATATCCAATTCACACATCAGAGCGAGTAGCATATTCCTGGCAAAATAATGGAGAAGGTTATAGCCCGGGAAGGTTGGATTATTTTGTATATACCGACCATGTCACACAAGTAAAAAACAATTTCATCCTGAATACCCGCAGCATGACCAATGAACAGCTTGAAGCTCACGGTTTGCTCAGAAGTGATTCAAAACTAGCATCGGATCATCTTGCTCTGGTTGCAGATTTCGACATATATACTGTACCAGATACAGAATTGATGAAAACTAAGGATGAGGAATCATCTGGAGGTTTCAAGCATTTTATGGAATCTTTAAAGAAATTATTGGGATTCAGGAAATAATCCCAATACTGAGATTAAAAGAATAGACCAATAGGCTTATAGTAAGGTTCTTAATTTTTCCGGGAGTCACAAATGAGATTCATATTATTGCTCATTATCAGCTGTTTAATAATGATTAGTTCCCTAATTGCCATGGAATATGATCCGGTGGCAAACCCTAAAGCCATAGTCATATCAGAAAATGCCAGATTTACAATTTTGACACCCAGGGTTATCAGAATGGAATGGTCTGAAGATGGGAAATTTGAAGATCATGCCTCACTGGTATTTGTTAATCGGAATTTACCTGTACCCAAATTTAAGAAAAAGACCAGAGATGGGTGGCTTGAGATATCCACGAAAAATGTTGAACTAAAATACAAAATCGGTAGCGGGAAATTTAGCAAGCAGAATCTTGTACTAAAATTTGATGTGGATGGTAAAGAGAAGGTCTGGAAGCCAGGTCAAGAAAACGCAGGAAATCTATTAGGAACGATAAGAACCCTGGATGGTTTTGACGGTGAAATCATGCAGTGGTCAGGTAAAGAACCAATCGCGTTGGAACCGGGAATGTTGTCTACCGAAGGCTGGGTTTTGATAGATGATTCTGAAAAGCCAATTTTTGACAATTCTGAATGGGCCTGGGTACTTCCCCGACCTGAAAAACAGCTCCAGGATCAGTATTTTTTCGCTTATGGATTGGACTACAAAACAGCTCTAAAAGATTTTACGGCGATTGCCGGAAAAATTGCTCTACCTCCCAAATATGCCTTTGGTAACTGGTGGTCCAGATATTGGGAATATACTGATGTGGAATTCCGTGAATTGGTTGAGGAATTTGAAATCCACGATGTTCCTCTGGATGTGTTGGTTGTCGATATGGATTGGCATCTTACCAGCAAACCAGAGTGGTATAAAGATGGCAAAAAGATCAAAGACCAAGCTGGAGAGGGAATTGGTTGGACAGGTCTGACCTGGAATAGGAATTATTTCCCTGATCCAGCGGCATTTCTTCAATGGACAAATGAAAAGGGTTTAACGGTCTGCATGAACCTGCATCCTGCTTCAGGAATCCAGCCCTTTGAGGAAAAATATCCTGAAATGGCCCTGGCACTTGGAATTGATCCAGCCTCAAATAAATATGTACCTTTTGACATCGTCAACAAAGGGTTTGCTAAAAATTTTATGGATATCATTCTGCAACCAATGGAAGAAGATGGTGTAGATTTCTGGTGGCTGGATTGGCAGCAGTGGAGCACCACAAGTATCACGGGGGTTAATCCAACTTTTTATCTGAACTATGTATTTTTTAGCGATATGGAGCGCCGTGGGGAAAAACGGCCCATGATATTTCACAGGTACGGTGGCTTGGGCAATCATCGGTACCAGATTGGCTTCTCCGGTGATACTTACATAAATTGGAAATCACTGGATTATCAACCCTACTTTACTGCCACGGCAGCCAATGTTGGATTTGGGTTTTGGAGTCATGATATCGGTGGGCACATGCGGGGTGAAAGTACGCCGGAGCTCTACACGCGCTGGATCCAGTTTGGAATATTTAGCCCCATTTTCAGGACGCACGCTACGAAGGCTAATTATTCAAATGGTATTGAGCGCAGAATCTGGGCCTATCCTCTGGACGAGTTTTATATCATGCGAGACGCATTTCATCTAAGAAAGGCTCTCTTCCCCTACATTTACACGGCCGCTCGGGAGGCTTATGATACGGGAATCTCAATATGTAGACCGATGTATTATGATCATCCAAAATCTGAGGCTGCCTATGGTGTAAAAAATCAATACATGTTTGGCAATGATATCATCGCCGCCCCAATTACCCAGGCTATTGATGAAGGTAGTTTGATAGTTGAAAAGGATATTTGGCTGCCTGAGGGAGAATGGATCGAAATGTATTCAGGTACTATGCTTGAGGGGAATAAGACTTATAGAAGATCTTTTGCCTTAGAGGAAATCCCTTTATTTGTGAAAGTTGGAGCTATTATCCCTATGGCCACAAGAAGTTCCAGCAGGGAAGAATATGGTACTGATCCGATGATATTGAAGATCTTTCCTGAAACATCGGGTTCTGCCAGTATCTATGATGATCAGGGAAATTCAAACGATTATAAGAAAGACCAATTTGTCAGAACAGAGATTAAATTAACTCAAAAAGGTCGGGGAAAGACAATTAAAATCAAACCCGTTAGGGGCAGCTATCCAGGAATGCCAGAATCACGAACTTTTATTATAAAGCTTGCTCTGACATTAGCGCCGGATGCCATCAAAATAAATAAGGAAGAAATTCCATTTAACAATACCGAAAGTCCAAATAGCTGGTCTTATGATGGCACCGAGTTATGTACAGAAATTCGAACGAGGCGTTTTGGTGTGGATGAGGAAATTAGCATCACTGTTCAATTATCCGATTATAACATAAAGCTCTTATCTGGCAAGCCGGGCAAAATTAAAAAAATGAAAAAGTTTATCACGTTTCTGGCGAAAAATAATTGGGATAAAGCAAAGTACTCGAATGATTTGATGGTGCATACTGCGCAAACTGGTCTCAGGTTAAGTATGGATCCCAGGAGTGCCGCTGACGAGCTTGAAAAGTTTGATGGGGACTGGCTGGCTGTGTTAGAGATGCTAGAAGTGGCATCTGCAGAGAATGAAATCTATCGTCCTTATTTGGATCTACTTAAAGCCGCAGATTAGGGTGCATCCGGGAAGGGGAATTTGAATGCTGAATATTTTGATTGGAATAATAATAATGACATCAGCAGTGAATAGCCAAACAACCGTTGTCAATATAGCCACTGATTCCTGTGAAGTATATATCGGTCGAGGCATACAGAAATATGCTCATTTGCTTACAGAGGGGATCGAACCTGGCGTTGAGGGCTGGCTGGGAAACCCGCACCCCATCGGTGATTGTAAAATATGCAGCAAAACCCATACTCGCCTTGAGTGCATTGAAAAATTCAAACAAGATTTCCATAAAAAGATAGCTGATGATCCGGTATTCAGAAAACACCTGATTGGGTTAAAGGGGAAAAAACTTGGGTGTTATTGCAAGCCCGAGGATTGTCACGGTGATGTCATTAAACAGTGGCTTGATCATATGCGGGAAGCACAGCCTTGAGTTAAGTCCAGCTCGTTTTTTACCCATTTCATTGCTTATCAATAATAAAGTTAAATAAATCATTCTGACTAGATGTACAAGATTTACTGAGCCAGAACTTTATCCCTTGCATAAAAAGCCCATTCAGCAAAGGTGAAGAAAATAAAAAATCCGCCTGAGCGGATTATATATGATCTCAACTGTGGGGTATTTTTATTTAAAAAGTGCTTTCAGAGAACCCCAGGTATGATTCACACTGGAGATATTGGTTTGGATGCTAATCATTTCAGTCAATTCTGAGTCACCATTGATGTCACGGATTTTTAATCGATAGAAATATTCTCGCCCTGAAACCTTTGCGATGATGGAATCATCAATAAAGGTATAACCACTGCCTTCGCCCTGGGCATGTAGAAAGCCGATCTCAAGGAAGGTGCGTCCATCAGTACTACGCTGTAATTCAAATCCTGCGACCTGGTCTTCCGTGATTGTATTCCATTGGATGATGATGCGGGCGTCTTCTTCGTATCCGGAAAAACCACTGAGGGTTGCCCCTGCGAAAGTCATGGAGACGATAGCTGTGATACCAATTATTAGCTTTAAATATTTCACGGAGCGAAAATAGTTATGCAGACGGTCCAAACCAATGTCTTTTTGCTAATTATCTATGACTATTTGATTTGGATCAAAATGTGT
>JABMPR010000098.1 GCA_013202895.1 bacterium | reverse complement strand
TCAATGAAGTCCAGCTATCTGGAGCACATCAGGTTCATTTCAATGCTGGAACCTTGGCATCAGGTGTTTACATGTACAGATTAGAAGCAGGAAGCTTCAGCAGTACTCAGAAAATGATCTTAATGAAATAAGATTGCTTTCTGTTTAAGAATATAAACAGCAGGGGGATGGATACACAGTGTCCGTCCCCCTTGCACGTAGCAAACTGGATACAAAAGATGAAATTTCGACACAGATTATTCAATCATCGGTTATTGCCATTATTGATACTGCTATTTTCTCTGGTAGGAGGTTTACATGGCCAGACCACAGGAAAAATTTCCGGTATCATTCGTGATAATGCCTCAGGAGATGCTCTACCTGGAGCAAATATCAATCTGGTTGGAACCAATCGAGGGGCAGCCGCAGATGCCGAGGGTCGCTATTATATTTTAAATATTAGTCCTGGTTTTTATAACATGCGGGTTGATATGATAGGTTATGCTCCCGTCATCGTTGAAAATATCGCTGTTTCAGTTAATCGAACCATTCCAATTGATGTCCGTATGGTGACTTCAGTTATAGAGGGTCAAGTTGTGATCATTGAGGTCGATCGGATGGCTATGAAGAAAGACCAGACCAGTACCATAAAAAATATTTCAGCCGAGCAATTGGAAATGCTGCCTGTTGAAAATCTGTCTGCTGTTGTGAATATGCAGGCTGGCGTCGTTGAAGGTCACTTTAGAGGGGGACGTAATACAGAAGTTTCATACATGATTGATGGTATAACTGTTGATGAATCCTTTGGGGGTACCTCTGCAGCGGTTGATATTGAACCTGAATCCATCAAAGATCTTGAAGTAATTACCGGAACATTTAATGCCGAGTATGGTCGATCCATGAGTGGTATTGTAAATGCTGTAACCAAAGATGGGGAAAAAGAATTTCATGGTTCATTCTACGCGGGAATGGCCAATTATTACAGCACCCACGATAGCATATTTCTGGGTATCGATTCTTTTGCTGTAAATAAAAATGAGGATTACAAATTTCAATTAAGCGGTCCCGTTCTGGATGATCGGATCACATTCTTTATGAATGCACGCTGGCAGAATAATCGGAATCACCTAAACGCCATTCATCTGTTTAATGTCAGTGATTATAGTAATTACTTCTCCGAAGATTCAGACGAATGGATTTCAATTTCAACCGGAACAGGTAAATATGTTCCAATGAATGGTTCTGAGAATAAATCCTTTCTGGGAAAGATGGTTTTCAATCTTTATGATGGCATCAAATTCTCATTGATGCACTCTATAAATCAGGATCGTTGGGATGGCTACGATCATGCTTTTAAATATAACCCCTACGGTCAGGCAAGTTCATATCGGAGATCCGACTTTAGCGTTTTTCAACTGAATCACATGCTCTCAAATAATTTGTTCTATGAAGCCAAAATATCGTTAATGGAAACATTTAATGGCGGTTATGTATTTAAGGATACGGTTGATGCTCGTTATGTAAACGATGTTTATGCCAGCAATTATGGATCCGGTTTTTTCACCGGAGGGCAACAAAAAGAACACAACTCACGCTGGTTGACTGATTTCTCCTCAAAAGTTGATATGACATGGCAGATCAATAACAACCATAGTGTTAAAACAGGGCTTGCTCTCTTGCAACATGATCTCACGAATGAGTGGTACAGCATCCGCAATAGATTTGAAGGCACAGAGCTTGCACCATCCCAGTATGATCCGGTAACATTTGGAGATAGTTCTGTTTATGCCGATGTATACTCTGTCAAGCCAGTCGATTTTTCTGCCTATATCCAGGACAAGATGGAGTACGATGAGATGGTTATCAATTATGGTATTCGCTATGATTGGTTCGATCCAGCTACCGTCTATCCCAGTAATCTAAGAAATCCTGCAAATCAGCTGAATTTCGGTGGGGATAGCATCTCTACTTATCCAAGCACACCAGTAGCCATGCAGGTAAGTCCACGTATTGGATTGGCCTATCAACTTGGCGAAGCGGCCATACTCCACTTTAGCTATGGCCATTTCTTCCAATTACCTCCCATGTTTGCCATGTACCGCAATCATTCCTTTCTTATTGGACCAAGTGATTACGGGACTATTGTGGGGAATTCAAATCTGGAAGCAGAAAAAACTGTGGCCTATGAAGTTGGTTTGTGGCAGGAACTCAGTGAAGGAATGGGAATTGAAGTCTCCCTGTTCTACAAAGATATATACAATCTGCTCAGTGGTCGAGTTATAAGTACCTACAATCAGGTTGAGTATGGATTTTTCACAAATTTGGATTACGGAAATGTTCGTGGTTTTGAAGTAAAATATGATGTGTTAATGGGACCATTGAGTTTCTATCTGAACTATACGCTACAGTATACACGCGGCAATTCTGATTCTCCCTATCAATCCTTTGACCGCGAGGGGAACAGTCAGGATCCCGTGAACAAACTAATACCCATGAGTTGGGACCAGCGTCACACCATCAATGGCACGCTTGGTTATTCTGGTGATGGTTATGGTATTTCAATGACCGGCTACTTCAACTCTGGTGCTCCATATACATTTTTCCCACAGGGTGAAAGTATTCTTGGGAACATCAATCTATATCCCAATAATGCCTATAGACCCATCCGCTATCATGCAGATATGTCAGCCTTTTATGAGTTGAAATTGATCGGTGACACAAAACTCCGCTTTGATCTTTCAGTCTATAATATTTTGGACCGTCTGAATGAGAATTGGGTAAATGGAGAGACGGGTCGGGCCTATACTGCCATTATTGACGAATCAGATATCGCAAATTTCAAGAGTGATTTCAGTAAATATTACGAAACCTACCAGGATCCTTCAGCTTTCAGCGCACCGCGCCAGATAAAGCTTGGGATGGGTATCAAGTTCTAGGAGCTTTTAATGAGAAGCTATATTTCCACAATTACCTTGATCTTAATTATACTCCTTATGAGTTCTGTTAGTCTAATGTCTCAGGGACGTCCATTTGTGGGTCCCATCGACCCGGCAGGAGACCCTGAATTTGAGCGTGAAGGGTATATGACAGGGAACAGAGTACTGCTATACTTTCAAAACACAACTGAGCTGTCAGGCTGGCGTAAACCAAACGTATCCCGTTGGCCAAACAATGCCAATGGAACGAAAATGGTTGATGGTATAGGTCTACTTCTTGGTGCAAAAGTCTATATTGAAGATGATACGCTTACAAATGTTGATACTATCCCCATGACGGATTGGGCTGATATCTTTTTTAATGATCACCATACACTCTATTACCTGCAAACCAGTTATCGCGAGGAGATGGATTTAAGTGTCCTCGGTGATGTAGAATGGGGTTTATACCCTGTTCAAGGATATTCCAATGTAAATAGTGAATATCCAGCAATGAGCCATCGGGAAGAGTCCTGGCCGCTGGCAGGTTGGCCCTCCGTCGACTATGGATTGAAATGGCCGGGGGAATGGAATGGTCGTTTTGGCCGGGGTGTCATCTATGCAGATATGGAATCCTATTTTGTGGCGAATGATGCTCAGGATCAGGAATATTTGGGACCTGAAGATCATGTGAAGTATTTCCCGAGACCAGGGATGACCATAGATGCAAGCGCCAGTCAGCAACCGGGCGCTCCCTGGGGTGGTTTGGGACTTCGCGTCGAAACCCGAGGCTTTCAATGGAATAACCCCCAGGCGCGAGATGCCATCTTTTGGGAGTACACTATTGGCAATACCTCAGCCTATGATCTGTTAGAAGTAGCATTTGGCTATTGGGTAGACAATGCAATCGGTCATAATGCAATCGGTGGTAGTGATGGAGACGATGAAAAGGGCTATTTTGATGCACTTCTGGATATGGCCTATTCCTGGGATATCGATGGTGAAGGGGTTGGACTCCTGAAAACCGGAACTCTGGGTTTTGCCTATCTTGAAAGTCCTGGAGTCCCCGACGATTTTATTGACAATGACGATGACGGCTTATTAAATGAGCTCCGTGATAATCAACCCATAGGAATTGTTGGTCCCCTGGGAACAATAGATAATGAAGCCAAATTTCTTGAATTTTACAAACTCACATCAGCCGATTTGCGGGATCATTGGGATGCCGATGAGGATCAGGATTGGCAGGATGGATTTGATGCCAATGGTGATGGTGTTTATCAACTCAGTGAATATGCAGGGGATGATGTCGGTTTAGACGGTGTTGCTCCTGGCGAATTAAATTACCAAATTCCTGACCAGGGCGAATGTGATCACATCCCCTCTTTTGAAGAAGGAATCGGTTGCGAACCAAACTTTAATTTCACTGATGTTTCAGAATCAGATATGGTGGGTTTGACCGCTTTTCAGATGTTTGCTGTACCGGCCCATATTGCCAGTGACAATGATGTCAGATGGTTCAGAAATGATCGTGCCTTGTGGGACGTGATTGCCAGTGACACTCTGGAAGAATACACCACTAATACTTCAAACTTGATAGAGGTATTTGCATCTGGCCCTTTCCCGCTACCTCAGGGTATCACCGAAAGAATCTCCATGAGTGAGTTGCATTCCTATGATGATACAGAAGGTTTGAATAGTGTGGAAGATAACCATCCAGCCCCGGCGCTATATGAGCTTAAAAAAATCGTTCAGATCATATATGAAAAAGATTATCGTTTTGCTCAACCCCCACGTATGCCAACGCTAAGCGCAACCCCTGGTGATAGTCGGGTGATTCTGACCTGGGACAATGCTGCCGATACCCAAACTCGCGATCCATTTGTAGGTAACATCAATGATTTTGAGGGCTATAAAGTTTATAGATCAACTGATAAATTCATGGCCGATCCTGAGGTTATTACAGATGGATTTGGACAACCAACCTTTAAAACTCCCATTTACCAGTGTGATTTGAAAGATACAATACAAGGATTTACAGACTTCGGCTTGCTTAATGGAGCAGCTTTTTATCTCGGGAACAATAATGGTTTTACTCACCGTTATAT
>JABMPR010000097.1 GCA_013202895.1 bacterium | reverse complement strand
AAGAGAATTTGATGTTCTATGCTCAGAGGATGACTCATGAAGCATCTAGATGTATCAATTACAATATCAATCGATCGGGTTCAACTCAATATTCCAGACAACTCGATTCCTGATACCGAGGCAATTAAATCAATTGAGCCAGAGTTAATTTCCCTCATCCAGGCACGACTGAACAATCTTATCAAGAGAATACAAAATGAAAAAAAATGAGATCACTCGTGTCATTCAACAAACGCCATTCTCCTGGCAGGAGAAAGAAGTGCTGAGATGTATACGTATGCATCTAGACGAGTCCTCACTATTAAATTCCGCTTTGGCTTTGTACTTAGTGCTTACTGAGATAGCATCCAACCAACAAACAGAGAAATTTCCAGCGAGCTATGCAAAAATAGCCCAGATGACAGGGATTTCTAGAAGATCCGCAATCAGGATTATGAGAGAGTTTGAGATTCTTGGGATAGTCAATGTTAAGCGGAGGAAGGAAGGAAACAGGAATCTCAACTCAGTATATACCTTACTTAGTGGTGACTCACAGTCACTAGTGCCAGGAACGAAAACAGGCAAGTTGTCACCCTTAAGAAGAATAAAAGAAGAATCTGTTGAAGAATCTATTGAAGCAAATGCGCTTTTTGATCAATTCTGGGATAGTTATCCAAAAAAGAAATCAAAGAAACCCGCTAGAATAGCGTTTATTAAAATTGATCCCGATAGTGAGCTCTTTGATCGAATGATGGGAGCTCTTATTCAGCAGAAAGAGTCAACATCCTGGCTTGAATCGGATGGGAAATTCATTCCCTATCCAGCTACCTGGCTAAATCAAGCTAGATGGGAGGATGAGATTGAAGAAAATCCATCTTGTGAACCATCAGGGGTTGATTGGGGGGCATTAGACTTATGAGCCAACTTAGTTCAATTGAGACGGAAGAGCGCATGATTGCTGCTATGCTATATGATTATCATGGTTGCATAGCCAAATCGGGATTACTATTGCCAACCCATTTCAGCATAAGAAAAAACATGATAATATTTGAAGCAATTTGCTCAGCAGCGGCAACGGGTGACGTATCCGACATGATATGTATTAGCGAGAAATCAGAAGGCACTATTTCATTTTATGAGCTTATGGAGATTAGTGATAGATTCATTCCGACTATAAATTTTGTTGAAATAGACTTTAAAACTTTGGATGATTATCGGAAGCGGAGAGAATTGTGTCAGATTCTGTCTAAACGCCTACCGACCATCGACCAGAATACTATGCCCGAAGATTTTATGGCAGAGATCCAAAATTCATTCTCCGAGCTACAAGATATTTCCCCATCAATTAAACTCTCTCTCTATGAACAGAGTAATATTTGGGCCGATGAACTAACTAACCGTTATGATGGAAAGCACACGCCAGGTCTTATAACGGGGTATTACAACTTAGATGATATGACTGGGGGATTAGTCCCCGGAAACCTCATTATTATTGGTGCGAGACCTGGGGTAGGCAAAACTTCCATGGCCCTCAATATAGCTAGAAATGTGGTAAAAAGTGATTCTCCGGTCGGTTTCATCAGTTTAGAAATGACTTCGCTTGAACTGATTGAAAAACTGATCACAATGGAGGGAAAAATAGATGGATCTGTGCTAAAAAGATCTGAAATAGATAAATCAGTTTTTTCAAATGCCATCAGCTTAAAGAGCAAAATTGAACAGTGGCCATTGTTTATCTCAGATGCGGATAGGAATATTTTGGAAAGCCTTATTCATCGAACACGTATGCTTGTATCAAGATATAAAATTAAACTTCTGGTCATCGATTACTTACAACTGATAGTGTCTGGAAAATTGACCGAAAATAGGAATAACGAGATTAGTACGATTACCAGAGCCTTGAAACAGTTAGCGCAAAAAGAGAAGATCCCGATCATTCTATTATCACAATTGAATAGAGCTTCAAATAAGTCGAAACCACAACTTTCCGGTCTCAAAGATAGTGGAGCTATTGAGCAGGATGCAAATATTGTGATTCTACTACACGCTAATTATGAAAAACAACCAAATGTTCTCGGGGCGTATGTTGCAAAAAATCGATCTGGTAGAACTGGACCTTTCAAATTGACTTTTCTTAGAGAAAATGGATTGATTGCCAATTATGCAGAGGAAAAATAAGCTCATGCAGGGCAATGAATTAATACTCGGTGATTTCTTTGTTGAACAGAGGAATTTGATTCCTGAAGAAACAGATTTAATTCTAGTAGATCCACCTTATGGTGTCCTCAAAACAGTTGATTGGGATAAGCCACTGAATTGGGAATTGACAGAGCGAATCTTTGCTGATCTACTCAACCCAACAGGCCAGGCGATCATCTTCTGTAACTTTAAATTGATGATGCAGATCATGGGAACCTGGGGGAAATACCTTGAGTTCAGGCACTTCCATGTCTGGCATAAGAGTTGTGCGCTACCAATATCGCAGTATAGTCCCATTCCAAATTCCGAGCATATTCTGGTCTTTAAAAAGAAAGGTGTAAAGCCAAGTGAATTGGTATTCAATCCAAAGGAGACTCTGCAACGTGGGAAACCATATGTGAAAAGGAATAAGGCTCGTGAAGTATCTATTCGCCAAGAAATCAAACCTGAAGTTGATTTTAATGAAACTGGTGAACGCCATGTCAAACAAGTGCTTATGGCTCCATCAAAACCAAATATGCTGAAAGCTGAGCGGACTTCACATCCAACACAAAAACCGCTTTTGCTAATGCGCGAGCTAATCCGTGTCTATTCAGATCTTGGGCAACTGGTTGTTTCTCCATTTGCTGGATCAGGTACAGATCTGATTGCAGCCGATATGGAGGGTCGCAGATGCATCGGTTACGAGCTCAATGAAGACTATTACGAGGAAGCTATCGCCAGGATCGCACAATTCCGCTCTCAGGGCGATCTCTTCAGGATAGACGCATCATCATATGGGGTCACAACATGAAACAATCCTCGTCCAAATATGGGATTCGGAGAAGAATAATAAGAAAGTGCTTGACTGCGGGGCATTTCGCAGGCTACACTGCGGAAAATTGATAACCTGTTGTTTGGGCAGGACTTATGAGGAGCATTTATGGCTGGATTGATGAAAACTAAGAGGGGATTCTACATAGCCAGGACTCATCTTCCCAGAGGAGCACATCCTTGTGAGATTAAGATACCATTAGGAACCACCGATTACAAAACAGCCCTTATCCGCAAATTGGATGTAGAAGCCAAAGCTAAAGAGATCAAAACTGGGATAAAGTTTTCATTTATCTGGGAGCATCAGGATCTAGAAGTCAAGATTGTCCATTTCACGCTGAAGGATGCCACGGACAAATACATAAAAGCGCGCACTGCTGAACATATATCAAAAAACACTATTTCAATCATCCAGGATGCCTTAAACCATTTGCAAAGAGTCCTTAGACCCAGCTTCCCGATAGAGACCGTTGGGATTGAACATATCGATGCATTCAAATCCTCCAGTCATTCAAACAACTATTCAAAAGCGACAGTAAACATTCGATTAAGGACAATTAAGACCTTTTTGATCTGGCTGAAGGAGAGGTCGCTTATAAAAGAAGTCCCAAAGATCAAAATGTTGCCGGTTCCCACTCAGATCAGATACTTGAGCAATAAGCAATTTGACGCTATTTGTGATCATGTGTCACCATACTTGAGAAGGGTATTCCACTTCTACCGTGAAACTGGCTGCCGACTCTCAGAGCCTCTGTTCGCTGAGATCGATGGTAACTTTCTGAACATCACGGCTGAGCATGCCAAAGGAAGACGACAACGCGATGTTTACTTGACTGCCGAGTTGATGGATATTCTGTTAGAGTTCAAACGAATGACTCATTTATCTGGCGATCTCCATCCTGGTCGAAATGGTAATCCATATGGAATGCATATTGTCAGAGATTCTCATGAGATCAAATATTACTCACGTGAGTTCAAAAAAGCCGCTCTCAGTTGCGGAATCAAAGCAAGATTTCACGATCTTCGACATACTGCCGCACTCAGATCATATCTAAATACCAGAGACATCTATGCGGTCGCTAGACTGCTTGGTCATGCATCAGTTTCAACTACACAGATATATGCCAACTTTGACTTGAAGAGACTCGAGCAGGACTTTCCAGATTTAGTGGGAGAATTAGGCAAGAAACCAGGTATTTCTCAATTGGCCGGAGTAGTTTAAATACTGATAACTAAATCAATGATAATAAATGAATGGAGTCAGACAAAATTAGCATGAAATCCTGCTCCTATATGACCATCCAGACTGAGTCATTAAACAAAATCTTACTTTTCAAAATAGGAAGGTAAAGACTTGCACAAGAGGTTTTAATGGCGAAAAAGAAGACAGTGGGCGCTCCACCCAAATACAAGAATGCTGAAGAGCTACAACAACAGATCACAGCTTACTTTGATGGCGGCATGAGAACTCGAAAGGTCCTCGTGGGAAGGAAACCCAACCAAGAACTCATAGAAATGCCCATACCTACCATTACAGGCTTAGTCATCTTCATTGGATATGAGAGCAGGCAGTCCTTTTATGACCTTGAAAAGAGAGAGGGTTTCTCTTACACGGTAAAGAAGGCGCGAACTTTCATTGAAAGAGAATATGAGGAATTACTCCAACTTGGAAGCACTGCGGCCATCTTCGCACTGAAGAACTTCGGGTGGCATGATAAACAAGAACTTGATCACGATGTATCTGATAAACTAGCCAACATCATTGCCAAGGGTGATGAGATAGCCAGGAAGTACGAAAAGATCATTAAGGATGAGGAAGCGCAGAAGCGCTCAGACTGAAGTCCTTCAGCTGACCGGGGCTAATTCCCAGGCTAATCTGAAATCAGATCAGAGAACCCGCTGACTGTGAATTTTGATTCAATACAACCAGATTTAGCCCTATCTATCTGATAATCCTACATTTATAACGTTAACAACTTTCAATCTAACCTAACGGCAGGCTACGTTTCGGCAGGCTGTTCTATTTCACTATACTTGTATGTAGTTGAGTGTCAGTGACTTAGGAAACTATAACACATGCTTCCCTAGCAGGTGCGCAAGGTAATAATGCATGGTTCCTGTCATGTGATGGAAAGAAATTTTGCCACTTTGGATAAGGGTACCCCCACCCATCATTGGGGAGGCACCCCCATTAAATATCTATTATCCAGTGCTTACACACCTCAGGGATTTTCAGGATTGAATAATCAGTTTCTGCAGTAGTCTCTTTGAGTGCCATACGAATGCATGTATATCCAATTGACAACGTGGGACTTAAATCCTATGTTAATTGATTACTTATGGGGGTAATATTTAATGTACCCGAATCCATTTAGTTCACTATTCAGACTGATATCCATCAGAAGTTTGGTCATGATGCTTATCATGCAAGCCACGCTCGTGTTTGCATTTGAACCCGGAGACTTGGCTCCGACATTCTACCTCACCGATCTCAATGGAGAAGATTTCTTTGCGTCAAAGGTTTACGGAGAAAAAGCAAAGAAACCGAGTGCAGTGGTACTCAGCTTCTTCGCCACCTGGTGCGTACCCTGCCGTGCTGAGGCTCCCCAGCTTGAGATTCTGGCAAAGCAATATCCCGAGATTCAATTCTATTTAATATCTGTAAAAGATAAACCAGTAATGATCCTGAAATGGCTCAACGAGGTTAAGATTGAACTGCCAGTCCTTGTAGATAGATACGGGAGGACAGCCAGAAAATTCAATGTGATTGGTGAAAGTGATACTGGTGCCGAAGTAGCAAGCCTACCATCTCTATTCATTATAGATAAGGCCGGAACAATCGTATACCAACATACTGGCTATAAACCAGGAGATGAAAAGAAGCTGGAGAAGGTTTTGGTGAAATTGGATTGAAAAATAGTCTACTCATAGTTCTGCTTCTTGTTGGTTCTCTTCTGAGTGCCGCCGATCGGATTGCTATCCTGGATTTTCAGGGGGAAGATGTTTCTACAGGTGAGTCAAAGACTTTTACTGATAGAGTTCGGAATGCTCTCGTTGGATATTCGCAGTTCGAGGTCATGGAACGAGAAAAGTTTGAAGCTATTATGGCTGAACAGAAAATCCAGATATCCGGGATCTGTGCCGAAGATTGCATTGTAGAAGTTGGTCAAATTGCTGGAGTTCAGTACATGGTATCCGGGAATATCCGAAATCTGGGGAATACAATATACCTGGCTGCAAGAATCATTGATGTGGAAACATCAAAATTAATGGCTTCACAGGATCTAACTGTTCCCACTAATGATATAAATGCGTTACTCGATGCCGCTCCAGACCTGGCGGATGCTATTATGCAGCAATTCGTTGAGAAAAAGGGGCTGACTGCGGGTGGCTCAATGACCATTGTCGATGATTCAGAGTTCGGCAAGCTAAAGTTATCGGTTTCTGAGTCAGGAATACAACTCGTTATAGATGGGAGGTCCAGAGGGACAATCTCGCCTAAAGAGATAACCATTCAGCTGGCACCTGGACAGCATGACATCCAGATCCTTAAAGACGGATTTGAGTCATCAACAATACGAGTAGCAATCCAGGCTAAAGTGACGATGACCAGAGAAATTACACTCAAATCTACCGGAGAGGAAACTGAACAGATCGTTGATTGGGGCTTCTTAACCATTACATCGATCCCAGATCAAGCAATGGTTATTATCGATGAGATTGAATATGGACAAACCTTTTTTCAGGACAAGATTGCCCCGGGAAAACACACCGTAAAACTTTCTAAACCTTTGCATTATGCCGTTGTAAAAGAGATTGAGCTTGAACCAGGCGGAATGCTACCTCTTGATTTGAATCTCAAACCAAATTATGGGAGCATTTCTATTAGCTCTGATCCTGTTGGTGCCCGGATCATGCTGAACGAGAGACTAGAAATTGAGAGTACACCATTCATAGTCTCACCATTGCAGTCAGGTCAGTATTCTTTAACCCTTACAGCACAGGATTATCGAGACTATACACAATCAGTTACAATCAGCGACGGTGTCGAGACAAAGATTGATGCAAAACTAATCCCCGCATTTGGTTGGCTCAATGTTTCATCAACTCCAAGCGAGGGTCTAATCCTTCTGGATGGAAGGGAGATTGGCTCAACACCACTGAGGGATTATCGAATCCCTTCTGGCGACTATGTCCTCTCTATTAAGAAGAAATTTTACAAAGAATATCAACAGATGCTTACGATTGAGGATGGCAAAGCCCAAACCCATGATTTAGCTCTGATCGCTGATTTTGGCAGACTTTCAGTTCAAGGTTATCCCAAAGATGCGAGAATATCACTTGATGGAGTTTTCCGCGGGAAAGTACCATCTCTAATTGAGCCAATAACTGTAGGATCACACACAGTTAAAATTGAAGCAGGAAAGCATTACAAACCCCACGAACAGGAAATATTTATTGGTCTGAATGAGATTGCCGGCTTACAAGTAGATCTGAAAGAATTATCTGGTTCTCTAATTGCATCAAGTAATCCGCCGGGTGCCTCCATAATTGTTGATGGAAAGATTACCAAAACTACTGGTGGGGCCTTAGCTGCCACTCCTTACACAATCCCCAAATTGTGGACTGGAAAACACGAGGTTGCATTCAAAATGAATGGATATGCACCCTCCACACATACGGTTAATATTGTTGGAGATAAGCGTGAAGTTCTCCAGGTGGATTTACACAAGCTGATCTATTTAAAACCACGTGGACAGGCTATTTGGCGTTCTGCTTTACTTCCTGGGCTAGGGCAGATCTATGAAGAAAGAGCAACGTGGGGCACCGTCTATATGCTCACTCAGTTCTCACTAATATATATGCTGATAGATCAACGGTCGGAATATGAAACCCTGAATCAGGACTATTTAGATAAACGTTCAGTTTACACTGATTTTCAGGGACCACAGGAGCAGATCAGTGCTTTATGGAATGACGTTGAAACGGCTTATGATCTTTCTGAAGCCAATTACAAAAAACAGCAAATAACGATTGGATTGATGGCTGGTGCTTACCTGTGGAATATTGCCGATGCCTGGTTGTTCATGCCCAAAATGACTGAAGTCGAATGGCTGACGACGGGTATAAATGTTGACGGACATTCTGTATCCGCTCATGTTGGGATAACACTCCCATGAAAAATCTCTACATACTTCCTCTTGTCCTAATTCTTACTATTTGGGGATGTTCATCGCATAATGATTTAGAACCACCAGATAACCCATTAGATCCAGGCAACCCGGATTATGAAAGTCCCACAGTTGAGATTATTAGTGGTCCAAGTGAGGGACAGGTTGTAGAAGCGACAGCCGTCACTATCGCCTGGGAGGGGAATGAGAGCGCATCAGAATATCGTTACAAGTTTGATTCTTCTGTTTGGACAGAGTGGGATGAGGCTACAAGCCAGAACTTTGATTATTTAGACGAGGGTAATCATAGTTTTGAGATTCAGGCACGGAGTATCAACGGAGATGAACAATCAACTGCAACTCTCTTAGATTTTGAGGTAGATGCCGTTGCTGGTCCCTCTGTTCTCGTCTATCCGTATCAACAATTGGGAGCGCCCGGTGATACATTAGTTTATCAAATTATCGCAGAAGAAGTATCAGATTTGTTTGCCGCTGAGTGTAATGTTCAATTCGATGGTGATTTTCTTGAGATAATCGAAATCCTTGATGGTGACATCCTGGGTGAATGGGGTGGTGAGTCATTAGTAATCCAGGAAATGACTGCTATGTCTCTATTTCTCTCAATGGTTGCAGTGGAGGGGACTAATATATCATTCTCTGGATCTACTTCTATAGTTACGGTTGCTGTTAGAATTAGATCGAGTGCCTCAAATAATTCAGATAATGTTAATGTGATTGAAATAAATGGAGCTATTTTTCTTGATTCACTATTAGAACAGACACCTCTGCAAACAGTACGATCCGGGGGGCTGGATGTGCAATAAATTTATCAGTTGGGGAATACTCCTATTTTTCCTTGTGAATAGTTTATCAGCTGGGATTATCCGTGTACCTCAAGACTACACTACAATTCAGGAGGGGATCGACGCTGCCGAGACTCGCGAGGACACTATTATCGTCTCGCCGGGAACTTACTTTGAACATATAAATTTCCTTGGCAAGGAAATATTATTAGGCTCCCAATTTATTACTACGCAAGATACAATGTATATTTCTCAAACCATCATTGACGGATCTTCCACGGGAACCGTTGTAACTTTTAATAGCTTAGAATCGGCTTTATCAAAGCTTTCTGGTTTCACGATTCAAAATGGCTATACATCTGATGATGGTGGTGGAGTATATATTGGTACTAATGCAACACCTATGATGGATAATCTAGTTATTCAAAACTCAATAGCTGAAGATAAAGGGGGAGGGGTTTATTCATTAGGTTCACCTCGAATGGATTTCGTCAAGATTATGGGCAATCAAGCCGTGCAAAATGGTGGAGGGGTTTATTCTGAAACTCAAATGCTGATATTTCGATCGGTTTTTTCTGGAAACACCGCAACACGAGGTGGAGCAATTTATGCATATAGTAGTATTTTAGGAATATATCTAACGCAAATATATGAGAATGAAGCAAGTCTTGAAGGTGGCGGTATTGCAAGCATGTATAGCTCTGTACTAACGATAGCAAGTTCCTCCATAATACATAATGATGCTACCTATGGTGGAGGACTTTTTACTGAATACAGCGCTACTACCAATATTGATAATACTATTTTCTATCTGAATACCCCGGACCAGTTGAAATTAACAAATCAATCTATTGTTAACATTCAGTACAGCGATTGTGAAGGTGGAGAAAGCACTATCTCAATTACCGGAGAGGCTGTGTTAAACTGGAATACCGGTAATTTTGATCTGGATCCAATATTCCAAAGCATTGACCCAATGGACTTGAACTTGTCATGGAACTCACCTTGCATTGATTCTGGAGACCCCGACCCCGATGATAATGGAAGTTCTTGGGAATCGGATATCGGTGACCAGGATCCTGACGGTACCCGAATGGATCTAGGACCCCTCTACTTTGATCAGGTAAATCGGACTTCCTTCGAAGTTATTGGTACGCTTTCTATTAATAGAACTTTGATGGTGGACACAATCAAGGTGATAGGTGATATCACAATTGATACTGCGGTTACATTAAGTATTCAATCTGGTGTTTTAATCGAATTTCAGGATCAATATAAAATCAATGTAAATGGATCTATCCTGGCAATAGGTACATCCTCGGAAAAAATAAGATTTGATGAAAGTAATCTAGGTAATAGGTGGAATGGATTAAGGTATCAGTCGACTCCGATGACAAGTGATACTTCGAAATTTATTTACTGTGAATTTCTTAATGGAATTGGTGCAGATCCTGATCATTGGGGTGGGTCAATATTTGCCCAAGATTTCGGAAAAATCTATGTATCTCATTGTCTATTTGAGAACAATACCGTGCCCTTCGCAGGCGGTGCCATAATGTTGGATGATGCGGGTATTACAATTGAGGATTCGGAATTTAGAAACAATCACTCATCTGTTCAGGGAGGTGCCTTTTGGGCTCAAAATAGCAATATAATTTTAAGAAGAAATGTCTTCTATAATAATCAGGCTGATTCCTCAGGCGGGGCACTTCACCTTTTAGATATTTCAAATGCTACAGTTCAAAATGTTACATTTGTTGGAAACGAAGCGTTCTATGGTGGCGCAATAATTATTGGAAACAGCGAGATTGAATTTGGAAACAACATTTTTTGGAACAATTCATCCATCAATGGACAAATTTATTCCAGTACCCCAAATGTGAGTTTTACTTATTGTGACATCGAAGGGGGCTTGGGCGCAATAATGGGCAGTGCTCCGGGTACATTTCAAAATAATATTGATAGCGATCCGTTATTCATAAATCAATCAGAGGGTAATTTATATCTAACCGCTGTCTCACCTTGCATAGATAGTGGCGATCCAGATTTGGATGGAGATGGTACTAGTTGGGAAACTGATCCAGACGACCAAGATCCAGATGGTACAAGAATGGATATGGGTGCATACTATTTCCATCATGTAGAAGATGATTCAGCCAGTAATAAAATAATACTGTTTGGCAAAGGAATTGAAAATGCTGCGTTTACCTACGATGTCATCACTGACAATTGGGTAGAGTTGGTCTCATTCCCGGATCCAGCTGCAGATTTGTACGACAATGCGATGGCTTATGATGCAGAGGGCGATAAAATAATACTATTTGGTAGAGGTCCTGACAATGCTGCCTATAATTATGATGCTACTACTGATACTTGGATAGAGATAACCTCGTTCCCAGATCCAACTGCAGATTTGCACGACAATGCGATGGTCTATGATACAGAGAGCGATATAATAATTCTATTTAGTTTGGGAACTGACAATGTTGCGTATAGTTATGATGCTCAATCTGATACTTGGATAGATTTAATCTTCCCGAATCCAGCTGCAGATTTGCAAGACAATGCGATGGCTTATGATTTAGAGAGTGATAAAATAATACTATTTGGTAGGGGAGCTGACAATGTTGTCTATAGTTATGATGTCAACACAGATACTTGGGTAGAACTAAGCTCATTTCCTGATCCAACAGGTGATTATTACGACAATGCGATGGCCTATGATACAGAGAGCGATAAAATGATACTCTTCTGTAGGGGAAGTGATAATGCTGCCTATAGTTACGATGTCAACACAGATACTTGGGTAGAATTGAGCTCATTCCCAGACCCAACTGGTGACTACCAGGACAATGCCATGGCATATGATTATGAAAGTGATAGAATAATATTGTTCTGTCGAGGTCCAGATAATGTTTCTTATAGTTATGATACCAATTCAGATACCTGGGTAGAATTGAGCTCATTCCCAGACCCAACTGGTGACTACTATGACAATGCCATGGCGTATTCTGGAGAGATTGTACAACGTTATTCAGGACCGACCTGGCATGTTTCAACTTATGGTTCTGATGAAACTGGTGATGGATCGTCCACCTCCCCATTTGCATCGATACAACATGGAATAAATAGCTCAATTAATGGAGATACGGTACTTGTTCAACCTGGGACTTATATTGAAAACATCAATTATGATGGCAAGTATATTGTCGTTTCATCACTTGAATTAACTAGTGGTGACACCTCCTATATTTCCTCCACAATTATTGATGGGAACCAAGTTGCACGGGTAGTGACTTTCAACTCAGGCGAGGATTCAACAACAGTCCTAAATGGATTTACTATTTATAATGGATATAATAGCAGCATCACCAACCCTGATTTCAAGGGGGGAGGAATCTATTGCCAAAACGCATCGCCGACCTTTTCCAATTTGCGAGTATTTGGAAACACTGCGCTATATGGTGGTGGTATTTATCTCGATGCCTCAAATTCTAGGATATTAGATGTAGCGATTGTCTCAAATATTGGAAGTTATGATGGTGGCGGTCTTTACCTGAATAATTGTTCAGATATCTATTTAGAAAATGTTACCATCACCCAAAATATTGCCAGTGGAGACGGGGGCAATGGATATGGTGGAGGCATTAAATGTTGGCAATCTGGTGGCTTATTTTCAAATCTCTCAGTCAACGATAACGAGGCTCTACAATTT
>JABMPR010000096.1 GCA_013202895.1 bacterium | reverse complement strand
TCGGCCACCTCTCCAATTATTTCAAATGCCCTGACAAAATTAGCGGCTGCCAATATATTTGCAGACAAAGAATTCGCAAAAGTTAAAAAATAACCTCTTGGTTGTGGGGGGCGATCACAGTAAAAGATGATAAACATTTATTCTAAATCCAACGCTTGAAACAATCCCATATTAGTACCTGAAAGCCAAGGTGTTTGCCAGATCACATTTTCAGGTAAACACTTGTTTCAAACATGAGATATCATAAATTTTCCGATTAAACTAAAACCAACCTATGAGGCTAAAATAATATCAGGGTGATATGCTTTTTTATTCGAAGATTTCCAGGTTAGCACTAGTACAGAAAATAATATTTATATTTAGTGTCACTCTGCTACTGCTTTCTCCAGGGGAGATTTATGCCCAGGAAGAAGATCCGTTTGAATCAGCAGCAGATGATAGTCTGCTATTTGGGGATGAATTTGATCTGGGTGGTGATGATTTTTCCTTTGACTTTGATGAAGGTGAAGAAACTGATACCAGCGCCGTTGAAAGTGGCGACTTCTTTGGCGAATCTGAGGATGAAGTAGAAGAGGAAACTGTAGATAGTACCCCCGCTGGAGACGATTGGGGACTTGGTGGTGATTCAGACTTCGACAATTTGTTCGATGATGATTCCACTGGCGGTACAATCGGGGAAGTAGAATACTCCGATCATCCTCTGGATTTTCGTAAAAAATTTCGCGGAACTTTGATGGAAGACACGGGATTAACCCTTTCACTATACTCTCCCCAGTACGTAGCAGATAAAATGGATACCTGGTACTCGTTTATGGATTTTTCTTTGACCATTGAGTTGCCCTGGCATTATGAGTTTAAACCTATTAATGTAGGTTTCCTCGTGGACATCTCCAGCTTCAAATTTGAGAATTCATTCCCTGCTGGCGGTACGTTCAGCGGGGCGTCATTGATACCCATGGTGCGAGCCGAAGCTTTTGGGGCTGAAGTTGAAGCGGGTATGGGTTTGTACTATCCAACCTTTGGCATCATGACAGGACTGGGATATTCATATCAGTTTCATTCGCTCTTCGTCTCAGCCGGGTATCGCTGGAACTGGGTCTACAAAATTGATCCCATTGGTTCTGGTTGGTGGATGGAACCCAGAATCACCACTGGTGTAAAGCTATGGTAGTTTTAGCTACAAATATTTCGGGAAGTACTAAATATTAATTCAAAAATGTGGATTTTGAGTCATATATTAAAACTTTTATTAATCATAGCATTGGCCTTCACACAGGGTATTGCTCAGGACCAGGAAGAGTTAGGACAAAATGAAGCCGAAGAAAGTGATAGCCTTGAGACCATCAAGGAAGGTTTTAGTGGGGCCACAAACTCCGATATCGATTATGATGCACTGGTAAAAGAGCTTTATGGGAAAGAAGAACAAAAACTGAAAACTAAGGTCGAAGCAGCTCCCAAGGAAGAACAGCAGGTCGGAAGACGTGTTATGGGACCGGCACCCGGTCTACTGAAAAATAGTTTTATGCACGGTGGGCATATCGCCATTAATGCTGCGTCTCCATTTGCTGTAGCCGAACAATTGTATTCCTGGTATTCATTTATTGATGCCAGTCTGACATTCAAATTACCATTTGAACTATATGTGGAAAGTATTCCACTCTATCTTCTTTTTGAGATATCCAGTTTTAAATTTGAAAATAATTACCCGGAAGGTGGCTCATTTTCTGGAGTCTCGTATATAGGACAGGCGTCAGCTATCGGTGATCATTCGGGAGCAGCAATTGGTTTTGGATTCTGGGATAGAAGTATGGGTGGCATGCTTGAAGCGAATTATCGTTTTCGACCAACGACAAACACCTTCCTTCGTTTTGGGACAAGAGGCGTATTAATCACGGATATTGAACCAATGGGAGCGGCCTGGTGGCTTGAATTAAGAGTATCTACAGGTTTAGAATTATAAGCGTATAAATATCTTATAGAGACTATCATTATGATGAAAAACATTGCAACTCAGACACCTCAACATTTAAGAATATTTGTATTGTTCTTATGTATGAGCTCCTTCCTTTTTGGGCAATCATTCGTAACGACTGGGGGTACTGTCGCATCAGGCTACTGGAATTCAACAAATACGGGTGGTACAGCTTCTTTTATAGTACCAAATGATAATGATATTGCCTTTGCCTTTGTCAAAATTGATACAAACGGTAGTGGTGATTATACAAATGTTGGATCAGGCTTTTTAGCAAGTGCCCAACAGAATAAAAGTGTTGATAGAACTGCTACCGAAATTGAAACAGCTGGAGATTTTTCTGATGGTGATACCTTTGACATACTGGTCGTGTTTACCGATGGATCAGATCCAATTGATACACTGTCTTTAGCTACTAACATTACGGTAGATCAGACGGCACCTGGAGCATTTACCGTTGGATCGGTGACAACGACTGGGGGTAACGTCAACGGCGGATACTGGAATGGCTCAAATACCGGGCTTACCATATTGGTACCCATTGCCAATGATGCAACTTTACAGGGTGGTACCTTGCAAATATCGGGATTTGTTGGGGGAAACCCTGCCGAATCATTGGGATCATCAGAAAGCGTGCTGGTCATCAATACGAACCTAACTGTGAATCTTGATGATACGGACTTTACCGGGAAAGTATGGTTTTTAGATTCGCAGACATTTTCATTATCTGCAACCCTTAGCGATGCTGCTGGTAATAGTGTAGATGGCTCCGCCAGTGCCACAACACTATCCATTGATCAAACTTCTCCTACCATTAGCTCTGTTACATCGTCTACTGCTGATGGAACTTATGGAGTAGGAAGCGCCATAAACGTCACGATTAATTTTGATGAAGCCGTAACGCTTAGTGCTGGAAATTTATTGACCAATTTAAATTCTGGTGCACAGCTTACTACAACCAGCATCAGCGGTGCCACTTCAGTGCCAGAAACCAATACGGTTGTGGAAGGCGATGATGCCTCCTCTTTTGATGTGACCAGCTTTGCCTTATCAGGCGGCAGTACAAAACTGTTAGATGCTGCTGGAAATAATTCTGACCTAACAGTGCCTGCGTCATCGAATTTGGCTGACAATACTAACATCGTAGTCGATGGGAGCACTCCTTCCGTTTCGAGCATTACTTCCACAACAGCAGATGGAAGTTATGGTGTCGATGAAACAGTAAACATAACCATAACATTTAGTGAAGCCCTAACCCTCAGTGCTGGAAATCTGTTGGTGGACATCGATGCCAGTGGGACAGACGTCACGATCTCACCCTTTGCCAGCAGCACCACTGCCACTGGCACATATACTGTGGCAGATGGCGATGCCAGTTCTGATCTCAGCGTTGTTACTCTGAGTTTATCGGCTGGTTCTCTGGTTGATGCCGGTGGTAATTCCGTCGATCTTGATCTTACGGGTGTGTCAAATATTGATGATACTGAAAATATCTCTATTGATGGTGCGGCACCCGCCGCTTTTACGGTTTCGACCGTTACTGTAACCGGGGGCGATGTTGTCGCTAGCTTTTGGAATAGTACCAATACCGGAATGACAGTGCTCGTTCCCATTGCATCAGATGCTAGTCTGGAAGACGGGACAGTTCAGGTCCAGGGATTCTTTGGTGATGTATCCGGGGCCGAAAACGTAGGCTCTGCGGTGACCATCCTGGGTGCGAATCTGGGAGATAATGTTACAGTCACATTGACATCAGTCCAGGTTGAAGCATTGACTGGTTTTGCCGATGGACAGACACTGAAAATTACTGCGGTTCTCGCTGATGCAGGTGGTAACAGCACAACCGGTACTCTCAGTGCCAATACATTTGCCATTGATGAAACCGTGCCAGCCGTCTCCTCTATCAGCTCAACTACTCCAGATGCAACTTATGGGATAGGGGATGCTGTTAATGTTACCATCACATTTTCAGAAAACGTCACCCTCAGTGGCGGCAATCTGCTAACGAACCTTAATTCTTCCGCCCAATTAACTGAAACAACTATTTCAAACACTTCAACACTTTCTCAGACCTACACTATTTCTGCTCTGGATGAGGCCGCTGACCTTACTGTGAGCAGCCTGGCTCTATCTTCTGGGAGTACAGATTTGATAGATGCAGCAGGAAACCCTTTCGATACAAGCCTGCCCGTGTCAAATTTGGGAACGACCAGTGCTATCGTAATAGATGGTATCGTACCAACTGTCAGTTCAATTACCTCGACATCCGCAGATGGAAGCTATGGGGTAGGTGATGTTATCAATATTACAGTAACTTTCAGCGAAGCGGTGACTTTAAGTGGTGGGAACCTGGAAGTGGATCACGATGCCAGCGCAACTGATGTTCTGATCACATCAATTTCAGCCTCAACAACCGGGACCCAGAATTACACTGTTGCATCTGGAGATGCCAGTGATGATTTGACAGTTACTGCACTAAGCCTTTCTGCTGGGTCTTTGCAGGATGCAGGTGGAAACGATGTTGATCTCACTGATATATCAGGTGTCACCAACATCGACGATGGATCTAACCTTGCTATAGATGGAGCCGATCCAGCTGCATTTACAGTTGGTACCGTCACCGTTACGGGTGGTGATGTGCTTGCCAGCTACTGGAATAATACGAATACTGGAATGACCGTTGCGGTTCCAATTGCGTCTGACAACAGCTTAACCGGTGGGAATGTTCAGATTCAGGGCTTCTTTAATGATATCTCCGGGGCTGTAGATGTTGGTGATTCTGTGGATATTGCCGGTGGTCATCTCGGAGGTAATTTAACCGTCAGCCTGTCAGCAGCTGAAGTCGAAGGATTTGCTGGTTTTGCTGATGATCTTGTATTGAAAATTACGGCTATCATAACCGATGATGGTGGCAACACAACAACAGGTAGTCAGAGTGCCAATACTTTTACAATTGATCAGACGGCACCCACAATAACTGCTATTAGCTCAAGTACCAGCAATGGAACATATGGAGTTGGCGATGCCATTAATGTTACCATCACTTTTGATGAAAATGTAACTCTCAGCGGTGGCAATCTGGTCACAACGCTTAATACAACTACTGAATTAACAGAGAATACCATCGCCGGTACCACCAGTGTATCCCAGACCTACACTATTGCTGAGAACGACGAATCCACTGATCTTACTGTCAGCTCTCTCGCATTATCAGCAGGGACAGTAGATCTAATTGATGCAGCTGGTAATCAGGCGGATATCAGTTTACCCGTCGGAAATAATATTGGCGATGTTAGTGCTATTGTCATTGATGGAATCATACCAACACTCAGTTCAATTACATCCACGACTGCCAGTGGAAGCTATGGTGTTGGGAGCCCAATCAATTTTACTTTTACCTTTAGTGAAGCAGTTACACTCAGTGGTGGAAATTTTGAGATTGACCATGATGCTAGTGCAACCGATGTTATCATCTCATCCATCTCTAGCTCAACCACAGCAACACAAACCTATACTGTCACATCAGGTGACGCCAGTTCCGATTTAACAGTGAGTGCCTTAAGCCTCTCAGCAGGATCTCTACAGGATGCGGCTGGAAATGATGTAGATCTTAGTGATATCTCTGGTGTAACCAATATTGATGATTCAAAAGATATTGTCATAGATGGTGCAGCTCCCGCTGCTTTCACGGTCTCCACAGTAGTCACCACAGGTGGTACTGTTGTGGCCAATTATTGGAATGAATTAAATACAGGAATTAATGTTACCGTTCCCATTGCTAATGATCCCAGTTTGCAGGGGGGAACCCTTCAGATTCAGGCTAGGGTGGGGTCGAATACCTTCGAGGATGTTGGTACGCCTACCTCTATTATTCTTGTGGATGCAAATAAAACAATCGCACTAAGTCAGGTATCTGTAACAAGTATCACTGGATTTGCCCGGGATGAAATACTATCCTTTACTGCAATCATTACGGATGTGGTTGGGAACGAAACGCTGGGGACAGTCAGTGCAACCACAATAACCATTGATGAAGATGCACCAACGATTTCCAGTATTACATCAAGTCCCACCTCGGACAATGTTGAAGTGGGTGGTAATGTCGATATTACAGTCACTTTTAGTGAAGCTGTCACCCTATCAGGTGGAAATGTAATCACAACCCTTGAAACGGGTGATACGGACGCTCAACTCACCACCACAG
>JABMPR010000095.1 GCA_013202895.1 bacterium | reverse complement strand
TATTCCTGCTTCAAAGAGTGGTTTATTCTTCTTTAGGAGCTCTTTGGTTTGGTCTATATTCTCTCTGAATCCCTTGAATGGAACAGAGATACCTTCAGGAAATAGCTGAGTGGCGAGTTCTCCGACTTCAGTTCCCTCATCCATCCTAAACTTGTCCACTTTATTGAGTGGTGGGATTTTATCCTTGTCGTGCATCAGAGTCCATAGGTACCTAGGACACTGTACTCCAGCGATGTATTTGGATTTAGTTAGTATCATACAAATTGGGGAAAATAGAAGTTTAAAAAAGGTTCGTTCAGATTGAGAGTTTGAAGTTTTAATTGTATTAGATAAATTATTATATACTCACGTCGAATACTCCACTGTATGGACAGAAGTGCTGGGAAGGTTCTAGCTGTATTCCTATTATTATTCTTTGTATGTGGGTGTGTCTCTGAAAATGAATATGAAGATGAAGAGGGTTACACAAGCGGAAGTGAGACACAGATTGCGAATCCTGCGTCTGTTTACTGTGTGGAATTAGGTTACACTATTAAAGAAGAGCAATGTGTTTTTCCGGATGGTGAAAGTTGCGAACAATGGGATTTTTTTACTGGGGATTGTGGAACAGAATTTTCTTTCTGTGAGAATAACGGTGGCAAAATTATTATCAAAAGTGGGGAAGACTGCACATTTTCTCAAACATGTACATATTGCCAGTTGCCTAGTGGTAAACTATGTGATGAAATGGAATATCTAAGAGGTGAATGTTCATGAGTAGAATTTGGTTAATTCTATTGCTTACTGTATCTTTAATTTTTGCTGGAGATGTTATCTCCTATGAGTCAGAATCCAATATAGCAAATCCAACTGTATTTACAGTAGGTATGGCGAATCCGGCAACTGTTTACTGCTTGGAATTAGGATATGAAACAACAGATAATGAATGCATATTCCCAAATGGTGAAAATTGCGAACAATGGGATTTCCTAGAGGGTAAATGTGGTCAAGACTATACATATTGTAAAAAGATGGGCTACGATGTTGAAGTTAGTGAGGACGGAGAAAATCCTTTTTCCCAAGAATATGCTGTCTGCGTTCCTGATAGTACCGGGAGTGTTTCCGAAGAAGTTCCAGTTACTGATTTAATAAAACTAAAGGAAAAAGTTGTTGCGGATGGATTGTACAATGAAGATGAGGTTGTTTTAGCTGAATCAAAATCAGATAAAAATCCTTCAGCGAGTAAGAGCAAAAAAGTGGAAGGGGTAGAGGAACCGCAATTAAGTGATGTGCCATCAACTTTCGACTGGAGAAACGTTGGTGGAACAAATTGGCTCACTCCAGTCAAAAACCAAGGACAGTGTGGAAGCTGTTGGGCTTTTTCAGCAGTTGGAGCTGTAGAGGCAGTGTATAAAATAAATGGCTCTGGAGATTTAAATTTATCAGAGGAGAACTTAGTTTCTGATTGTAGCGATGCTGGTTCTTGTACTGGTGGCTGGCCTGATTATGCCCTAAAGTATGTCCAGGAAACTGGGATCACTGACGAAAATTGCTTCCCATATGATAGTAATACTTGCAGTATCCACTCAAATGGAAGTTGTAATATGGATGCTTGTACTTATGATTGCGCTAATTCCATTTGCTCAGATAAGTGCTCAGATTGGCAAGATAGATCGTATTTTGTAAGAACTTATGGTCGTGTTTCTTCTACGAATATAAAACAAAGGTTGGTTGAAGAAGGTCCGCTCTCTGTTGCCTTAAGAATGAGTGGATATTGGGATGGTGATATTTACAAGTGTTCAACTGATTCTCCAGCTACCCACGCAGTAGTTTTGGTAGGTTATAATGACAGCGGAGAATATTGGATTGCTAAAAATAGCTGGGGTTCCAGTTGGAATGGTGACGGTTACTTTAAGATTGGGTATGGGGAGTGCAGTATAGAAGATTATGTTTATTATGCAACTCTCAAACAAGAGTACTGTTCAGCAATACCTTATGAATCTTACTATGATCATATCATAGAAGTTGAACTAAACGATGGTTTGAAATCATCTGGAAGCACTGAATACAGCGACTTTACCAATTTCACTCTTACAACGCTAAACATAGGAACTAATTATATTCTACATGTAACTGGTCATTCTGTCTATGACGACCTCGACTATGTAAAAGCTTGGATTGATTTTAATCAAGATATGAGATTTTCAGAAGACGAAGAGATTGATTTGGGTGATGCCACATTTTCTGGGAATCATACATTTTCAGCTAATTTCACTGTTCCAATTCCAAACGACGCAACTATTGGAGAAACAAGGATGAGAGTTTATCTTTTGTATTATGCTGAACCAGAACCTTGTTATTCTGGAGATTATGGAGAGGTTGAAGATTACGCAGTGAACATCACTGGACTGCCGATAATTACTGTTGGTATTCAAGATGGACATATATTCAGCAATTACGAGCAGGTGATAATTAATGTATCAACTAAGAACAGGAAAAATAATTTAAAAGAGAGCGCATGGATTAAATACAATTTAAACAATAGCAGAAATGTAACTGCCTGTGAGAATTGTTCTACAACTAGGATTAATCTCACAGGAATAAATGATAGCATATACAATATAATGATTTTTGCGGAAGACCACTTTAACAACGAGAATAAGACAGATAGATTGTTTTATGTAGATAATTGCGACTCAAGCTGGGTGTTTAGTGATAATAGCACCTGTACAATAAATGACGCATTAATGACTCCATATGTGGATGAAAATAGTTGTGTTTTGTTCCAATGGGATACGGTGCCAGCGCCAAACGTAACAGGTACATGTAACTATTGCGCTCCTAACTGGACGTCTGAAGAAAGTTCATGCTATCCGAACGATACATATTCAACTGCTTGGACTGACTCAACTGACTGTTGCAATACTACAAATCTGGATTCTGACTGTAATGCTCCTTTCAATACAAGTAATTCATGTGACTACTGTATACCAAACTGGATAGCAGAACATGGAGAATGCTCGGAAAATGACAGCTGGATTATGTACTACATTGATTCAAACAACTGTTACAATCAAACTAATTTAAGCTCTGACGTAGAGGATAGACCAGATAATTATACTGAATCGCTCACATGCGATTACGACGGAGATGGATTTATCGGAGACATTGATAATATTGATACTACTCTAAATATATCTGTAGAAACACAGAACTCGACAATCTTATTTAAAGATGGGAATGAAACTTTAATTGAACTCGGAGCAAATGTAACTATAAATTTTGGTAATCTCACAATTAAAAAGCAATCAAATACTTCTACAGAAGGCTCTTTGATAATCTCAGGTCTTAACCTTTCCGAAGGAGAAACTAAGACAGTTTATTTGGATAGAATTAATACTAATGCAAACATCATTTGTATCAAGGACGCAGAGATAACTAATATAAGCGAGATAAGTAGCGGTTGCGACGGAGCTAATGAGTATGAGATAACAGATTTCAATGGCAATCTTCAATTTAGTAAGTACAGAATTATATTGAGCGGAAACCGATACAAAATCACTGGGCTACAGCATTCTGGAATTATTGAAAGTTATGTTGCTCCACCAACACCTCCCGAGCCACCTGTTGGCGGAGGAGGAGGAAGAGGCGGAGGTGGCGGAGGCGGAGTTCCATTTACACAGCCGACTAATGTCACAGAATCAGAAGTCAATGAAACTGGAGAGCAACTACCAGTTGAAATCCAACAAGAAGGAACAGTTGAAGGAAACGTGACTGGTATTCAAGAGCAACCGGGCGGGTTCATAAGTCCTATAACTGGAGCTATGGTAGGATTTTACAAACAAATTGAAGATAAAGTTGCTTATATAATAATATCAGTTTTAGCGGTCATTACTCTGATTCTGTATAAGAAAATACTAAAATTATTCAGGGTCGTTCTGAGAGTTATCTTCCTAAGAAAGTTGAAAGGTCGCAAAAAGGAAAATTAAGTGTTAAAATTCTTTTGAAAGTCAGAGGATTGAAGTACCATCTGTAGATAGCTCAGACAAAACCCTTATAAATAGTTCAATTAATCACATAGATATGGGGAAAAAGTCTCGGGGGCTCAATGCCGGAAAGAAGCTCAAGAAGAGAAGGTCTACTTTTAGGTGGAATAATAAATGGTATACTCGACGTGTTCTTAAGTTGAAGCAGAAATCCGATCCTCTGCAAGGTTCTCCGCAGGCTAGAGGTATTGTTTTGGAGAAAAGGCAGTTGGAGGCAAAGCAACCCAACTCTGCTATGAGAAAGTGCGTTCGCGTCAGGCTTATTAAAAATGGAAAGCAAATTACGGCTTTCGTACCAAGAAACAAAGCCATTTCTTTCATAAACGAGCACGATGAAGTTATAGTTGAAGGTATTGG
>JABMPR010000094.1 GCA_013202895.1 bacterium | reverse complement strand
GAACTATTCAGGAATTAATTGCCCCTGCAGCTGTGGTTGAGAAAGCCCGGGCCATGGGAATTACGTCCCGACTATACCCAGGTGACGCCCTGGCACTAGGTGCTTCGTCTGTGAGACCGATTGAGATGGCGGCGGCATATGCGGTTTATCCCCGCTTGGGAATCTGGATTGAACCCCTGGGAATTCTTTCCATCCAGGATCGATTTGGTGGCATTTTGCGCATTTATACACCGGAGCGGAAAGAAGTTCTGGGTCGGGGGACTTCTTATGTCATGCTCTCCCTTTTAGAAACCGTAGCCAATCGGGGAACCGGTATGGGCGCCCGTACCCGCTTTGGTTTTCACGAGCCTGCTGGCGGCAAGACTGGAACAACTACTGGTTTTACGGATGCATGGTATGTTGGTTTCACCACCCGTTTATCAGCGGCAGTTTGGGTTGGTATGGATACACAATCAATCAGTCTTGGACCTGGGATGGCCGGATCTGCCCTTGGGGTACCTATTTGGGCGCAGTTTATGAAGGCAGTCTATGATAGTCTTGAATGGGAGCGTGAAGAATTCGATATACCTGAAACCGAAGTAATATTTACCAATGTTTGTTCGGAAACCCATAAACTGGCTACTGAATATTGTACGCCAGTAAGGGAGGTCTTTTTACCGGGGACGGTACCAACCCAATATTGCAACGTACACGGAAACCGAATAAAACCAGGTGTCATTGATTTTTAATTCTTAAGAGCCCTCAGAGCTCTGCGGGTGGAAATCTTAAAACGAAAAGTGTTTGATCTGTTCACCTTGTTCAGATATATGTGACATGGCCTCTATCCCAATTTCCAGATGCAAATCCACATATTTTTTTGTTACACTTTGATCCAAGGCTTCAGTCTTAACACCTTCGGGTACCATCGGGAGATCACTCACTAGTAATAGCGCTCCCCGGGGGATATCGTTGGCTAATCCGGTGATAAAAATGGTGGCCGTTTCCATATCAATCCCAATTGCACGGATCTCACGCAGGTAATGTTTGAATTCCTTATCGTGCTCCCATACGCGTCTATTCGTCGTGTAAACCACCCCAGTTCGGTAATCTAAATCTTTTTCCACAAGAATCTGGGAAATGTATTTGTGAATTTTGAAGCTGGGCATAGCTGGAACCTCGGGTCGCAAATAATCATTACTGGTTCCTTCACCCCGGATAGCGGCGATGGGCAAGATGAAGTGCCCCAGATCAGTTGATTGTTTGAGGCCGCCACATTTACCCAGAAAAAGCACACCATAGGGATTGACTGCGGAGAGCAGATCCATAATCGTCGCCGCGTTGGCGCTGCCCATCCCGAAGTTGATGATACTTAAACCCTCAGTGTTTGTGGCAACTGTCATTGATCGGTCTTGACCAAACACAGGAACATTAAAACGCCGGGCAAATTTGTCTACATAGTTTTTGAAGTTTGTGAGCAGAATTCTTTCGCCAAAGGCTTCGGATTCAACTCCGGTATAGCGAAAAATCCAGTTTTTTACGATTTGTTGTTTTGATTCCATGCCCATAATCTAACCTGAGTCGTTCTTGACCAAAAACCTTTTGCGTTTCAATGTGTTTCATTTTGGTACAACGGTTTTTGTCGCCTATGATCAAAAGGAGAGTGAAATCCAGGACAAAAAGGAATAACAAAAGGCTTGTTATCAACACTTGCATCGAGGAAATTTAGTGACGTGCTAAAATCTAGAATATATCGACTATTAGGGCTATTGCTTTTATGCCTAATGTCCTGTACTTCTCATCCGGTGGTTTCTCCCGAGCCCTTAAAACCTGATGAAAAATATCAGGGTGTGGTCTTGTCCGCTGAGAATATGATTCCCCAGTTTGTATATCGTACTGGAATGGGAGAGAAAATGGATGGGGGTGTCAGGATCGGAATGTTGCCCATACATGGAAGTGGTGTTGATATGACCTTTGTTCTCAGAGATGAGGGGAAACGTCTGCATACAATCAATTTTGCCGGGACTTATGCTGAACAAGCATCCTTTGAAACCACCTATTATAACGTATCCAGAAAGAAACGAACCAAGACCGTCCGCCGTGATGGTAAGGTCTTTAAGCAGACTGAGAAAGACGTTTTTAATTATGGATATCTTGGTATGAGGTATGCTTACATACCAAAGGGACTCTGGGGTGATAACATCCATCTCTTTGGTTTGCTTTATGGAGTCAACTTTCGTAAGAATTGGGGCGCAGAGTTTGGATATTTTCATGATTTCTCAGGTAGAACCCCAGTTTCTGAATATGGCTTCAACCCCAAATATGCGCCCTTAACGGGTGTTTCACTTAGAATCTGGTTTGGAAAACTTACAAAAGAATAAGTTTATTGACATAGATCACTAAAATGTCCCATTTTCATGTCGTAGGAATTTGCTTAAGTGAATCAACTTGAATTGAATCTGACCGAAATCTATATTCGCGACCTATAACAGGAGAAAGAATACCTTACTTAACTATATGCAAATAGTATCAAGGGAAAAGATTTGGCTAAAATTATAGCTGAAGCAGAAGATTAATAATCAATATGAAGGAGTTCAAAATGAAACGATTGTTTACTACTGGATGGGTTCTAATGCTAGTCATGCTCATGACAACAGGGGCCTTTGCGGACCAGAATATCAATCCTAACGCAGTCTGCGATGTCTGCTTCAAGACATCAATTGGTGGTGAGCTTGACATAGATTGGAATGCACCCACGGTAGCCGGTAGTGCTCTGCGTGACGAGATTCTCGCTTACCATGATGGTAGTTTTGAGGGTCAGATTGGTTGTGGAGGCGCTTGTGCCTTTGGTGTTCGTTTCAGTGCCGATACTCCTATTTTTCTAACTGGCTTTACCATATACACACAGGGTGATGCATCTACATTAGCTGCTATTGTAAGTATATATCTTGATGAAGCCGCCGGCATTGCTGGCCCACCATCCCTGCCGCTTGGCCCTGGCGATGGAACAGCAGTCTGGGAATCTGCCCCCATGGATTTATCAAGTCCTGACGGAACGACACAGCAATTTGACGTCACTTTTGATAATTTAGCAATTTCAGGTGGTGATTATTATATCGTCGTCTGGGAAAATTCTAGTGGTTGGATGGGGGTTGCCAATGATCTCCAAACAAACTATATCGATCGCAACTGGGTAACCACAGGCGCATGGTCAACCATAAATGATGCTGTTGCAGGCGATCCAACCCTTGTTGGAAACTTTGGAATTTCGGCGACTTACCTCTTCCAGGATATGGAAGGTTCTTATATGTCTGTTTCTCCCCAGAATGTTAATTTTGGTGATATAGACATTAATAACGGCGTTGTATCCCAGGATGTCAGCATTTCAAACCTGGGAAATGCAGATTATGATATTACTTCTCTGGTTGTCACCGGAGCAGATTTCAGTACAACATTGACAGCACCTGTCACCGTTGTGGCTGGAACGTCTGTAGTAATGGATGTCACGCTTACCCCTACAACACCTGGAATGGCTACAGGAACGTATACAATCACGGGAACTGCTGATAATACTGCAGAACTAACTGTCACGGCCTCGGCCCTGCTTTATGTGTTAGCACCTGTCATCGATGGTGTAACAACCATGATCTATACTCAGGATGAAGTAGGTCCTTATCCGATTGACGCATCCATCACAGACAATGAAACTGTTGTCAGTGCCTCCATCTTTTATCGTGTAGATGGTGGTGCTTTTATAGAAGCCGCCATGACCAATACTGGTGGAAACGTTTGGACGGGAGATATCCCCGGTCAAGCTTTCGGCAGTCTGGTGGAATACTACGTTTCCGCCTTTGACAACGATGGCAATGAAGGCTTGTCTCCCGATGATGCCCCTGATCACTTATACTCTTTTAATGTTGTCTCACATCTGCCACCCATGTACCCCACGGCTGAATCCGGTCTGGACGGACAAGTGTACTTGGCCTGGATGCCGCCAGGTGCTGAGCTGATGTTCACGACAATTGAAATTTTTACCGACAATTACTATGGCGAAACTTCCTGGGACATTGTTGACGCTTCTGGTACTGTTGTAGCAACAAATGGTGTTGGTGAAATTGATGCACCAGCGACCCTGTATACCTGGGATCTGGAATTGGAACCAGGTAATTACACCTTTACTATTTATGATAGTTTTGGAGACGGAATTTGTTGTGCATATGGAGAGGGCTATTACAATCTTACCGTAAACGGTTCTTTGGTGGCAACAGGTGGCGAATTTGGTACTTCTGAAAGTGTTGCTTTTGGACCAGCCGGTATGCTGGCACTTCGTCGGAGTCACTTTGATAGTCAACCCACTGGCGAAAAAGGTTACACACCTGAAAATATTGCCAGCCTAAATATTATTGAAGAAACCATCCTGGTTAATAACACGCGGGAGCTACGCGAGCAAACCGGGTATACGATTTATCGCGATGGTGTAGATGTATCTGGACTATTAGCTGTTGATGCCGTAGGATACATGGACGGATACATTCCAAACGGCGTTGAATACGCTTATGTGGTCGAAGCCGTTTACGATGATGGCAGTGCCAATACTTCACCAGTCTATGCTACGCCTGAAAATCATAACCCAGCAATGCCTACAGGTCTGCAGGGTGTGGTTGACGGTTTTCTTGTGACCTTGGACTGGGATGACAATACGGACTACGATCTCGATCATTACAAAGTGTATCGTGAAGATGTTTTGGTCGGTTCTCCTGTGAGCTCTGATTTTTCTGAAACGCTCGAAATTGGCGGTATCTATCATTACCATGTTACTGCTGTTGACGCTGAAGAGGCAGAATCAGATGAATCTGATGCTGTCTCAATGCCTGTGGGGAATTTACCACCTATGCGACTCTCGGCTGAATCCGGTTTGGATGGAACGGTAGAGCTTGAATGGGCAAGTCCTGGTGATGATTTACCAGGTCTGCTGGACTGCGCCGACGAATTGATCCCGGAATTACCCTTTAATACCACAGGTACTAACGTGGGCATGGGTGATGACTTTGACGTTCAGGCGAGTGATGGTGAAGATTATGCATATCAGCTTTGGATGCCAAGTGATGGTAGTGTCGACATTACGCTTTGTAGCGAATTCACCGATTTTGATACTAAGCTGGAAATCTTCAACGAGGATTGTTTCACAACAACTGGTCTCTATAATGATGATAACTTTGATTGCACTTTTGGTGGTCTCCAATCCGCAATATTTGGAGCTTACCTAACTGAAGGTCTTTATTTAATCGTTGTCGACGGTTTTGGTGGAGGCACAGGCAATTATGAAATCAATGTGACAGAAGCTGCTGCTCGCAGCGAATATATTGCTGAAGATGCTGGCTATGAGTTGGATAAACTTGCAGCCAATGGCATTACACTGCAGCCCTGGGAAATGTCATCCGCTCCTCAGAGAACAGCGAATCTACGTTTGCAGACCGGTTACATGGTCTATCGCGATGGCGTTGCCATTTCTGAAGAACTACCAGTGGAAACCTTGATGTATACAGATCAGTATATTCCAAACGGTGTGGAATATTGCTATATCGTTGAAGCAGTATACGATGATGGTAATTCAGCTTCTGAGGAAGTCTGTGCCACACCAGTGAATCACAACCCAGCAATGCCAACAGGTCTGATGGGTGTGGTTGATGGTTTTGTGATTACCCTGGACTGGGATGACAATACCGATTACGATTTTGCTAGTTATAATGTATACCGTGATGATGTTTTGCTCGATCAGAGCCTGACTTCAGACTATGTTGACGAAGTTGCAATCGGCGGTATCTACCACTATTACGTAACTGCAGTTGACGCTGAAGATGCTGAATCTGATGCGTCTGATGAAGTTTCAATGCCTGCGGGTAACCTGCCTCCAATGCGATTGGATGCTGAATCAGGTCTTGATGGAACGGTCTATCTTGAATGGGCGGCACCAGGTGATGAGTTGCCAGGTCTTTTGGACTGTGCTGATGAGCTAATCACTGCACTACCCTTCAACACAACCGGTACCAACGTTGGTATGGGTGATGACTTTGATGTAAGTGGTGGTGATGGTGAAGACTATGTATATCAATTATGGATGCCTGAGGATGGTTCCATAGACATTACTCTTTGTGATCCTGCAACTGATTACGATACGAAGCTTGAAATTTTCAATGAGGATTGCTTCACAACCACCGGTTATTATGATGATGATTTCACTTGTGAATACTCCGCTCTGTATTCCACTATTGAAGGAGCTTTTCTACCTGAAGGGCTTTATCTAATCGTAGTCGACGGATACTCTGGTTCCACAGGAAATTATGGTATCACCGTTACAGAATCTGCTGGACGTAGTGAATATGTTGCAGAAGATCCTGCTTATGAGATTGAAAAACTTGCTGCCGATGGTATTGAGTTGCAGCCCTGGGAAATGTCCTCGGCTCCACAAAGAACCGTGAATCTACGTGTGCAGACCGGATACATGGTCTATCGCGATGGCGTTGCGGTTTCTGAAGAACTACCAGTTGAGACACTGATGTACACAGATCAGTATATTCCTAATGGTGTTGAATACTGTTATATCGTTGAAGCAGTGTATGATGATGGCAACTCAGCTTCCAATGAAGCCTGTGCCACCCCAATGAACCATGCACCTGCTGCTCCTATGAACCTGACAGCATTCGTGGATGATCATGATGTCACTCTGGATTGGGATGCAAATACTGATTATGATTTTTCGGAATACAATGTATATCGCAATGATGTACTGATTTCTACTCAAACTGAAACCACATTTACAGAATACGTAGTTGATAGTGGTGTATATCCATATTATGTAACTGCAGTTGATGCTGAAGATGCTGAATCTGATGCAAGTGAGGTTCTTCAGGTACCAGTTGGTAATCTTCCTCCGGAACGTCCTAACGCAGAATCCGGTCTTGACGGACAGGTCTTCCTGACCTGGGCTGCCCCTGGTGAAGTGGTCTCTATTTTCAATGTTGAGATTTTTACTGATCTATTCTGGGGAGAGACAACATGGACTCTTTACAATTCCTCCGGTGAGCTAATTGCAACAGACGGTGGTATTATAGGAGCCTCTGAAACACTGTATACCTGGGAATTCGAGCTTGATCCAGACGTTTACACCTGGACGATCTATGATTCATTTGGTGATGGTATCTGCTGTGCTTATGGTGAGGGATATTATAACCTCATACTAAATGGTACGACTATCGCCACAGGTGGCGAATTTGCTACTGAAGAAAGTTGGACATTTGACGGTAGTGGTATTGTGCTGGCCCGGACAGCAAGTCATTATCTGGGAACACCTATCGGTCCAAAGGGTGGCTTCCCCTTGAACTATGCTCAATTAGAGCAAGTTACAGAGGTCATCGATGTTCCTGAGGTTGTCAGAGAAGAACGTACGTTAGATGGATTCGAAATCTATCGTGATGGTGTTTTAGTGTCTGATGTACTTCCAAATGACACGTACAGCTATCTGGATGGTTGGAATGTTGGTGAGGTTTTGGCCAATGGTACAGAGTACTGCTATACCATTGCAGCAGTCTACACTGATGAGACGACTCATTCAGTTGAGGCCTGTGCCACACCATTAAATCATGCTCCAAGTGTACCACAGAATCTGACAGCCAGTGTCGATGACGCTACCAGTGAACTGACACTGGACTGGGATGATGCAACTGACTATGATATGCTTGGATACAATGTATACATGAATGATGAAATGCATGCTTTTGAGGAAGGCTCTGAAATGATCGAAATCATGGCAGATGGAAGCTATGGTTTTCGAATCAAAACACTTGATGCAGGCGGATTGGAATCTGATGCATCCAGCAGAGTTCAAGTAATCATTGGAGAGGCTCCACCAGAGAATTTATCTGCCGATGGAAATTTCGATGATCATATTGAGCTCAACTGGCGTCTCCCAGGTGGTGGCGGTGAAGAAATTCCGCTCCTTTTTGACGATGGTATTCTCCAAAACGCTTTCTACTTTTACTTAACATTCGAAGATGGCCTCGCGCACGGTACGCGTTTCGATCCGATTGACTCTTACGATGTGCTGTCTGCATCAGTGAAGATTCTGTCTGAGGGTGATGAATACTGGCCGTGGCCAGATCCTACCCATGGTCCTGTAAGGGTCATGATTCTTGGCGATGCCGGTGGCTCACCAGGTGAGGTGCTATTCGACGAGGAAACCGTTGCTGAAGACGGTTGGGCAACGGTCTACCCAGATATTACCGGTATGGAAGGTCCCTTCTACGTTGTTGCAAGTCATTATGAGGACTGGGCAGCTGCAGGTGATCCAGAAGGCTTTGGTGTAGATGGAGGGGTGGATTTTCCTGATAATATGGTGACCATGCAAGACGGATTCTGGACTTATGGTGATGTCCTGGGTTATGGTGGTGATTATATGATCCGTTCGACCATTTACGGTCAAAGTGTTACACAACGGCTCTCAGAGATGGATCCCGTAGGTATTACAAAAGAGGATATACTTGCCAATCGCGAGAATATATCTGGAACAATGGGTGCTGGACTTACAAGCGGCTCCGATTTTATCCCAACACATTCCGACCCGACTATTGATTGGAGTCAGATTACTCATAGAGAAGGTCTACGAGATGTCGTTAATTATAATGTGTATCGTGATGGTGATTTAGTTGGAACCCCAACTGAAACTACCTTTGATGATCCGGTACTTGAAAACGTAGTATTTTTCTATGAGGTTACAGCTACCTATAGCAACGGTGAAGCTTCAGGACCATCGAATATGGTTGAAGCAAGCGCTAATATGGGTCCAGGTGCACCTACAAATGTCTCTGTCAATGTCGCTGGCCATAACGTGTCACTAGAGTGGGAAGATCCAGTTGTTAATATGGATGGTTCTGAATGTATTGACCTCGAGGGCATTCAAGTTCTCCGTGATGGAGTCGCAATAGGTGCTGTAGATATCTGGGAATGGAGTTTTAACGATGCCGGTGTAAGTGACGGACCACATTATTATGAATTGGTTGGTTTTGATGAAGTACCGAATTATGGTACACCAGCTGTTTTTGATGTGTGGGTAGGTCCTGCACCATACGTATTGGAGATTTTTACGGATAATTATCCAGGTGAAACCTCCTGGGATATTCAGAACTCCAGTGGTACCATTGTAGCAAGCATCTTTCCAGGTGATCTAGGTAATGCAGGTACGCTATATCAATGGAATCTGGAACTAGATCCTGGTAACTACACATTCAACATCTACGATGCATTTGGTGATGGTATCTGCTGTGCCTATGGCGAGGGTTATTATCAAATCGTTAATGGTGCTGAAATTGTTGTTGGACCTGGTGGTGAGTTCGCTGATTTCGAGAGTACTCCCTTTACCATCGAGGAACAGATTCTCATGGGTGACCTTAATGGTGACGGTGAATTGAATCTTCTCGATGTCGTAAGGTTTATTGAAATCGTTACCCAGTCAGGAGAAGAGCCAACTTTTGAAGAATTGGCCGTTCTTGATATGAATGCTGATGGAGCCTACAATATTCTCGATGTTGTTATATTGATTGAGGCTGTTCTTGATATGCCTGGTCTTGCAAAAGATGTTCCTGGAGTTGAAGGTGTCGCCGTTATAGTTAATCCTATAACATTAGAGAACAACCGTGAATGGCAGAACATCCCCGTAAATGTCACTTATGAAGGTATGATCTCTGGTTTCCAGGCTGATCTGGTTTTTGACCCGACCGTTGTGGAACTCGGAATGCCTGTATTAAGTGAAGGTAATGAGAGTGTTGCTGTCTATACCTCACTGCTTGATAATACAATGCGTGTGTTGGCCATTGACTTAACTGGAGGCCAGATTGATCTGGCCACTGGTCTGTTGATGGACGTGCCCGTTCAGATTATCGACGAAGATGCAACTGGCGCGACTGACTTTGCCGTTGAGGGTCTGATCATTTCAGGTCCTGGTGGAGTTGAGATTGAATGTGAGGTTCTGGTGAGCATTATTGATATTGGCTTACCAGCACCAACAGATTTCAGCCTGTTGCAGAACTATCCCAACCCCTTCAACCCAACAACCAATATCCGTTATGATATTGCAGAAGCTGGTAATGTTAATCTGGTGATATACAATAT
>JABMPR010000093.1 GCA_013202895.1 bacterium | reverse complement strand
CTTTCATTGTGGCATGGCAATTGTCCTTGTGATGAGCAAATGAATTGGACAAAAACAATGAAAACGGAAAACGATAGATTAGAAAGGAACCAGAAAATGACTAAAACGACAGATCATCAAACTGCCTGGAGTACAATCTCAGGAAACGTGGTCGCCATTGCTAATGCCGGAGCTCTGCTCGGTGCGATTGCTTTGACGGTTGCATTATTGATCGCCACCCCTGTATTTGCACAGGAAGAGGGGAGTCAAATCTCAATCAGATTTCATAGCCTACAGGATATGGATCAGGACCTTGAGGAAGAATTAAGAGACGTTGAGCAAGAACTCAATGAAGTTGCCCTGGAAGTTCAAGAAGCACTCGACGAAATCGGTATAGAGACCGGTATCAAGATCCACATAAATGACGATGAGGGCGGATCACGTCCCAAAATGGGTGTATATCTCAGCAATATGGATTTTGAAGATGCCTATAAAATGCGTTACCCCTTCGCTCATGGTGTATTGGTTAATGGCCTCGTAAACAATGGTAATGCTGACCAAGCTGGCATAATCGAAGATGATATCATCATGTATTTTGGTGGTTCAAAGGTGCTCTATGAAGATCATCTCGTGCGCTTGATTCGCAGTAAGCATTATGGAGATAAGGTTGAGGTCGTTTTTTGGAGAGATGAAGCACAGGATAGCACAGTCGTAACTTTTTCCGTACCAGAGAAAGAGAAAAAAGAGAAGGAACATCAATTAGCTGTTCTCAAGGGTGAGAAAAAAGAGAAAAAACGTAAGAATTCTCGCGGTTTCGGTGGTGGCGGATTTACGCCCATGCTGGTTCAAGATGAATTCACCGACCTTGCAGGATTAATGACATCGCTTGGTCTCCAAGGAACGCCCTTTAAAAAGGATGGTATAATGATGTGGGGAGGTTCAGGTCAGGGTTATGTTGGGAACGGTTGGTTCCTGGGTGGATTTGGAAATTTTGGCGGACTCGAGAACAACACTAATGCCACACATAGTGTTGACAAGACTACTACCGTAAAGCGCAAAGTGACCTTTTCTATGGGCTATGGTGGATTAACCGTTGAAAAAAGATTGGCTCCTTTCTCATGGATGGTTGTTAGTGGAGGTCTTGGTCTTGGTATGGCAGGCATAGATCTGGATGTAACCCAGGATGATGGTGAATTTTCCTGGATCACTCTCAGTGATGAACTCATCGATACTAAAAGTACCGTCGTAAATTTCTCAAAAAATTATGCCATTGTTCATCCAAGAGCGAGTGTCATGCTCAGATTAACTGGTTGGATGCGTCTCAAAGCTGAGTATGGTTATCTGTATGGATATGGTTTCAGTGACGGTTGGAAAACCACTTTAGGTAACAGCTCCCTTGATGCAACGCAGGAGACCTATGAACTTAAGGGCAGCTCGAAAATGTTATCCGAACTTGGTGCCCCGACACTATCTCTGGGTCTCTGGTTTGGATTCTAAACCATAGTCATATAAAAATACATCTGATGCCGGTGTCCCTTGGGATACCGGCATCACCCTATTTAATGGAAGTGGAGGAAATGTGAATAAAACGGCCAGCTGCATCCTAATCAGTCTTATGCTTGTTGCTCCACTCTTCTCAGCACTCCTAACCAAGGATCTCCAAGTGGAAATTCCCACCGGTAATCCCGTTATGCTTGATGCTGAAATATGTGATCATCAATTTTGCTCTAGCCCATCTGTTGTACAATTGCACTTTATGGAAAGCCCTCAAGGGGTTTTGATCGCTCAAGAGTTTCTGAAAGTGGGATCCAGTTGGAGTATTCAAAATCTTAATGAATCGAACAATGGCGAATGGCATCTCGTTATTTGTCAGAGTACAAAGAATGGATCAGAACGAAAGATCCTAAGTATTGATGTGAATTTGGAATAATTCTTTTTCAACGATAGGCGACATCCAATAATGACACTCACGATGCACCTAGAACAACAAAAGATTGACCCAAAGCGCTAGTGTTCCAGTTTCTTGCTGATAAGCTGGGTACTGGAGCCCTATTTGTGTCCCAATTACTCCTCACGGCAGTGGTTGGTACTGAGCCCTATTTTCAGGACGTTCGTCTTGAGGTAAGTGGAGATCGTTTGTTTTGCTCAGGCCGTCTTGTCGATAGTTTTACCCCTGATCTTGATTTACTTTTAGAATCCGGCGATACAGTGGTCATCAATTTTGAAGTCGACCTGGTAAATGTCGAAACCGATTCTGTGGTGGCTATTGCCGAGTGGGAACATCGTTTCACCTACTCAATTCTTGAAGATGACTATACGGTGTATCGTAGCGAAAATGACAAAACAACTAAGATTTTTAATTTTGAGCAAGCCAAGGATGAGTGGGTTAGAATTGAAAATGCCCTCTTCTGCCGTATGCGGGTGATGGATGATAACCGTCGTTATTTCTTAAGAATTTCTGCATTTATGAATGAAATGGATATGCCTGGTATCACAAAAAAAATTAATATGATGTCATTCTGGAATCGAATCAGACCGGTGCACGTATCTGAGCCATTTGAGAAAAGACAACTGGTTCTATGAGATTAATAATGCCATCTTTCAGAATCCAGATCATCATTCTGGTTAGTCTGGTAACCCTGTTCGCAGCCATGCTCATGCGTGAATTTTTTATCAGCAATCTTTCTTCCTACCAAGCACAGATCGAGGGTCTTCCCACCAAGGCAAAGGTTCGCAATGTGTATAAAAATTATATCACTAGCTTGGATTCGAGTCGAATAGACACTTTTACTATGGAGATTGAAAGTGTACTAAAGGACCTGCATAAGATTGAGATTGCTGGTGAATTTTACAGTCGCGATATACAACGGTTTTCAATCGGAATCGTTATACTCATGGTAATCCTCACGGGTAGCATATTTCTATTTTTGTTTATGCTGATAACCCGACCCCTGGCGCGCCTCCTGATAGCTACAGAACAACTGCAAACAGGTGATTTTGAGATTCAGGTCAAGGAGAGTGCTTACTCGCCTCTGAACAGTCTTATCCTATCCTTCAATAATATGGTTAGTGAGTTGAATCAAAGTCGAGAAAAACTTCTCGAAGCTGAAAAACAAACGATCTGGCGCGAAATGGCCAGGGCTATGGCCCACGAAATAAAAAATCCATTAACTCCTATTCGTCTTGCCGCACAACGCTTAGAGGCAAAACATCATGAGCATGCTGAAAATCTATCCGAGGTCCTGGAAAAGTCCATGGGGGTCATCAACGAGGAAGTAGATAACCTGCAGGCCCTTGTAAACGCATTCTCGGGTTTTGCCAAAATGCCTGAAGCTAAATTTGTATCCTACGATCTAAATAAACAATTGAAAGAGATCAGTGATCAATATTCAGACGATGCTCGTATCGAATTGAAACTGGATGGGGAACTGGAGCCGATCCTGGCTGATACCATGCAAATGAAACAGGTGCTGGTCAATCTGATCCAAAATGCTATTCAGGCTTGTCCGGGTGAGCCACATATAGAATTATCAACCGGTGTACACGAGCAGAAAATTGTGATCAAAATTATGGATCATGGTCATGGGATCTCTGAAACAGATCTGGCCAAGATCTTTGAGCCCTATTTTACAACCAAGAAAAAAGGCACGGGTCTGGGGCTGGCGATTGTGCGTCGGATCATCCGTCAACACGGTGGAGATATTCAGGTGTCAAGTGCACTGGAAAAAGGTTCGACATTTGAGATTAGTCTTCCTTATAAGCAGGCTAAAGACGTACTCTAACATAAGTAATAGGGATTAAAAAAAATGGCTGAGCATAAGATCAAAATATTAGTGATTGATGATGAGAAAAACATCCGATTGACGCTTCGAGATATTCTGGAAGATGATGGTCATCATGTGCTGGAAGCAGGCAGTGGGGAAGATGGAATCGATCTCCTCCAAAAAGAGAATGTGGATCTGGTACTTCTGGATGTCCGTTTACCCGGCATGGATGGCATAGAGGTCCTGAAAGCCATAAGGAAACAAGATGAGAGCCTGGATGTCATCATGATTTCTGGTCATGCTACCGTAGGGACAGCCGTAGATGCACTCCGTATCGGTGCATACGATTTTCTCGAAAAGCCGCTTTCGCTGGCAAGAGTAAAACTTGCCATACGAAATTTGTCAGAAAAACAGACCTTAAGTAAACGATCTGTTTTAATACAACAATCACAAAAAGATAAATATCGGCTTGTGGGAGATTCACCCCAGATAGAGACAATATTGGAGACTGCCCGACGAGTAGGTCCAACCCATGCAAAAGTGCTTATTCGAGGTGAAAGTGGAACAGGTAAGGAACTAGTTGCCCATGCCATCCATGCAGCCAGCGCCCGAGCAGAAGAAACCTTTGTAAAATTCAATGCCGCTGCTATTCCGACAGAACTGGTGGAGAGTGAATTATTTGGCCATGAAAAAGGCGCCTT
>JABMPR010000092.1 GCA_013202895.1 bacterium | reverse complement strand
CCAGCATATTTTGTCTTCTCAAGCGTGCCAAAACCTTAGCAATTTAGCATCATTCTGATATAGCGCCATATCAGATTGATATGTATCTTTTTTTTATCCAGATAGCCAGTTTTAAATAAGGTGTTTTGCAGGTTTTTTTATATGGAGAATAGAGCAACAAGATCATGCAGTAATCTGGCAAAATCTGTTCGCACTCGCAGCCCGGTTTCAATGACCTCTTCATGGTTTAGAGGTTGATTCAAAATACCGGCTGCATAATTGGTGAGACAGCTTATACCGACGACTTTCATATCAAGTTGAAAAGCTGCCATGCCCTCATGGATGGTTGACATTCCAACCGCATCGGCCTGTTTGAGTCTCAGAAATCTAATTTCAGCCGGGGTTTCGTACGAGGGTCCATTCAATCCGGCATAGGATCCTGTTTTAAGGGTGATTCCTGACTGAATCGCAAGTTGCTTAATTCGCTCAAGTATTTCTGGATCGAAAACGTTTTCCGGTTCTTTTTGATCCCGATATACGGATCTGCCGGTCTGATTAAGAAAATGTGTAATCAGCATCAGGTCACCAGGAGCATAATCCTTTCGAATACTGCCAGCTGCATTGGTCAATATGATGGTTTTTGCACCCAGGGCCTTCAAAATGTGGATAGGATAAACAACCTGTTCAAGATCATATCCTTCGTAGAAGTGAACCCGTCCGGAATTGACCAGTACTGGAACCTCATCCACATAGCCATGCACCAATTCGCCTGAGTGTCCCTCAACTGTGGAGACTGGAAAACCGGGGATCTCTGAGAAAGAGATTCTGCGGGTATCGTTTAGCGTCTCAACAAAATTTCCCAACCCGGACCCCAAAACCAGCGCAATATCAGCCTTGAAGGCTCCTTTTTTACGGATCTCTGACACGGCTTTTTTTATGATTTGCTGGTTCATTTCAGTTTTTACTCCTCCTGCTGTGCGGCCGTACTTAGCTGACCACAAGCGGCATCAATATCATCACCCTGACTCCAACGGACGGTGACTGGGAATTTAGCTCGATTAAGAGCCTCTAAGAAGGTGCTTATACGATTTTTGGAAGGTCGTGCATACCCGGCAGTCACCTCATTGTATGGAATAACATTCAATTTACAAAAAACGCGACCCGCAAGCTTCATCAAACGTCTAGCATCTTCCACACTATCATTAACGCCCTCTAATAAAACGTACTCAAAGGTCAGCATATTACTGGATGTACGCGTATAGTGTTGGCAGGCTTTGATGAGCTTATCAAGGTCCCATTTTTTATTGACAGGCATGATTTGGGAGCGACTGTTGTCTTCACTAGCATTTAGACTTACGGCAAGTTTGTAACGGTGACCTTCTTCAGCAAATTGCATTATCTTGGGCACCAGCCCGCTGGTGGAAATGGTGATTTTACGGGCGCCATGCGAAAAGCCCAGATCTGAGTGTAGGATATTCGCGGACCTGATCACCTGGTCGTAATTTTGAAATGGTTCTCCCATCCCCATATAGACAATATTGCTTATAGGACGTGGGCTGAAACGCCTGACATGCAGCAATTGATCTGCGATTTCTCCACTGGTCAGATTCCGTTTTAAGCCCATTTTTCCAGTGGCACAAAAATCACAATCCAGGGCGCAGCCAATCTGAGATGAGAGACAAACGGTGACTCGATTCATTTCGGGAATGAGAACTGTTTCGACAAATTTACCATCATTAAGCCGGATCAGAAATTTTGATGTGCCCTGACTTTCCGAGGTCTGAATCTGACTCACACTGGAGAGTTCCAGACTACATTCTTGTTCAAGTTTCTGAATCAACTCTTTTGACAAATTTGTCATTTCAGAGAATTCCATAATCCCTTTTTGCCAGATCCACTGGAAAAGCTGTCTTCCTCTAAAAGCTTTGTGGCCTCTGGATTTCACCCAGTCCTCCAGTTCACTCTGGCTAAAGTTCTTAAGTTGGATTTTTGGATCACTCATGCGTGAAATTACACGCTCCCTGCTTTTGTAAAACATCTTCTTTTTAATTGGTATCTGAAGCTAATTTAACCTGCTAGCTAATCTTGAATTCAAGAGAGAGGATCAATAGATATGTTCACTTCTGTGCGCTACTTCATCAAGACCTCGTTTGCTTTCTTCATCCTGGGTATGATATCAGGTTTGTATATTTACTCCGCCGGACTTTTTGGATGGCCCATGCCCTTTAATCTGATCCAGGCTCATTCACACGTCCTCCTGATGGGAGGTATGTTCATGATGATTCTAGGGGTGGCTATCTGGTTTTTTCCCAGGGCCAGCAAGGAAGATAAAAGATACAACCCTGATGTAATCAGAGTCAGTTACTGGATTTTCACGGTAGCCACCCTAATACGTTTTGTGGCGGAAGTTTTTCAAGGCTTTTATCCCAGGGGACTTGCAGATAGTATTGGTTTTTGGGGCTCAACATTACAGATCGTAGCGGCTATTGCGATTATTTACAGCATCTGGGGCAGAATTCGACCGACGGGGAGTAAAATCCGCGAAGAGCAGGGTGAAAAATTTTAGGTGTGAAATACCTATTACCATTATCCTTCCTGCTGGTCGCTTGTGGTTCTCAAACCCTTGTTCCAGAGCTGTTTGACCGGGAGAAAGCTGTAATCGAAATCAGGGATATGTATCAGGCTGGTCAGATTCAGCTTGACTCTGCCATGGTTAATTTTCCTAGTTTGGATAAGGTGTATCAGGAAAGCAGCGATCAGATTCTGGTTATTTTTCTTGAAATTCTAACACAGGATGAGGAGTTCGAGCGGGTCCAACAAAGCGGTGTATTCATTGAAAACGGTCGTTTTATTTTAACAGCAGGCCATGGATTTGATTTAGAGGATGCTACACTTCAGAAAGTTAGCGCGCGACTCGTTTCAGGTCATGAACTTTTGCTGGAAGTCGTTCAACAATATTTCGATGATAAGGTTCATCCTTCAAAGGACTGGGCTATCCTTCAACCTGTAGTTCCTTACTTGGCAAATGGCCTGGGACCCGCCTCTGAAAAATCTGCCAGTAATGATGTGTTAATCATAGGTTTTCCTGGTGGTTTAGGTCATGATAATACGGGTGGGGTTGTGCATGTACGTGAAGTAGAGCGGGGAGGGGTATATCCCCTGGCAGTGATCTGTGATAGGTTGTTGATGAATCCTCATATATTGCGTCCAGTTGCGGGAGCGATCCCTATCCGCGGAATGAGTGGGGCGCCAGTTATTAACGCAGGTGGGGATATAATTGGATTGTTTTCTTCTGTGAGTCGAACCCGCTCTATCAGGGGTTGGCATTACATTTTTGAGATGTCTGAAGTCCCCTGGAAAACCATCGATAGTTTGATGAAAAAATAGCTATTGTGGGACGAGTACCCACATCTTATTATTGCGCGCTCTTTCTGGAAGAGCATACCGTGGCCAGGTAGCTCAGTCGGTAGAGCAGGGGACTGAAAAT
>JABMPR010000091.1 GCA_013202895.1 bacterium | reverse complement strand
TTCTTTTTGGTACAGCCACGAGTTAAATTCTCCTATTCATTGAACATATCTTTTAGCTTAGCCCAACGCTCATCCATTTTCGATCCAGGTTGGATACTTTTTTGTAGAGCCTTGCCGGCTTCACAATCTGGTCCACACACATGTGAGATAGGGATAGCGAGCAGCAACGCTTCACGTACTAATGGGTAAAGATCAAATTCTGGCTGATGGGCTGGAATGAGAATGATTTCATCGGTTTCAAGGTCCTCAGGTAATTTTGAATCATAGATGAGTAAGATTTTTAAATTCCCGGATAGAGTATCCTTAAATTCCTCCATACCGGACTCGCAAATAAAATTGCCGGTACAGGTAACGTTCCCATTTAAATAAAAATTTTTATCATAACGATCGATCTCCAATTTGAGTTCAAATTGGAGTGGAGTCCATGTAATACTCTTATCCTGCTGCAATTGCACTAAGCTGTCAAAAATCTGCTCTGATCTGCCTCTCGGCATTGTGTTTAAACTAATCTTCATTGTCAAAGCCGCGCAATATAGTCGGCAGTTATTCGCATGTCAAACGTTTAACATATTGAGAAATCAGTAGCCTATCAAGGCTGCATGAGTGCTTCAATTTGGTTTATAGATCTGGGTATAGAGGCGCTCAGCAGACGATATCCCTTGGCTGTCACCAGAACATCATCCTCTATACGGACACCGATATTCCACCATTTCGAATCAACATCTTCGGTCTCAGATATATAGATGCCTGGCTCGACTGTGAGAATCATACCTGGCTTCAGAATATGTGGATCTCCGGCAGCATCTACAGAGCTACCAGCATCATGGACATCAAGACCAAGCCAGTGCGAAGTGCCATGCATAAAAAATTTTCTATATGCTTCATCCTCAATCAGTTTTTTAGGGTCACCGTCCAGAAGTCCCAGCTCAACCAGACCCTGGGTAACAATTTCTACGGCTATATTGTGTGGTTCTCGGAAGGCAACCCCTGGTTTGATGCTTTCGATGCCTGCTGTTTGGGCATCCAGGACTAATTGATAAATTATGGCCTGCTCTGCATTAAAAACTCCATTGATCGGAACTGTCCGACTGATATCGGCTGAATAATAATTCCACTCAGCTCCAACATCCATTAGGATAAGATCTCCCTGTTCAATCTTCCCTGTATATTCCTCATAATGCAGATAGGTAGCGTTTTTGCCAGCACCGACTATTGATAGAAAACCCAGGCGGACAGCTCCGCGTTTTGTAAAACCGCGTTCAATCTCCGCTCGAACTTCATATTCGAAACTGAGATTTGGGATTTGAGGGAAAACTTCTTTCAGGCTTTCCCCGGTAATATGGATTGCTTTTTCAATCGCTTGAATTTCCGATTCGGACTTTATAAGCCGATGAAATTTGATTAGCGAGGAGGCTTCCTGAATAATGCTCGGGTGCTGGCGAGATTTTTCCATGGAGCTATTCAACTCGGCTTGAAATTCAGCATCATTTCCATAGGAGACAACCAATCGCTCATAACCAGTAATCAATTTTTGATATTTTTCGAAAAAATCATCCGAATCGAATATTTGATCTATGCCTGGAAGCTCCCTGGCTTCATCAAGACCTTTTTTAGGTCCAGTCCATACCTCATATTTGGGGTTTCGGGGCGAGACAAATAGAGTCACCTCTGCTGCTTCAGTATCATCAGCCTTAGGCGTCAATAGCAGAATAGCATTGGCCTGGGACCAGCCGCTTAAATAGATAAAATCCGAATCCTGGCGATAGCCAAAATTGACAGCCATATTGCGCATATGTTCGGGAGCGGCGTGCAAAATAGCACAGGCATTTAGATCGCGTAATTCATCAATAAAGATTGCCCGGCGTCTGGCGAACTCATCAACAGGCAAATCACCAGATTTTGACATACCATGGATCAAATTTGATCCAATAATAAATGCTATTATATATAAAAAATGTTTTTTATGCATGTAAAACCTTTATTCAATAATGGAATATTGTGTGCGGGCAATTTTCATCGGGACAGCATTAAAATGCCACCACTCAATGGATATTGCCTGAAATCCGGCTCTGGTCATTACTTCTCTGAGCAGCTTCCGATTTTTGATCTGTTGTGGTGTTAATTTGCCAGCTTTTAGAAATTTTTCCTCATATTTTGGCTGTGCCAGATCACCGAAATAATCAAATGAAGTACCCATGTCAAGAGCTTGTCCAGCATTAGATGCTATCGTCAGATCAACTGCTGAGCCAAAATTATGAACAGAGCCTCTATCCGGATTCGCAACATAATCCTGGGTATCTGTATTAACCACAAGTGCCCACATTTTTCGTTGGATCGACCGGGGACGAGCACCATCATAAACCAACAGAGTAAGTTCAGGATGAGCTTTTTTCAACAGCGCATGGGCTTGCCCCAACATGATAGCTACTTTGGGCTGCAAATAACAATTTACTAAGTCACCATAAGTATCAGCACCCAGAAAATTGTCTGTTGTGGAGTATTTCAATTCAACCAGAATACCCGGACTAAGCTTTTGGATATTAACCAATCCTTGAGCGAGAAGTTGTTCTTCAAGATTGGCTTTATTTGCCTTCTGTGAAGCCAGGCTCAATGAGGAAATGAGGAGAATTGCACATAACTGTAGTGTAAAAATTCTTGTATTCATGGTTGCAAGATAGTGTATTCTCTACCATTCTGCCAGTTCCGAACACTTACAGGATTTTTTGTACAAAATTTCGCAAAACGACCATCGATGAAGCGATAGTGCAAATGTCCATCTCGCTCAGGTTTAATACCTAATCTGCTCGTATTAATAATTTGTGATGGTTGATAAGCGTCATCGACCACCCTGAATAGATTGGGATCCGGTTTTCGACCATCCCAAACAGCTACCTTCAGACCCAGTGCCTTACAGAGAAGTGTTTGTCCGGCGCACAGCCTCGCCAGTTCACGGGGTAGCCCCTGAATAGTAGGGTTGTTTTTCACCATTATTTTGATATTTCGCAGATCATTTATTTCTGCTGCTACAGGGTAGCCGGATTTGATAAGGACAGCGTTACCCTTGCCTTTGCAAGAAAAATTAAGAGAATCCCCACCTCGAGCGTAATACATATAGATTGTTCCTGGGGGCATAAACAGCGCTTTCCGCTTTTCAGTGTAACCCAACCAGGCATGGCTCCCTTTATCATTAAGATAATAGGCTTCAGTCTCGATAATCCGGGCCATAAGCCAGAGATCATTCTGGCGAACCTGAATTATCTTTCCCAACAATGCCTGAGCAAGGTCCTGTGCATCGGCGTTAAAAAAATCAACACTCATGACCCGCGGGTTTTTTGGATTAAGATATTCCATTCAGACTATTATAGTAAGTTTGGGGCTCCTGTCTATTAGAAAGACCATGTCAATTTTTCTCACATCTTGGAGAAAGAGTTCTCGAATTTCAGATTGGATTGGGAATTGAATCGATTGTGGCTGATAATTTTTTCACTAGTCAAATACTGTCACACGGCTATAATACTTTCCAATTGTAAAATAGTTATGTGGATAGATGAATATGATACTAAGAGTTATGCCTCGATTACACTTGGCACATCCTTTGTAAATACAGTATTTCAAAATATGGAAAAACCAATTAACAATTTTAATTGTGCTGGAGTCCAGTCGGGACATAATTATAGAGTGGATCTTCCCGATGAAGTCCTATTTTCACCACGTATTGTTTCTCAAAAGTTGGGGCTCTCGGTGGAGTCATTGCGTCTATATGAACGAGAAGGCTTGTTTGTTCCATATAAGTTATCTTCAGGGCATCGAAGATATACTGAAAAGGATATCGATTGGATCGGTTGTATTCAAAAACAGATTCATGAAAATAAATTAAACTTTGCAGGAATAAGATACTTATTATCTCTCTTACCCTGTTATGAAATGAAGCAATGCCCTCTTGAAGATTTTGAAGCATGTCCGGCAACTACCAAAAGCTGTAAACCTTGCTGGAATTATGAAGATGTACCCTGCAAATCTAAAGTAGATAATTGTAGGACTTGTATTGTATATCATCAGGTATTAAATGTAGATAATTTAAAAGAAATACTAGCGGTGAAATTTAAATGCGAATAACACAAAGAATTCTAATCCTTGGGCTGGCAATACTGAGCACGCTATTTTGGGGTTGCGATGCGATTAATCCACAGAACGAAGCTGGTCTCCTGGATTATAGTTGTGAAGGCTGTCATACCAATGAATCAACCCTTTCTGAGATAATATCTGATCTTGGATTAGAGCGCCCTGCAGAGGAGTACGGAATCCCTGGCCATGCTGGAGGAGCTCCTTCGTGGACGCTTACAGAGAAAGTCTGGATAAGATTGAATGCTGAGCTATCGATAGGATCATTCAAGGATATTGATTCAACCCACGCCCGCATAGGCTGTACAGGTTGCCACGGCGGTTTATCTCCGGTCGATGCGGAAGATGATACCTCCGCCTACCGGGCAGGACATTCGGGTGTCATTCGTGATCCCTCAGCTATCGGTGAATATGGCTGCAGCGGTGGTTTATGCCACGGTGATAAAGTGCGCCGTAATGAGACCAGCATGCATAGCAACTTGTGGGGTGAGAAAGCCCATGTTGCATTACGCAATGGATATTCCTCATTTGATGAATGTCCCACAGATATTCAGGATGGATTCTCACGGGATTGTGCCAGTTGTCATACAACATGTGGACAGTGCCATGTGAGTATCCCAAACATTGTTGGTGGCGGATTTCAGAAACAATCAGTTGGCAATAGTCACAGGTTTAATCGATCACCGGATGCAGCAGTGGTATGTATCGCTTGCCATGGGGCTAGTATCGGTGACGACTGGAATGCAAATCAGGATCGAGTCTCAGGGAACCTACCTGATGTTCATAACGATTTTGGATTCACCTGTCTGAATTGTCATCAGGAAGATTTTCACGGTGGGGGTGTCTCAGATGCGGTTTATACATCACGTTATCAAGTAACCGATTTACCCCAATGCGTAGATTGCCATCAAGATGATGATGATGACAATGCTTTTCATTTAAAGCACTGGCCCAACGGAAACAGAGCTGACGGCGTTGATTTAGCCTGCTTTGCCTGTCATTCCCAACAATACACGAGTTGTAACACCTGTCACGCAGGCGGTTGGAAATCAGAATATGAGGCAGATAACACTGGAATTTTTCAGGTTTATCCTGACTTCAAACTTGGTCACAATCCTAATTATCTCGTTGATGGGCAAGTGCATTCTGAGTCAGAGTGGATTACTGTCCGACACGTTCCGGTTTCAAAGGATGCCTTTAAGAACTCACCATGGAATATTGATCTAATGAGTAACTATGAAGCAATGGAAACCTGGAAATACACCAGTCCCCATAGCATCAATCGCTGGACGCCTCGGACCCTGGTGGACACTGATTGGCTTGATCCAGACTCAAGTTCTTACGATGCATCAAATTGCTACTTAAGCTGTCATTATCATGACTCAAATAGGTTTATCATTAACGCTGATGTATTTTTAAAGAATTCAGATACAGAATTTGATTTAAACGGGGATGTACTCGAAGGAGAGCTGAATGCGAATCAGTATGTAACTCTGGGAGCTAATTGTTTCCAATCAGCGTGTCATTCCGCAAATTGATTAAACCAAAATCAAGTTCCAAAATCAGTATCGTAAGAGGGGCATAATGAATCTCGATTGGAGACCCAAAAGAAATTTGACATCACTTTACCTCTCTCAGAAGACAATCGTACACAATGCAACACCTGCCACTACACCCACAATAGAGGGACACTTGCCTTAGATCAGGTTGTGTTTGAAGGTGATGGTGATAATCAGCGTTTCTTACGCTTAGCAAAAGAGAACCTATGTTATGCCTGCCATGATTTATAAGCATTCATTCGTATTAATTTTAGGGATATTTCTATCTATCAGTCAAACGGGAATGGGACAGCAGGCTGATGCCGAGAACTGTTACCTGTGTCACGGTCTTGCAACTTTAGGAATCTCAGCGGAAGGAAATAGCTTTAGGAGCTTTGAGGTGTCTTCTAAGGCCTATCAGCATTCAACTCATCGAAATGTAATTTGCCGGGATTGTCACACAGACATAACTCAGTTTCCGCATCCCGAAGAACCAGAAAAAGTTGATTGTTCGAAATCTTGTCATATCACAAAACCTTTTGCACTCACCGGATATTCTCATTTTGACCAATCCGAAACACACGCCATTAGCGCCCACGGATATAATCCTGAACATACCGCTGCAATGAATGCTTCCAAACCAGAGTGTAAATATTGCCATAACAACACATTCCGCAATGTGATAGAAGAGGATGTTTTATCTGAAAATAGTACACATTGTACACGCTGTCACGAAGACGAGGGACTGGCTGGTGTGATACTGCATGTGAGCTCTCACTCAGGCCATCGTACTGCCGCCGCCTCCGTTAAGGTGGTTGCGCTCTGTTCATCCTGTCATGGAAATCAAAGCTATATGAGGGATTTTGACATCAACCTGACCCAGGTGGCTGGTTATGAAAATCACTTCCATGGCAAAGCGCTCAAGCGGGGCCTGGATGAGGTTGCCAATTGTATGGACTGCCACCGGAATCATCTAAATTTGCCGGCTGATGATCCTAATTCAAGCACCCATCCCAATAATATTCAGATGACATGTAGTGCAAATACATACTGTCATAGCGATGCCACCCCGAAATTTGCTGCTGCTGCCATTCATTCCAAACCTACTATGAAGAATAACCCAGTGCTCTTCTACACTGAATGGGGCTTTATAATATTAACAGCCGGGGTAATGGCTCTACTTTTTGCACACATTCTCCTGGACTTTGGACGGTGGGTAGGAGATATCATGCTGGGGAGAAAAAAATAATGAGTCGCGAATATATCCGTTTCAGCAGAAATCAACGATTGCAGCACATATTCATGTTTGTGCCATTCATTATTTTAGTGTTAACCGGTTTTCCCATAAAATTTCCTGAGAGCACATTCTGGACAATGGTTTTTTCTGTGATTGGTGGTATTGATACTGCTCGAGTAATCCATCGCTTTTCAGCGGCGGTCATGATCCTTGATTTTGGATTTCATATCTTCTATATCTTTTACAACACTATCATAAAAAGAGCTCCATTTTCGAAGCTTTACCTGTTACCCAATATGAAAGATGCTCGAGATATTTATCAGAACCTGAAATACTTTTTATTTATATCAGAAGAGCGTCCAAAATTTCACAAATTTTCCTATATCGAAAAATTTGATTACTGGGCAGTATTCTGGGGCATGTTCATTATGGCTGGAAGTGGGCTGGTGCTATGGTTTCCTGAAGAGGTAAGCAGATTGCTTCCAGGTGTGGTCATCCAAATTGCCTATATTGCCCACAGTGACGAAGCTTTACTGGCATTTCTGGCAATTATCATCTGGCATTTTTATAATGTTCATTTTAATCCCCGAGTCTGGCCTGCAAATATGGTCTGGTTTAAAGGAACGCTCACGGAAGAGGAGATGGAACACGAACATCCACTTGAATTAGAAGAGATTAAAGCGAAAGAAAAGGCTTCATCATGAACCGCACTCTGAAGTTACTTTACGGTCTGGGAGCTTTGATGCTGGGTACCCTATTGTCTATTTCTTTGATCAATGCCATTGTTTCACATGAAAATATTCCCATCGTGGAAGAGGCGACGGATAACTCATTTCCCAATTATATTGAACAATTGAACAATTATTATGACAATTATGAAAATCGAAAGAAGCACTTCCATTCCGCCGAAGAACGCTATTATTTACCTATCGAAGAACAGGAAAACTGTTTAACGTGTCATTCAATCTGGCCCCATTCAAAAGATGTAAAAACCAGGGCTTTCAATAATCAACATTCACGTTACCTGACTTGTCTGGTTTGCCACATCGACGAAAAACCGGGACGCACGATTAGCTTCGATTGGTATAATTTTGGGGTGGATAATTCCATCACGCGCCAAGGACCCTACGGAATCCTGAATATTACTGAAAGTGAAATGTCAGGGGCGCATAATTTTATAAGCAAAATACTTCCCGTTATTGTTGATGGCAGTCTAAAAACAAGGTTGTATACAAATTACAACGCACCAGCCTACTTTGAGTATCGTCAAGCGGTAATCGCTGGTGAGCAGGTGGACGAAGCTCTTGTTCGGCAAGAAGCGGAGGTACTGATCAGCAAGAATGCCAGGGATTGTATCAGTTGCCATAGTGAGGAAACCGATTTTCCCTGGGAAGGGCTAGGTTTCATAGGCGAACGCCAGGATGAAATGCTCCATTCAGCCGTGGTTGGCATGGTCCAGAAGTATGAAACATTTTATTTCCCTTCTGTATTTGAATAAGTATTACACTGCGATTCCTAATGATAAATAAAAAGTACCTGCTCATTTTTTTCTGCCTCGCGCAGTTACTTGCGGCTCAGGAAATAAATCTGAAACGAGTGCAGATCAATGAAGCCGATTTTAATTTCCCAACAGATTTATGCGGCAACAATAAAGGTGATGTTTTTGTCCTGGATGCCATGAATGATCGCGTGGTCGTTCTGCAGGCAAATGGCAAGATCGATGAAATTAAACCTCAGCGAGACTCTTTTTATAAAGCCGTTGGGATCGCCTGGATCGATGAGAGCCTGTGGATTGCAGACACACCGCGCTCACGTCTATTGAAAATGGACTTGAGTGGTCGCATCAGCAGAATTGTGA
>JABMPR010000090.1 GCA_013202895.1 bacterium | reverse complement strand
TTTCGTCACATTGGTCCTAACACAGATGTACCAGCTGGTGATATTGGTGTTGGTGGCCGTGAAATCGGTTACCTTTTTGGTCAGTACAAAAAACTCCGTAACGCCTTTGAAGGTGTTTTAACCGGAAAAGCATTAAACTGGGGTGGAAGTTTGATCCGTCCGGAAGCCACTGGTTATGGAACAGTTTATTTTGCTGAAGAGATGCTGAAAACGAGGGGTGATAGTTTTGAAGGTAAAACTGTCACTATTTCAGGTAGTGGAAACGTAGCCCAATATGCAACCGAAAAGGTCATTGACCTCGGTGGCAAACCGGTCACTTTTTCCGACTCTTCTGGCACTGTATATGATCCTGCCGGAATCGATCGAGACAAACTAGCCTGGGTTATGGATCTCAAGAATAATCGTCGTGGTCGCATAAAGGAATATGCTGAAGAATTTGGTGGCGAATATTTCGAGGGCAAACGTCCCTGGCATGTGAAGTGTGATGTTGCACTACCTTGCGCTACGCAGAATGAAGTGAACAAAGCAGAAGCCGAAACACTTATAAAGAATGGTTGCTTTGTGGTTGCAGAGGGTGCTAACATGCCCTCTGATCCAGATGCAATTGAAGTTTATCAGGGAGCCAAGATCCTTTATGGTCCTGGAAAAGCTGCCAATGCTGGTGGTGTAGCTGTTTCCGGTCTGGAAATGTCGCAAAACAGTCTGCGTCTGTCCTGGACGCGTGAAGAGGTTGACGAGCGTCTGCATAACATCATGAAGAGTATTCATGCCAATGCGATCGAAACGGCTGCCCGCTATGGATTTGATGGTGATTATGTTGCCGGTGCAAATATTGCTGGTTTCTTAAAGGTTGCCGACTCCATGATGGATCAGGGTGTTGTTTAGTACCTGATTCTCATTTATAAAGTTCTATGAAAAGGCGTGGAGTTTAATCCACGCCTTTTTTTCATTCATTATTTTACGAATCAACTATTTTGTGTTATTCACTAATCGCAATAGATGGGTAGTTTATCTGGTGACTAGAATGGTATAAGAAAAAAGCGCGGATTTTGAGCCGCGCTTTTCGAGTCTTTAATTGTTTGTAAAATTAAACCAGAGATTCGCTGTTGATTTTCTCTATAAAATTATCATAAAATTCCTGGAGACGCTTACCCTGCTTTTCAACAGCCTCACTGAGAGATGGAAGATTTTCTCCTTTAAAGGCGATATCCCTAGCAATCTGCTTACAGAAATCAAAACCCCTTTGCATATTATCATAGAAGGCATCTAACGCTTTCTGTTGTCTTACATTTCCAATTGCATCTTCAACAAGTGTTTGAAAATAATCCACATAAAGTTGGATCTCCTTGGCGAACATATGCGGACGATCAGGCGAGAGGAGTTCTTTACCTCGACCATAAATCTGATCCACCATTTCTTCCAGAGAGTAATTACGATTGAACCAGGAGAGATTTGGTCCTGGGCAGATAGCCTGCGGGGAATTACTGGCTTTGACAATCCCAAGACTTATCAAAGCACCGTTGGCGAGATGCTGGCACAGGCAAGTTTTCGCGAGCACTTTATCAATAGCTAGGTCTTTTTCTGCTCCAGGTTCAAAATTTGCATTTATCTGCTCCAATTTGAGAGCCATGTATTCCGAAGATGCAGTGCAAATGGGCGCGTCGGTAAATTCAGTATTTGAAACCAGAAATTTCTTGGGGCAGGGAGAACCCGGTTTGCCCTTTAAATAGCGATCCATAGTCCATTTCTCTGAGCCTGAATCCTTTAAATTATTAAATGGAACGCCCAATGGAGAAGCACCACTTAAATAAAGACTATCTCCAGTAGAGTTCATCAACTGCATCCGTGTTGGCGTATCTATGGGAGTAGCTTCTGGTACCAGCAAAAAAGGCGTAGCCCAACCAGTCCGGTCGATACCGAAGCCCTTTTCAAGGCGTTGAACTTCTCCATGGTTTCCAATGCCGCCCTGGACAGTTATTTCAGGGTGATGTTCTATGTTATCAGGATAATCCCAACCCATTTTTTCATAAAAGCGTCGGATGACTGGCTGAAATTGGGCACCAAGTTCTTTACGCTTATCTTTGAAATCCTGAAGCAATACCGGTAGTAGATGCCCGGGAGATGCGAATGCATGTCCACCGCAATTTAGACCAGATTCAATTCTAAACTCTGAGATTTCCAACCCTTTTTTAGCCATATAACGCCCCTGAACCATTGCAGAGCGAAAATCGCTAACTTTGAGTATGATCTTCTTTTTTATCGCACCCTCATGGTCACGGTAGAAATCCTTGTATTTCGTCATGTATCCATAAAGACTTTGATTTATACCCGCAGAAAAGACCATGGCTGATTCAAGCTTACTTTTTGCAAATCCGCGTAACGCAGCTTTAGCATCCGAAAATCCTTCACCCAGTGGTGTTCCATGCTTGTCCATATCAATGCGATCAATTTTAACCATGATATTGACATCGATATCACCAGGACGCATTCGGAGATTGAGCTCGTTGGCAATTTTCTCTCGTATTTCACCAGGTTTCATGGCCATAAGATCTTGATAGCTCTGTTTAAGCGGACTGGTATCAGGAAGAAGATCAAAATATCTAGTTTTTTCATTCTTCTCGAAAAAGGGTAGCGAACGAATATTTTCCATTTTCATCTCAACAATATCATGGACCATGTCCAGATAAGCGGTGATGCGTTTGGCTCGGCTGTCCACATCTTTTGGAGATATGCGCTCATAGGGCAAATCGTACGGTGCTGTGTAGTACTTCCTCAAACGTTCCAGGAGGAGATCATCGATGATTGAAATCACTGATGTAATCCCCAAGTGGGCCAGGCGAATTGGTGTGTCAACTGAGTGGCCGGTTCCCATTACGGGAATATGAAAATTATGGAGCTGTTCTGACACGAAGTAACCTCATAAGATATCTAAATTTATACTTTCAATACTATGAATCGCTTCCCCAATTCGTCATAGTTCTATACATGCTAATACTAATCGGTTTAGCCTAAATTTCAATAAAAGAATGTAACTAGATTATTAACAATCGGATTCGCTCTAGACGCTGATTCTGATCCCAAATCCAATGTATTCAATGCATTCAGTTAAAAAAGGATTGCTAAAAAAAGTAATGGACTCCTAAAGTGAAACCAAACAATTCGCTATCCTTTCCGCCCATTATATAAAGCGTGGGAGTCTCTTCAAAAAAGATATCCATGGGGTAATTAGATAAATAGTAGCTGATCCCAATTACTCCATTTATGCCTACATCGATCTCGGTCTTATCTTCAACATCATCTTTGTGGGTTCCAAGTACTATACCAGCGCCGTAGTAAACGGGGGTGGGGGTCTCAACGAGCTCAAGCAGTTCGGGGTTGTGGATGAGATAACTCGCAGCCAGTTGAGTACCCAGCTGTGCAACGATGGCGTTTGTCTCGTCCAACCAATATTTCCCACTTATCCCATTTGAGGAAAAACCAATACCAATACCAGATTCCTGTCCAAAGCCAATGCCGCTGATAAGCATAACACATATGATAGTTAAAAAAGAATTACGCATTTAACAAAACTCCCATCTCAAATTCGAGCAATAGAAAATTAATCCAGCCTTTTCATCAACATATTACTGCTCAAATTGCTTCTGTCTGTGATTCACGACACCCCGGCCGCCAGACATGCCCTTCACCTTTGCTGCCATTTACCTGAATAATGAAGTTTTGATCAAACTGAAAGTGCTTTAGATACTTGGTCTTGGTCGTTGGGGTTTGGCTCTTGAACCATTCCAGGTTCATCTTTTCTTTCAGAAGGCGGGGAGGTATGGTAAAATAACTGATCCCAAGGGAAGTAATATTTTGAAAGAAATGACTACCGAATGAAGGCTCCACATATAAATCAGGAAGACCAACTTCGACGATAGATCTGGCATTTGAAATATAATTCCAGTTTACGGGGATACCCAACGTGGGGTCTGCCGTGCCCCACCGACCTGGTCCAACCAGTATATAAGGTTTGTCGGGACTAAAATTTTGATTCATATCCCGGATTTCTTGTGCAATCTTATGACTTTCGAGGATGTTAAACGTTTCCAAATCGATATAGATCAGATCATGAATATCGATATTATCGCCATTGCCCAGACATATTTTACTATGGAAAAGTTCATCACCCGCCTCAGCCAGTTGCACATCCACTACATGGGGTCGTTCAAAGGTTACCATAGGTCTTATCTGCAATATGGAGAGCTCTGCCGCCTGGCTTTTATCATCAAGCAAATTAACTGCAAATTCCATTTCAACATCGCAGCCCATCCCGAGTTTCCCGAATTCCATAAGATCAGCTAACAAATTTGCCAGGGGAAATGATTTCCATTTAAGGATATTTGCAAATGTGATGATTCTGGGACCAGGCTCAAAAAGGTTGTCTCGAAATTGACCATCCTGGAGTGAATAGACACTGGCGATTTGATCAAGGCTACCATGTTCCTCTGCGGTTTTGAGATCCAATTGGACTAGATTTGAGCCCTCTCCGTGTTCAAGTGCTGCGTCATTCTCTGTCATGTCCAAAGCATAAAAATGATTCTGACTATTTTTCAGAATCGATTGTTCATCGAAAAATTGAGGGAAAATATTGGGTCTATGGGGACTGAATTTTAGGGCTTTTTCACCATTTACAACGATACGTCCCAATCCAAGAGCCATTGTGACCAAGCCTTCCTCACGGGTCATAGAACCTTGAGGATAATAATTAAGGGTTTGGATCACTCCAGATAAATTAGGGTAATAATAGTTTTCGTGTCTCTTTCCGCTCAAGTGTTGGATTACAACTGCCATTTTTTCATCTTCTGGGAGATTTCCGGTAGATGTAAGGTAAGCGCTGGCTTCCTTATAAAACCCGGAGGCATATACCAATTTAATGGCTTCCAACAATTGGAAAACACGGGTATCAAGTGCCGGAGCGTTATTTGGTAGCATGTAGGTATTGTAAATTCCAGCAAATGGTTGAAAAAGTGAATCCTCAAGCAAACTGGAAGAGCGTACTGCCAGGGGACCGGAATGATTTCCAAGATAGGTACGTAATTCGTCTGTAAAATTTCCTGGGAATACTGCCTTACGAAAGACCGCATCAATCTCAGTGTTGGATTCCGCTGCAAGCACATGTGAGCGTAAGTTATTGATTTCAAGAAAACGATCGAATACATTTGTTGCAATCACAGCGAATGTTGGGACATCAACCTTAATTTCAGGGTATTTCAGATCCAGGTTAAAGCGACGCATATGTGCTCTGAGAAAGGCTAAACCACGTGCTTTTCCACCAATCGATCCACCACCGATACGAATAGCCTTTATTGCTGGATCATATGTATCAATATTAAAATAGCCCAAATGATCAAATTGTTGGTGCTTGCGTTGGGTTGAGATCGCCTCAAGCAAAATCTCCCTGAATTCCTCAGGATTTTCAAAATCATCGATATTAATTGGTTTAAGATAATCGGCCAGATCAAAGTGACCACGAACAGCCAACCAGTTTGAAAAATGATCCCGACGAGCATGATACTCGATGCTCTGTATAGGTACTGAGGAAAGTGCTGTTGTTAAGGCATTTAGATGACGCACTTTTGTGATGGTCTGACCTTCCTTGGTACTGAACTCCAAATCACCGAATCCACAGTGCCGCATGATAAAGTACTGCAAACTCTGAATTAAATGTGGTGAACTCTTGTCCAGGAAATAGGCACCCAATTCCGTCGCGGTGGCTTCGTTTGCGGCATCCATGGATTGCATAATGATAGGCATGCTAGGATTTTTCTTCTGGACGATCTCGATAAACTTAGCACCTGCCTTTTTATCAAGTTTCCCTTTGTTGGGATAGCTGACATCGGTGACAACTGCGAGTAAATTGTTTTTGTACTTCCGGTATAAATGGGTAGCCTCCTCAAAAGTTGATGCCAATAGAATCTTTGGCCGGGATCGCATTCGAAAAAGTCGCAATTCATCATTATACTCATTCTTCATCAATTCACGGGTCGTATTAATGATGGCCTTATAGAGCATGGGCAAAAAAATTGAATAATATTTCGGGGAATCCTCAATCACAATAATTGCTCGAGCGCCACCCTTCAGGATATCCCGTGGAGCATTCATGTCATCTTCGATGTATTTGATAATCGCAGTGAAAATACTTGAATCGCCATGCCAGATAAATGCTTTGTCTATCCCTTCAGTACGTTCAACCCTTTCAATCGCCCAGGTATATTCGCGACGGTTTGATGCCAACATAATTACCGGTATACTGGCAAAAATATTTTTAATCTTGCGACCCAATTTAAAGGGGTTCATATCGGATATTCTGGTCATTGTAATTACCAGATCATAATGACGAGCGCGTAAGCGCCTGAGCGCATGATCAGCGGTAGAAACGCGTGTGATTCTGGGGGCATTAGAAAGATTCATATCCTGATACTCTGTGAAAACCATTTCAGCGAGACGACCATCTTCTTCCAGCTTAAAGGCATCGTATAAGCTTGAAATCAATAAAATTTCATGAACCCGATGAGCCATCATATCTCTATAACCGGGCCGATGCTTAAGAGATAGGACCTGTTTGAACATGATCTAAGATAATTCAGATCTCGCTATTAGAAACTTCCATTTGGATTGTTTTCGTCGGAGTATAGCTGCCAAAAGACGCTGATAATTCAATCTGTATTCCAAGATCAAAATGCAGGTATTAGAAAACAGCATCAAATTTTGAGAATAACACATAAATAGGTCCATTGGCACGCTGTTTGTTCCTAAATTATTCGTGATTAAGATGGTCATAGTTACTGTGAGCTCATCCTGATTTTTAGGAGGATTTGGAGCACCAGTCAATTAAGGAAATTGATAAATTGGAAGTTATAATAGATACGTTATGAATCCGAGGAGGTTTTGAATATGGCAAAAGCTCGTGGTCTGGTTGCAGTCAACTTTGAAGAATGCAAGGGATGCAAGCTCTGTGTCGACGCATGTCCTGTTGACGTTCTGCATCTTGCAAAGAGTTTTAATACTCATGGCTACAGTCCAGCTGAATATGATGGTGAAGGATGTACAGGTTGCGGAATATGCTATTACGCATGCCCAGAACCAGGGGCCATCACCGTGTTTAAAAGGTGGGAGGAAGCTCAGGAGGCTTATATTTGTCATAATAATAATGTACAAAGCAGGCTCTCTTTACAAGATTCTGTTAGGGGTTTGGCCCTGTGTGATTCATGCGGGCAAGAAGTGATCCTTAGTGATTTTTTAAACCTAAGATTTGCGGAGTAGAGCATGGCTAAGCAATTTGTAAAAGGAAATGAAGCAGTAGTCAAAGGCGCTATTTTAGCTGGCTGTCGAGCTTTTTATGGATATCCCATCACTCCGGCAAGTGAAATTGCCCATGTAGCAGCCCAGTATATGCCTCTGGTTGGAGGTACTTTTCTACAGGCTGAAAGCGAAATCGCTGCCATTAACATGGTTTATGGTGCTGCAGGCACGGGTATTCGTGCCATGACTGCCAGTTCCAGCCCGGGATTCAGTCTGAAGCAAGAGGGCTTATCCTATCTGGCGGGCTCTGAGTTACCCTGTGTTGTCGTGGATATCACCCGTGGTGGACCTGGATTAGGAAATATTGCTCCAGAACAAAGTGATTACCATCAAGTTGTAAAAGGGGGCGGTCATGGTAATTATAAAAATATTGTACTTGCTCCGAATTCTGCCCAGGAGATGTGTGATCTGACCATGCTGGCATTTGACCTGGCCGATAAATACCGTAATCCCGCTGTGGTTTTAGCTGATGGATTTATCGGACAAATGATGGAGCCGGTTAATTTTCCAGAGCCAGTAACCGAATTTGCTGAAAAGACTTGGGCAGTACGAGGGGTTGATGAGGATCGCCTGAATCTGATTAGTTCTATTGATCTCGATCCCGATGATCTGGAACGCCACAACCAAAAACTGCAACGCAAATACGAAATTGTTGAAAATAATGAAACACGCTATGAAGAGTATCGGCTTGCCGATGCAGAGTTTGTAGTTGTTGGATATGGAATTGTGTCTCGAATGATTCATACGGCGGTTGACGAATTGCGGGATGAAGGCGTTCCGGTTGGAATGCTAAGACCTATCACGCTTATGCCATATCCTAAAAAGCGTTTGGCTGAGCTGGCTTCAGAACCACGCCTAAAAGCCTTTAGTGTAATCGAATTGAGTAATGGACAGATGGTGGAGGATGTTCGATTGGCGGTAAATGGGGCTAAACCCGTTGAATTCTATGGTCGCATGGGTGGAAACGTGCCATCTATCGATGAACTGGTGCGCGAGATCAAACGCATGATGAGGGTAATATGAGCGTCAAAATATTAGGAAAATCCAAAGGCTTTTATGACACCTTTGAACGCCGTCCAGGAATAAATAAGGAACAGACCCATTACTGTCCAGGATGCGGTCATGGGATATTACATAAATTGATTGCTGAGGCTGTAGTGGATTTTGGAGTCGCTGAAAACTTGATCTTTATCAGCCCGGTCGGTTGTAGTGTGTTTAGTTTCTATTATTTTAATGCTGGAAATTTTCAGGCTGCTCATGGACGGGCTCCTGCAGTAGCTACTGGTGTTAAACGAGCTAAACCTGAATCCATCGTTATTTCATATCAGGGTGATGGTGATCTGGCTGCAATTGGGGGTAATGAGATCCTGCATGCGGCAAACAGGGGAGAAGCAATCACCGTCTTCTTTGTCAACAACGCTATTTATGGGATGACTGGTGGTCAGATGGCTCCAACGACTCTGATTGGACAAAAGACAACAACGACGCCTTATGGACGTACCCTGCAAAATGAGGGTTATCCCATTCGTATGGCAGAGATTATCTCCAGCCTCGAGTCCCCGGTGTATGTTGAACGAGTCATGCTGGCTGATACACGGTCCATCAACGCCGCCCGAAAAGCGGTTAGGAAGGGGATAAAAAACCAGATCGAGAACAAGGGTTTCTCCTTCGTTGAGGTTTTATCAACCTGCCCCACGGGTTGGAAGATGACTCCGCCCCAATCTCAGGAGTGGATCAAATCGACCCTGTCGGAAACTTTCCCCCTTGGCGTATATAAAGATATCTCAGACCAGGTTGAACCCTTAGACCTGAGTCAAAATTTTGCTCCCTCGGAAAGAATTCCAAAATTGATTGGACTTGAGCAGGATAAATTGGATTATGATATTGCGACCATGAAAATTGCCAAGGAGATTGATCAAGAGATCAGAATTTCCGGATTTGGTGGCCAGGGTGTGCTTACCCTGGGAGTCTGGCTGAGTGAGATCGGAATGCGTGAAGATCTGAACGTGAGTTGGATTCCTTCCTATGGGCCTGAAATGAGAGGTGGAACAGCAAATTGTCATGTAAAATTATCTCGAACAAGTATAGGTTCGCCTCTGGTAACACACCCTTCGATTCTGATTGCCATGAACCGCCCATCTCTTGAAAAATTTGAAGAAGATGTGATTGAGGGGGGAGCCATCATCTGGGACAATTCGCTAATTGATATTGAACCCACTCGCAAGGACATTAAAAATATACCTGTCCCTGCCACAGAAATTGCCAATGAACTGGGAAATACAAGAATATCCAATGTTGTGATTCTGGGTGTTTTAGCAGGATTCTCAGATTTCCTTGATCCTTTGGTGGTACAGCGCGTTCTTCCGCTTATCTTTAAGAAGAAACATCTTTTGGAGATCAATCTGAAAGCTTTTCAGAAGGGTCTCGAACTGGGGAGGGAGCTCTTAGCTTAGTTTTCCTCCTCAAATCAAAAGGAGGTCACCCCATGCAGTTTAGCAAAATTCTTGTACCGACAGATTTTTCGGAATCAGCCCGGTATGCCTTACCATTTGCCACAGATCTAGCCCAAAAGTATAAGGCTGATCTTCATATATTACATATAGTTGAACCGATCGTGGCACCTGTTGATTTCGCCTGGGGTACCTACAGTTATCCGGATATCGAAAAGCAACTCAGTGGTTATGTGGAAGAGTCCATGTCGAAGATTGTTCATGACCAGATTCCAGAGGGAATAGTCGCTGAGACCACTACACTCCACGGAAAACCCTGGCGTGAAATTGTTTCCTTTGCAAAAGAAAACGAGATTGACCTTATTGTAATGGCTACCCATGGACTTAGCGGTCTCAGTCACGCCCTATATGGATCCACCGCCGAAAAAGTTATCCGAAAAGCTCATTGCCCGGTACTTACAGTCCGTCATCCTGATGTAAATTTTGAGATGCCCTAAATCATTATATGCAATGATGGTGCGCCCAACATGTAAAGAATAACTTTATGTATTTATTCATGATTTGGTAGAGTTATCCACAATTTATTAAAACTTGAGAATATTATTGTAACGCACTGCTGTACAGAGACTTAACCTATATTTTACAAACGATTGCCTCGCAGCCTAGCTTGGGAGGTATACACTTTCCTATTTATATTACTATTCGACTCAACTGGAATTGAGTTTAGCAATTAGTGCCCTTTATTTTATCTTCATTGATTATGACTCGATCTCAAGATGCGCTGCAAGCAATAGATTTCCTTTCAAGCATGGAATTTGTCTACCGTCTGAAATCATTACCCCGCAGTGGATGGATCCAATCTGGAATCTCTGAAACACAAGTAGAATCCATTGCTGGTCATAGTTTTGGGATGTCAATGCTGATTCTTAATCTTCGCACCATCTTGCACGAGAATGGGATAAACGTAGAACGGGCTCTCAAAATGGCTCTTGTACATGATGTGGCTGAAGCAATAGTAGGAGATCTCACCCCCCTGGATGTGGTCTCTGATCATGAAAAACACATTGCTGAAAAGGAAGCTTTTGGTCAGATCGTGGGAGATGTCCCTGAGGGTTCGTTCTTGAGTGAATTGTGGGATGAATTTGAGGCTGGTCAAACGGCTGAGGCTCAAATTGTCAAACGCATGGATAAGCTTGATATGCTGATACAGGCCTACTTTTATGAGAAACAGAATTTTATTAGACTGGATTCATTTTGGGAAAACATGGATGAACTTTTCAAGGATACTGAATCACAGTCGATATACGACTATATACGCTTGAATCGATATACATTTTAAGGAAGTTTTGGATGAGGACATTCGCACTGATAATACTGATAATAGCGACCCTTTTGGCGATCAGTCCGGTTATTGCTGAAGAAGGTGCCCAGACTGGCAATCAAGCTGTAAACGAGCCGGTAGAAGTCCACGATGGTGACAGCAGCTTGAGTATACACAATAGTGCGTTGCCTCCAACCTGGCTCATCGCACCATTTATCCTCCTGTTGATTATGATTGCCACGGGACCATTGTTTTATCCACATTTGTGGGAGCATCATTACCCAAAGTTTTCTGTGGGCCTGGGTGCATTAGTTGCCGTTTACTATGGTTTTATCATGGACCATGGAGTATTTAGCCTCCTGCATACACTTGAGGAGTATATATCTTTTATCGCCTTATTGACGGCATTATTTGTGGCCTCCGGCGGGATACTTATCAAGTTTAATACGAATGCTAAACCATGGCTAAATGTTTCGATTCTGTTGGGTGGAGCAATACTTTCCAACTTTATTGGTACCACCGGTGCATCTATCCTGCTCATTCGACCCTTTATGCGATTGAATGAAGGACGATTAAAAACTTTTCATATCATCTTTTTTATCTTTATTGTGAGCAATATAGGTGGGGGATTGACACCCATCGGAGATCCACCGCTATTTCTCGGATTTCTTAAGGGAGTCCCCTTCTTTTGGGTAATCAGTCACGTCTGGAGCATATGGTTAGTAACTGTGCTGGCAGTTCTCGCTGTTTTTTTTGCTCTCGATATGCAAGTTCCGAGTGGACAATCTATATCTGCTGAAGGAAAAACTGTTGAGATTCATGGATCCAAGAATTTTATCTATCTGGGAATTATCATCCTGTCAGTTTTTATGGACCCTGCCGTAATAAATGGTTTTCCCAGTCTGCAAAAGATCTTTCATATTCCGTTCGGAATTCGTGAAATCATAATGTTCTCCGTCGCCTTCATGGCCTATCAGACTGGAGATAAGGAAGCCTTGAGAGGGAATGAATTTAATTTTGAACCTATTAAAGAAGTGGCCTATTTATTTGTAGGAATATTTGCTACGATGATTCCAGCTTTACAGCTGGTTGGCGCTTTTGCAAAGGAACATGCCGCTGAGTTTACTGTGACTCGTTTTTTCTGGCGCACGGGCTTACTCTCTGGTGTTCTGGATAATGCCCCGACATATCTAAATTTTCTAGCTGGGTCTCTGGGAAAATTCGGTCTTGACATCAGTTCAATTAATGATGTTCAGACCTTTGCCGCAGGTATTCCAAGTCCAGTGCCAGGTGACTCTAACTCTGTTGTATACCTGATGGCTATATCAGTGGCTGCTGTGTTTTTCGGCGCCATGACTTATATCGGGAATGCTCCCAACTTCATGGTAAAAAATATTGCTGAACAGGCTGGTGTTGATGTACCCAGTTTTCTCGGATATGTCTTTAAATACTCACTTCCCATCTTATTACCGATCTTTTTAATGGTATGGTGGGTATTTTTTAACCTTTAATCACAGGAGTTATGAAAAAAATGATAAAAACTATTCGTCAAGCTATTGATAACGGAGAAAATGGATTCCTGATTAAGAATTCAATATTTTTGCCCTTTCATCTTGAACTTCTCAGTGTGTGGATTGGGAAGGATTTGTCACTGATTTCCAAACCGGATGTTTTGACAGATTTCCATGCCAAAAAGGGAGACCTCCACATCCACGAGGCCGAGAACTATACAAACCTTGTTTTTGGCCAGCATAAGGAACTAAAGAAGGAATATGGTCATTATAAGGGTCACATAATCCTCTTTGGGACTGAGAAAGGGGCCGACATCTTTGATGAAAAAGAACGGCATTATATCAAACTTTCCTTCCACGATGATACGAATAAAGTCTACATGGAGTTGATTGACGATCCTTTCGATCTTTGATCCAAAGCATGCAGGTATAAGCGATTGAACCAATTTGATCTCATAAACGTTTCATTAGCTGGATATCTTTTAATTTCCGGTTTACTTATTAATTGGATTGGCATTCGCATTTCGGCAAGCCGTCAACATCAGTTCGCTTTTGTAACGATTATTGTACTAATTTCAGGAATTATTCCACAGATAAGGCTATCTCAGGTTGCACCGGGGATAGTTTTTAGTCTGGGAATGATGCTTTTTGCCCTTCAGCTGAGTGCCTATTATTCGGGTACTGCTAAAAATTCTGCCAGAATTTATGCTGTCATTCTTTTTTTATCTGCCCTGGTTTTAGCCCAATTGGCTCACCCCGTACTTCAAACTCTCAGCTTTGGGAGATTTATTATGATGGGCGGGATATGGCTCTTGTTACTAAAATTAGAGCGAATTATATCCTCCAAAGCCTATGTTTATTCACGGGTTGAAGCCATATTTTTATGGGTTTGGTTTATTAGCAGCGGTCTGAGTCTGGTAGAAACACAAATTCAGATTCTTCCAGATTTATTCTTTTTGCTCTTACTCTTAACTCATCTTGAGAAACGCTGGCCCCATCTTAGTGTTCCAGCACCCATCATTGCTCTTTATGGGATACTTTTTGTTTGGCATGCCCATTTTTTGGCGATATCAAATCATTCCTCCGCTGCTCTTGTTAAAGATCCAGTGCCGGTCCAACAGATGCTGATAACTGCCTTACTAGTAATCGGGTTTTTGCTGCAATCATATAGGTCCCAAAGTCTGACAAAGAAGTACCTGTATCTATTTATTGCCCAGGAAATAATGGTATTAGGTCTTCAAATAGAGAACATGTTTGCCAATGGCCAGGAATTGATTGGCTTGCTTAGATTGTTGCTTTTTATCAGCCTGATCGGTCTATTTGTTATGATTGAAACTATAGAGGGGAAGGGGCTGAACAGCGAGCTTCTTAAAGGCCTACGTTTTGAAAGACCACGATTCACACTCGGTATAATGGTTATTGCTTTATTCCTTATGCTTTATCCCCTGGGATATGTATTGTCAAATTCTATTCAAGCTCAAGTTCTGTTCACAATTTTGGCAGTTGCCGGGTCATACTGGGCTTTTGATCTTTACAGAATTTGTGTTGAAAAAACGGATCGTAAATATCGAATACTGAGGCCATCCGTATCTATCTGGTCTACAGTGGTTTTTACCATTCTTTGGGCGGCTGTGACATTCATCGAAATATTGACCAGAGATTACTTGGGATAGGGACACTGAAACAATCAAAGTGAGAAAATTATGAGACTTTCAAAAATTTACACGAGGACGGGTGATCATGGGAAAACCAGACTTGCCCAAGGAGAAGAAGTATCAAAAGATTCCCAGAGGGTAACTGCTTATGGTGAGATCGATGAGCTAAATAGTCATCTTGGGCTGGTAATAGCCCTTAACCCCGATCCGACAGTTTCTGAGGCCCTTACATCAGTTCAGCAGCATCTGTTCGATGTAGGGGGAGAATTGGCATCCCCAGGTATGATCAATGGAATGATTACACATGGTATGATCACTGAACTGGAAAATGAAATCGATAAGATAAATGGCCATCTTCCTGATTTAGAAGAATTTATTCTTCCCGGTGGTACAATTATCGCCGCTCAGCTGCATCTGGCGAGAACTGTATGTCGCCGCGCAGAACGGAGAATTATCACTCTCAAACGATCAGAAACAGTTTCTCCAGAACTCATTAGTTACATCAATCGCCTTTCGGATCTGCTGTTTGTTATGGCAAGATATGAAAACAATCGGAGTGGTAATCATGAAATATACTGGAAAAATCCGCTTAAAAAGTAGCTGAAATTCGGAATTTTTGGCTGAAATATAGAAGACATTTTTGAGTATTAGGAGATTTAAACAAAATCAAGGCTACTTTTCGTGATGTAGGCATTTCCTGATATTTCCTGATCCACAAAGGCATATATTTTTTCGAATTGTGATTCCAGGTAACTTTGTTCTCTGGACACACATGCAATCGCAATCTCAGCAAGCTGCCATTTATCAAGGTAGCCAACTTCAGCCACGGAAACATTGAACCTGGAATGCAGCTTATCCTTCAAACTCTTAATCACACTACGTTTATGTTTAAGACTTTGGGCTGCTGGCAAGTGCAGTTCAATGTGGAGAATACCCGTAATTACCATTTTATCTCCGACTCAGATCCCGATTCGGATTCTGCCCCCAGTGCTCATATCAAAAGCAATTTGAAAGCGTTTCCAATCAGTTTCAAACTGACCTGACTCCAGACGAAAGGGGGTATAAAGTAGCTGCAGAGGACCAAATTGCCATCCTGGGGTGATACTGGCGATAGCCTCCCATTTATCATCATCCTGGTCAAGTGCCATCCCAATTCCAGTTAAAACATGAAAACTTTCCAGCTTTGGAATATCCACCCTGACCTTTGCACCAAACAGGCTCCGTGCGCTAGGTGTAATATCGCTGTCTTGCGAGTATAAATATCCCGGGATGGTGTAGGCATTTGGATATAACATGCTATGTCCTGGAGTGAACCAGTTACCATTCCTCGAAAATATTGTTTTCCTGCTAAATTCAGAATCGATATCAGTCGATAGGTAATAACGCTCTTGGTTTGGTAGGTCCCCAAAGGCCAAACCTCCGAAGAGTGTGGTACGGATGGATCCCTTTCTGGAGTATTTTTTTCGATATTTGAAATAGGATTGAATCTTGACAAATGCTTTCCCATGCTTCTGGGTACCCAAGGCACCTTTTAGCTCATATTCACTAGTCCATAGGGTTCTGCGAGTGTTTGATTCGAGACCAATAGTGAGCTTCAGGAATTGGTCAGCATCCCAAACAAATGGATCCAGTGAACGAATGGTATCTCCATCCACAACAATTTCCGGGTCTGAAAGATCCTGGGCAAGTAAAGAGATTTTCCAGCTACTCTCATCATCTGTCCTAAGCAAATTCCGGTTTTTGACAGTGGAGCTCACCTGTAATTGTTGGAGGTACCAATTGCTGGCACCACGGGTGCTAAGTAGAATTTCTCTCCCACTTCTGGGGATTAGTTTTTTTGATATTGAACCGGATAATCCAACTGTTTTTGTAATCGGTCCATAGTACCCCCTCAGGTACCAATTGCTGTCCCAGGGAATTAGGTTGAGGTGGGTCACAAATATACCGGGCATAATTTTATCAGTTGAACCGTACCAGAGGTAGGGAAGTAAGTTCACAACATAATCAGCCTCCGGATTCAATTCGAATCTTACCAGGTCAAAATCAAGGTGCATCTTTTTATCGTTGTTTGCTCTGTTCATATCCATGAGCACAAAATCAGGATCCAAGATCACATTATTAACCGGAAAGTCTGATATGATGGTGAAAACATTATCCTTTTCCTTTGGTCGAACCCAAGTTGTCTTTTTATCAGTTTCAGTCTTCCCTATGACAGCAATTTGCAAGGGTGGATTAAAATCACCTTGATTCATTACTTGAACTGTTGTCTCGTATACATTTCCACGGGGACTGCTGCTAAATTCAGTCAGTGCATAATCAATCTTAGCAGTCGATCCCAACATATCATCGAAATACCAGGATAGGTTTTCACCACTGACTTCCTCGAAAACTTGACGAATATCTTCTGGCTGTGGGTGCTTAAATGCCCAGCGGCTGAAATATGCATGCCAGACCGAATCCATAAGTGTATCGCCCAAATAGGCGTGTAAAGTTTCAGTTGATAAGGCCGTTTTTTTATAAACCATCATCGCATAATTAAATTCTGGATAGGCTTCAGAGTGGAGATTGGGTGCTTGATCCATTTTTGGTACAGCGCTGAGATAATAAGCAAGATCTTCAACGGCACTTTTGCTAAAATCTTTTATATAATGTTTTAATATTGGGTACCAAAACGGTTCTTCTTCGTGCAGGGCAAACATGCTATCATCACTATATTTAGCAGCCCAATACTTGTTTTCAGCATAGGAGTTTAATCCTTCATCCATCCAGGGGTATTCGCGTTCATTGTTGCCAGACAAACCATAAAACCAGTTATGTCCAACTTCATGTATGATGACCTGTTCTAGCAGTGGGGGCAGGCCTGTGTTATTGATCAAGGTGATCATGGGGTATTCCATGCCGCCCCCGGCAGAAAAATCACCATCTACTACGGTTGCATGTTTATAAGGGTATTCCATATACTGGTCTGAATAGAAAGATACAGCATCGCTTATATAGGCGTTCGATAAACGGTAATTTTTAAGATTTTTTGGCAAAGCGTAAGTCCAGGCCTGAACTCGCTTTCCAGAAGAAAGCTCTATCTCATCGTGTAAAATGATAAAGCTTTTGTCGGCAAACCAGGCAAAATCATGGACATTGTTTTGCTTGAAAGTGATCGTTTTCAGGGAATCAGACGATGACTGTTTCTCCTCGATCAAAGCTTCTAGACCTTCCAAATCCGGTTTCGGTTTCAGCTTAAATGAGTCTAGATACGTATTACCGATCTGAGCAAGAGAATCGCGCCAGATAATCTCGGTTGAGTCCTGCAGGACCCCCGTAGCAGCAACCCGATAATTTTGAGGCACGCTGATGGATACTTCGAAATCACCCCATTCACTATAAAATTCACCCATATCCAGATAAGATATCGGGTGCCAGCCATACTTATCATAGACGGCTGGTTTGGGATACCATTGGGTCAACTCATAATGCTGGCCGAAATGCCCCAATCTGGATAACACGTTTGGAACACGTACAATAAAATTAAGATCGAGGATCAATGTGTCACCTGATAGGAGGGGCTCATTTAAAAGAAATCTGGCAACATCCAGGGTATCTTGTGATCGATATTCCCAGTTGATATTGTGTCCATCAGCTTGAACATCGGTAATCTCAATCCAACCAAATGATGAATCCGGCAAAAAGTGCATTTTTGTTGAGAACTGATTGAATTTTTGTCTAGCCAGGGCACTCTGGTTATTCTTATACGCATTTGGCCAGAGATGCATCCAGATCATATCAAGATCATCTGGAGAATTATTGATATAGCTTATGGATTCATGTCCGTTCAATTGATGGACTGAATCAATTAAAGTAACATCTATGTTATAGATTACCTTCTGCTGCCAATAATCTGCGTTCACAAAATCGGGGAGTAGAATCAAGATCATTGAAAGGATACTAATCCTTTTTGTTATGTTGAAAGTACGTTCTTTAGCAATCATCATAAAATTCCTGTGTTTACCCCCCTCAATAACAAATCATATGCCCTAATATAAACTACTGTAAATGAAGCATATAGATTATTGTCTAAAATAAATCACTGTTCGAAAATGAATGATATTTACGATATCGAACAGGTCGTTCTGTTTGGCGATTTACAATCGATCCTTTATATAGCTAATCTCACGGACTATCTGCGGATGAATAAATGGGTTGGCTGCAATGATATGTCCAAGCTGTAAATCAAGATCTTCCCCTTCTGGTCCTGATACCATTCCACCAGCTTCGGTTACCAGCAGTGCCCCGGCTGCGATGTCCCACGGTTTTAAACTAAATTCCCACACACCGTCAAGCCGGCCACATGCCAGCCAGGCGAGATCAATAGCAGCAGCCCCCGCACGTCTTAAGCCCTGGGTTTTACCATAAATGGATGCCCATAATTCCATATTCAATTTAAAGTAATCATCATTAAAATAAGAAAACCCGGTGGCCAGCAATGATTTCCCTAGATCTTTTGTCCTGCTTACCTGTATCGGATTGGTGTTTAAAGTTGCTCCCAATCCCAAGCCTGCTGAAAACAATTCATCACGATTGGGATCATAAATTGCTGATGCAAACAGATATCCTTTATACTCGATTCCAATTGAGACCGCAAAAACTGGAAATCTATGCACAAAATTAGTCGTGCCGTCCAGCGGATCGATAATCCAGCGATAATTCGAACCGATATCTTCGGACCCGCCACCTTCTTCTGCAATAATGGCGTGTTCAGGATATAGACGAGTGATCTCCGAGATAATGTAATCTTCTGAAGCCTGGTCCACTTCAGTCACCATATCTCGTGGACTTTTGTAGGACACCTGCCGTTCTTTCGGGCTGAGTTCTTTTATTAATTCTCCTGCAGCTCTGGCAATATTTGCGGCATCCTCCACAAGCTGTTTATGATTTATGCTCATATTATCCCTGGATCTGGCCACACAGCTCAAACCTTAGAATCTTAATAAAAGTAAGTCGGTGATTCAAATGATATCCTCTGAACTTTCCCGATCAACGATAGGGTGTATGCTCCTCAGCAAAATAATCCTTTGTCATAATCTTTAGTTGGCGTGACAGTAAAATGATGGCGACCAGATTTGGTAATGTCATAAATCCCAGGGCAGCGTCTCCAAATTTCCAGACAGCATCCAAACTGGCAATACCTCCCAGGAAAACAAAAAACACATACACCCAGCGGTAAGGTAGAATGGCTTTTGGTCCGAAAAGATATTCTGAAGCCCTGTCACCATAGAAAGACCAGCTAATGACAGTGGAAAGAGCGAACAACAAAATCGACACGGTAATGATTTTATCCCCCCAGCTGATCATCCAGCCCAGACCTTCTTTAAAAGCAAAAGATGTGAGCAGACTACTATTCATCAGCTCTCTACCCTCGAAGGTACCGGATGCAATGATCTGATCAGCCAGAGCAGCATCCTCAACGCTTATGCGAACAAAAAATTCGGTATGCTCCCAGGCTCCAGTTGATATTATGGCCAATCCTGTAAGCGAACAAATTAGAATTGTATCTATGAAGGGTCCCAACATCGCTACAGCGCCTTCACGTACAGGGTAATTGGTTTTGGCAGTAGAATGGGCAATGGCGGCGCTTCCCTGTCCGGCCTCATTGGAGTATAATCCCCGTTTGATACCGTGTAGCATGACCAGTAGAATCCCACTACCTACACCACCAGCCATAGCTGGAGGATTAATAGCCATTTTGAAAATAAGTGCGAAGGACGCACCTAAGGTATCGATGTGCGATAGGAGGATCAGGGTGGCAGCTATAATGTACACTGCGGCCATAATAGGAGCTAGATATCCAGTAACCCGGCCAATTCGTTTTATACCTCCAATGATGACCATTCCCACCAGGGCTGCCATGATAAGACCATTAATAATCTGCTGAACAGAGACTTCAAATCCTTCAAAAATTATGTGCTTCATGGTCAACCAGTGGGTGTTGCCAACTATCTGGGAAACTTCCGAGTAAACCTGATCTGAAACTGTGAAGGATTGGATTGCATTTCCAGTTGCCATTGAGCAGATCACAGTAAATGCGGCAAACGCCACTGCTAGCCAGCGCCAATTTGCACCCAAACCGTTTTCAATTGTATACATGGGACCACCGGCCGTGTTCCCATGGACATCGATTTCACGATATTTAAGTGCCAGGGTACTCTCTGCAAATTTGAGTGTAGTTCCGAAAAACGCTGTAATCCACATCCACAGTAGTGCACCAGGGCCACCAAAATAGAGGGCTATTGCGACACCAGCAATATTACCAATTCCAACTGTAGCGGATAGCGCAGTTGTCAGAGCTCGAAAATGATTCAGATCCCCTTCATCTTCAGGACTATCATAGATCCCCCGGGTCACCTGTACACCATGCCAGAATCGCTTAATCTGGGGGAAGCCAAGATAGATGCTGACGTAAATTCCGGATCCAACCAAGGCCATGACCATAAACGGAACGGCCCTTTGCGATGGGAAGGACCAGATCGCATCAAAAAAATCAACTCCATACGAGTATAGGAATAATGCGATAAGAGAAAATGCCAGCCAGCCAGCCGTAGATCGTTTCATAGGGGTACCCTTCTGTGAATAATAATAACCTAAACTATGGGGCTTAGTATAAGGTGGAGAAGAACAGGATAAAGTAAAAAGTTGAATCCACGAAGCGCTATGCGGATATGTTTCAAACCGCCGGGGTCCTATTTCAGGAAGTTTAGCTTAACAACAGAGCTTTCTGTATTTGAACTGGGTATTGCGAAATATATAATGATTTTATTACAAAAATCATTATCAGCTTATGTTCTCAGACTTGGATTGTCGTGAACGGGCTTAGGTGGATAAATTGTTTTTGATGATTTGAATCATTGCCATTATCCTCAAAGGCAAGAATCACTTAAAACATAACGAATTTGGCAAACCGACCATCCAGCCCACCATTCATCAAAGGCTTTTTCCATTCAGGACGAAGTCCTATGTTTTTCAAGTACTTACGTTCTCCAAAGTAGATAAATGCCGTTGTCCCCTGACACTTATGCTTGAGCCAGTCACCAAGATCTTTATAGAATTCAGAAAGATCTTGACCACGTTTTTGTCTGATTCCATAAGGAGGATTCATGATAAGGGTAGCACCATCTGCAATTTTTATATCTTTATAATCTTTTCGGTGTGTGTAAATATTTGCACCACCTGGTAGATGCCCCAGGTTTCTTTTTGCCACCCTGAGAGCACTGGCATCGATATCAGATGCCTGAATCGGTACAGTATCATGAGTGTGAAAAGCCCCATCCATTTCTTTGCGTATACGTTTCCACAATTCGCGATTGAAATCAGGAAGTTTCTCGAAGCCAAAAGATCTTCTAAAATAAGCAGAAGGCAGTTTAGTGAATGCCATGTATGCTTCAGCTGGCAGGGTACCAGATCCACACATGGGGTCAATCAGAATAGTATCTCCCTGCCAATCCGATAGTGATATCAACGCTGCAGCAAGCGTTTCTTGCATGGGGGCTTCAACTGTGTCCAGCCGATAACCTCTCTTGTGCAGGGAGCTGCCACTGGTATCCATGCTGATAATGGCCCGATTATTTTCAACGTGCAAATTGAACCAGATATATGGATGTTTGGCGTCCACGCTAGGTCTACGTTTGAGTTTGTCTCTAAAGCGATCGACAATTGCATCTTTTAGTTTTAATGAGGCATATTGTGAGTGCGAGATATTGCTGTTACTCACCTGAGCGAAAATGGCAAAGGTTTGTTCTGGTGTAAATAGTTCTTCCCAGGGAATATCCAGGGCGGTTTTGTATAAATAATTTGTGCTGTGACAATCAAATGAGAGCAGGGGTGCTAACACGCGAGTGAGAAGACGAGACCCATAATTGATTTGATAAAGGGACTTTTTGTCAGCAGCGAAATAGAGTCCTCGGAAGCGCAGCTTGACCTGGGTTGCTCCCAGATTTTTAACTTCCTCGGCTCCAAGTTCTTCGAGACCTTGGGCTACTTGAGCAAAGTAATATCCAGTTTTTTGGTATTGAAACTCCATTTATTCACCAAGTCTTTTCTCTTTTCTCATTTGAGATAGGCGTTTGTTGGGATCCAATTCCATTTTGCGCATCCTAATATTCTCAGGAGTAATTTCGACAAGTTCATTTTCTGATATAAATTCAATTGATTGATCCAATGTGAGAAGGCGAGGTTTTCCTAGGGTTACGGTTGCATCGGAAGTTGCACTGCGCATGTTGGTCAGTTTTTTCTCACGCGTTATATTTACATCCAGATCTCCAGATCGATTGCGTTCACCGATCACCATCCCACCGTATACCCCTGTACCTACTTCCACCTGTAGCTCTCCCCGGTCCTCCATACTCAAACTGGCATAGGCAGTAACTTTTCCTGGACGATCCGCTACAAGCGCACCTGTGTTTCGCTGTGGTATTGAACCAAACCAGGGTTCATAGCCCACCACGATGGTATTCATAACCCCTGCCCCTTTTGTGTCAGTCATAAAGGTGGTACGAAACCCGATGAGTCCACGGGAAGGAATGCGGAATTCCAGATTAACCCGCCCACTACCATGATTGATGATATTTACCATTCTACCTTTACGCGTGGAAAGTTTCTCAGACATGATACCTACAAATTCTTCAGGTATATCCAGATATAGCAATTCAACTGGCTCGGAGAGCTTGCCGTCGATTTCTTTTGTAATAACTCTGGGTTTGGAAACCATGAATTCATAGCCTTCCCGCCGCATAGTCTCGATAAGAATAGCCATTTGCAATTCACCGCGACCCCGCACTTCGAATGCATCTGCCCGGTCCTTTAGCTGCTCCACTTGTAGTGCCACATTTAGCCGAATCTCTTTCTGAAGACGAGCCAGTATATGTCGGGAAGTTAAATAATTGCCATCTTGTCCGGCAAAAGGACTGGTATTGACGTAGAATATCATGGATACTGTTGGTTCGTCAACTTTGATTCGGGGAAGTGGTACTGGATTTTCAATTGAGGTGATGGTATCCCCAATAGATATTGTATCTATTCCAGCGAAGGCGATGATATCACCAGCCTCGACCACTTCAACTTGCTGACGACGAAGTCCCTCAAATGTATACAGGGCAGAGAATTTGACATTTGGGGTATGTTTATGCTCACCAACAAGCAGATAATTCTGGTTCATTTCCAACGATCCATTAGACAAACGCCCAATGGCGATCTGACCTACGTAGGAGTCATAATCAAGGTTTGCTATGAGGAACTGGGGAGCATGATTATCGTCTGCTTCAGGACCAGGCACGTATTCAAGAATGGTATTAAAAAGGGGCCGAAAATCCGTAGATTCATCATCCAATTCCAGATGGGCAATACCTTCCTTCGCCACAGTATAAAGTATTGGAAAATCGATTTGTTCTTCTGTTGCTTCAAGGTCGATGAAAAGATCATAAACCTCATCAATAACCTCAGCTATTCTTGAATCAGGTCGGTCTATCTTGTTGATAACCAGGATAATACGAAGATTCTTCTCAAGTGCTTTCTTAACTACAAATCGAGTCTGAGGCAGTGGTCCTTCGCTGGCATCAACCAATAGAATTGCGCCATCGACCATACTCAAGCCACGTTCGACCTCACCACCAAAATCAGCATGGCCAGGGGTATCAATGATGTTGATCTTGACTTCATTGTAAGCGATGGCAGTATTTTTTGCACTGATGGTAATGCCACGCTCACGTTCCAGATCCATATTGTCCATAACCCGCTCTGTTAGTTCCTGGTGTTCTTTAAAGATCCCACTTTGTCTGAGCATCCCATCAACCAGTGTGGTTTTGCCATGATCAACATGAGCTATAATGGCTATATTCCTGAATCTATCTTTCCGCATTTATTCCCTTTCATGAGTTTCCAATGCCTCAGAAACTACACAATATTAACTAGTTAAAAAAGCGGGCGTAGGATGCGTTCGAAAGCAGCTGATTCCTATGAAAAAATGTGATGGAGATGGATGATATCTGCAAATCAAGACTTTGGAATGCTGGTGGAGTGCGATTACTTTAGTGGCAGCCGAATGTTAATTGGGTAAGACCGGAGGGTGGAGACATATTATGGATACAATGTATTTAGAGATGATTGAACTGTTTTTTATCATCGGGGGCTGCATATCCTTTGTCATGGGTGCAATCCTGTATTTTAAGCCGGAAGTGATTGCCAAGTTGAGTAAGACAGGAAATACCTGGTTTTCATCCAGAAAAAGCACAAAACCACTTGATATTATTCATGACACTGACTCGTTTTACTTTACAAATAATATAGCTGTTGGTAGCGTGATGATTGTGCTTTCGATTATAGCGCTTTACTTAACTGTTACACGGGTTCCCACAGCTGTAGAATATATGGTATTTGCATCAAGTTTCGAATCTGGGATTAGAATAGGGGTTTTGCTCGAAACAATTCGATATGTATTGTTGATTACGATTACTATAGGGCTACCTGTGTGGGTACTGTTGGCAATTAATCCTGAAAAATTGAAAGCAATAGCCAGCTCACTAAATCGTTGGATCTCCACACGCCTGCTTTTATTGCCCCTAGAGAGAATGAATAATGGCTTTGATGTTTTTGTATTGCAGAATCATCGGATATTTGGAGCATTATTTGTTGCGGGCGCAGGCTTCATTCTATTCAAGTTTTTAGTGTGAACACCGCTGCTATTTCAATCACAATCCTAAAATCTTGACCGCTAAAGCAAAAAAAATATACGCTATCTTTTCAGGGCGCTTACCCGGATTATATAATAACTGGGATGAAGCGTCTGCTCAGATAAATGGGTTTAAGGGTGCTAAGTATAAAAGCTTTGGGGCCAGGGAGGAAGCAATTCAGTGGTTACGTGAATGCATCCTGGCTGCATCGGAATCAGTTGATCAAAAGCTTATCGATTTGATTAAATCCCATGATGAGTCTAGCAATACTTTTGACCAATCCAGAAAAAATCTCGAGCGAAGTAAAATAATCATTCATACTGATGGTGGTGCATCACCTAATCCTGGTATAGGCGGCTATGGCGTGGTCTTGCAAAGGGGCGACCTGCGTAAAGAATTCTCAGCGGGTTATGAATTGACCACCAATAATCGGATGGAAGTCATGGCTTGTATCGTTGCCTTACAATCATTAAAAGAATCTTCTCGAGTTGTTCTGCACTCTGATAGTAAATATGTGGTTGACACAATCGCCAAGGGCTGGGCAAAAGGTTGGCGGCGAAAAGGCTGGCATAAGTCTGATGGTAAAATGGCAGAAAATGTTGATTTATGGGAGCAATTGCTAAATCTCCTTGAAATGCATAGTGTGGACTTCAAGTGGGTCAGGAGCCATGCTGGAAACAAAGAAAATGAACGCTGTGATCTGCTTGCCAATGAAGCGAAAAATTCAACAATACTCCTCCAGGATATTGGCTACACCAGGTTCTCCAAATAGCTGCTAATTTTGTTCTATATTCAAATATTCCAGCAGCACTATATAGCAGGCAAAGGATAAATATTTATGAGGATTAAAAAGCTAATAATATTACCCATTGTTCTACTGCTGTTTGCCATGAGTAATGCCTGGGCGTGCACATCAGCAGTAATATCTGGGAAAGCCACCGCAGATGGTCGACCACTGCTCTGGAAACACAGGGATACCGGCTTTCATGAGAATAAGCTGGTCTTTGTTGAAGGTGAGAAATACGATTTTGTAGGGGTTGCGAATCTAGTAGATAGTAGCAACGCTGAAATTTGGATGGGCAGTAATTCGGCTGGATTTGCCATAATGAATACGGCATCCTACAATCTTAACTCTGGCTTGACCTGTGATGTTGCGGATGACCAGGAAGGTCTGTTTATGCGCAAGGCTTTGGAGATATGTGCCAGTCTTGAAGATTTTGAGGACTTATTAAGTAATTCGTCCGGGAAATGGGGGCTAGCAGCTAATTTTGGTGTGATTGATGCCCAGGGTGGTGCGGCATATTATGAAACGGGTTATTATGAATTTAAAAAATACGATGCCCATGATCCAGAGATTGCCCCGGATGGTTATTTACTACGCACAAATTATTCTTTCAGTGGAGCACAGGACGAAGGCTATGGCTTTATCCGACTCCAGACAACCAGTAATTTATTTAGCGAGAGTATGACCACCACAAAGCTTTCCGTAGAGTTATTGTTAGAAAAAGGCACCCGGAATCTTAATCATTCACTCCTAAAAACCGATGTCTACGATACAGATTTGCCGGAGGATGCAAATGACACTCGATTTATACCTTTTCGTGATTATGTCGTACGTTATAACTCTGCCTCGACTATGATTACACAAGGCGTGTTGCCAGATGAAGATCCTCAGGCTACAACCATGTGGACAATCCTAGGCTGGCAAATGGCGACCATAGTCACCCCTGTTTGGGTTGTTGATGCAGAGTTCTTACCTGAACTATTGACCTCACGAGATAATCATCCAGCACCCCTAAATCACGCGGCTATGGAGTTGAAAAAACGCTGTTATCCCAATATCCGGGGAAATGGTGATGATTATCTGAATCTGGCTCCACTCATGAACAAGCAGGGGACGGGATTTGCTCAGGTACTGTTACCAAGAGAGAAAAAAATTATTACTGAAACTCATCAATATCTTGGGAAATGGCGAAAAAAGGGGATCAACAAAAGACAATTAAAGAAATTCAATCGTTGGTTGGAAAAATATATTTCAGAGATATACGAAAGTGAGCTCGATTTAGATTTGAAGCAGGATGAGTAAGGGGATTTTCTAAAAAGAAAGACAGGCATTCCGAACTGACGTTCAGCATGGTGTACACAATTGATTTCGCCTTACCTCATGCGAATTGCGTGGGTAATTCCACATTTCTGAGAATTGAGGAAATGGCACAAATATATTATACTTGTGCGGTATGAGATTGGGCAGAACTACCTTATTTTATTTGATAGTGACAAGATTATAAATTGACTGTTTTTGTGGCGAAGCGATTAAGAATCATGGGGGCAGGATGACCTAAATCCAATCTCCGAATATGAAACTGTGACGGAAGAATTTGATCAAAACTCAAGACGGAATTTAGTTTTCATGAGAACCTTATTGTTTAGTGCAAGAGGGGTTATTGTCCTTACCGTCATTGGTCTTTTGGGCTACATGCCGGGCTTTAAGCTTACTGGCGTTATTAGGGAAAGTTACATTCTCATGGCCCCTGGCACAGCTATCAGCTTCTTTTTGCTAGGAGGGATATTGCTCCTAATTATTAATAGATCCTTATCGACTCAAATTCACTTAGCCTTAATTGCTATAGCCTCCTTGGTTTCTATTTTTGGCGCATGGGAGTTTGTAGAGTACTTCACAGGAATGGATCATAGCTTCGAGAAAATGCTTGTACCCGAAACTGAATATCTCGTAGATATTTCCAGTGTACACGTATCACCAGCAACTGCGGTCCTGTTCTTTCTGTCAGGTCTCGCAATGATTGCCCTTCTGCTAAGGCAAAAAATAAGTTCTCAGAAAGTATTGTTAGGACATCTTTCAAGTGGTCTGGGAAGTTTCGTTTTGATTACCAGTTTGATATTTTGTGGTGCTTATCTGTATGGGACTCCTTTACTCTATGGCAAAGGCAGTACGGTTCCCATGGCTCTAACGACAGCGCTAGCTTTCTTTATGTTAGGTATATCAATCATAGCGGAAACAGGTGAAAATAGCATCTTGAAGCAGATCCTGAGACGTCCCTTGGGTGAAAGTGGAAAGCCCTTCAGCCCCCGGAGAAGATTTGCTCTGCTGTTGTCCTTCATGATTGGAATCAGCGCGATTACTGTGTTGATTCTGACCATAATACTTTATCGCCACGAGTTTAGTCAGCGTGAGAATCAACTATTTGCGACTGTTCAAAGACAGGCCCATCTGGTGGAAGCATTCGCGCAGCTTGAAATGAGTCGAGCTGAAGCGCTAACTGACGAAAGCCAGAATTACACCCCATACTCAGCCGCTCTGAATCAGATTACAGAAGCCCATGCATATTTCGAACAACAGGGACAGACATTAGAATTCACCTTGGCACAACAAAAAGGTGATTCCATTGTCTTCCTATTACAACATCGAAATGATGATAGCATGCCTCAACCAATTCCAATTGTTTCTGAGTGGGCAGAACCACAACGCCGGGCACTCAAGGGTGGAAGAGGGACAATGGTTGGGTTCGATTATCATGGGGTGATAGTTCTTGCAGCATATGATTATGTGGAAAAGTTGAACATAGGAATAGTTGCAAAGATCGACCTTGCTGAGATACGAGCTCCTTTTCTCCGGGCAGCTTTGAGGGGCGGCTTTATAACAGCTTTGATTGTCCTATTGGCTAGTCTGGTGTTCTTCCGGCTTGGTAATCCGGTTATCCGACGACTGGAGAAATATACAGTCGAGCTGAGAGCTGAGATCAGCGACCGAAAGCAGGCTGAGGGGATTAGAGAATGGTCAGAGTCTATTTTGAAATCGACGTTGGAATCCACGGCAGATGGCATTCTTGTGGTTGCCACGGATGGTACCTGGTCATCATTTAACCAAAAGTTTGTGGATATGTGGGGGATCCCTGCTTCAATCTGCGAATCAGGCAATGACCAAGCGGCATTAGAATATATCGTGGGCAAACTTGCCCATCCAGATGAGTTCCTGACAAAGGTCAAAGAGCTCTACAAAAACAACAGGAGTAAGAGTCTTGATATAATTGAATTAAATGATGATCGAATCTTTGAGCGTTACTCCATGCCTCAATGGCTAGATGAAGAGGTTATCGGACGTGTATGGAGTTTCCGTGACATTACTCAGCGTAACAGAGCAGTGGAGGAATTGCAGCTAAGTGAGGAACGTTACCGTAGCGTTGTTCAGGATCAGACCGAGTTCCTTATGCGCTACTTACCGGATGGGACGCGTATTTTTGTAAACGATAGTTACTGCCGTGCTTTCAACACTACATCAGAACAAGTAACTGGTAAGAGCTTTATGGGGGAGCTATCTAAGGCTGAAGTGCAGAGAGTTAATGAAAAGATTGCCGCGCTTAGCCCAGACAATCCCTTTATAATCGACGAACACGAAACCAAATCAAAAGATGGCAGCAAAGTCTGGCACCTGTGGATTGATCGGGGCGTATTCGATGAAAATGGGAAGTTGAAGGAGATCCAGGCTGTTGGTCGCGATATCACTGAGCATAAACAAGCAGAAATATTATTAGTTAATTATGCTCAGCGACAAGATCAGTTATTAAAGACAGCCCACAAACTAGGATCATCCCTCGATGTTCAGGATGTACTTGACAATGTCAGTCTTGAGATTCAGTCCCTACTCAGTTGTGATGGTGTTACCGTCTATCTCCTTGATGAATCAGGATCCACACTAATTCCTGTAACGTCCAGTGAACCTCTTTTCTATGAGGCAATTATATCTACCAATCTGGAAATTGATAATAGTCTTACCGGACAGGCTGTTAAAGCGAAAAACGGGATGATATTCAATAATGCCGCTCAGCACCCCGGTGCTTTTCAGATTCCCGGAACCCCGGTGGTAGATGAAAATAATTTACTCGTGGTTCCGCTTATGATTTTGAATGATGCGATTGGGGCGATCACTCTCTCACGGAAGAATAACTCCTTCGTTGGAGACGAACTGGTATATGCCACAACCATTGGTGTATATGTCAGTGCTGCGGTTAATAATGCGCGTATCCATGATGCCCTTAAACGCGAAGTTCATGAGCGAGAAGCGTCAGAGGTGGCGCTCCGCGAAAGCGAAGAACTTAATAGATCTATTACACAATCAGCCGCTGATGCAATCATAACCATCAATGAAAAGGGAATGATACTTTCCTGGAATCAGGCTGCGGAAAAAATATTTGGGTATTCTTCAAGCGAGATGCTGAATATGGATCTGCAAGATGTCATCCCGGATCAAGAGGGTCAGGATGATCAAATCAGTTTAACACAGCTTGGGGATGGGAGCAGCGAAAACTTAGTAGGGAAAACTATCGAACTATGCGCATTTCGGAGAGACGGTTCTGAATTCCCCATTGAACTCTCCTTATCTAGCTGGGAGTCAAAAAGTCATAAACGCTATACAGGGATAATTCGTGATATCTCCAATCGAAAGTTGGCTGAGGGAGAAATTGCTGACTCTCTTAACATAGCAGAACAAGCCAATATGGTTAAAGATCAATTTATCGCAAATATCTCCCACGAGATTCGCACACCGCTCAATAGCATACTCGGATTTTCTGATTTATTCAGGCAAAAATATGGCGATATCGTCAGTGCCAAAGATCATGAAATCTTTGAATACATTAACAATTCAAGTAATCGTTTAATGCATACAGTTGATTCTATTTTGAACATCGCCCAATTAAACGCAGGTACAATAGTAGTCCAAAGACGAGAGTTGGACTTAGTATCAATTATAGAAGCAGTGGTTGCTGAGCTCAAAGCTCAATCTGATGAAAAGAACCTGGATTTAACATTTATTTTGGGTGACCAAAATGTAGCAATCTTTGCCGATCATTACTGTGTTCACCAGGCCATTCTCAATCTAACCGAGAATGCCATCAAATATACTTTTGAAGGTCAAGTAGTACTCAGGCTGGGCTTTAAGAAAGAGCAGGTTATGCTTTCAATTAAAGACTCTGGAATTGGAATCTCTGAGGAATATCAAAATCGGATATATCAACCCTACACCCAGGAGACTGAGGGGACCACCAAGATTTTCCAGGGAGTGGGTCTGGGGTTAGCGCTTTCGAAGAGATATCTTGAACTAAATGATGTTGAGCTTGAATATGAGAGTAAAAAAGATGTTGGAACCACCTTCACTCTAATTTTTCCAAAATATGAGGGGGAAAAATCATGAATAAATCTAAACCACAGCTATTAATTGTGGAGGATGACATTTCGTCACAACAATATTATTCGGTCATTCTTGAACCTTTATATGATTTGAGTATTGTTCCTACCGCTAAAAAGGCCAAGGAGGTACTTAAGGAGAGTGAGTTCGATTTGATCATTATCGATATTTTCTTACCTGGTGGGGAGGATGGGAAAAGCTTGATTAAATACATTAGGAGTAGGTTTTCAGAAAAACTACCTATTATTGCCATCACAGCCCATGCTTTACCACAGAATCGAGAGGAGGTCCTAAAGGCGGGCGCAACAGAATTTCTCACAAAGCCAATAATGGGTGGGGTTCTCCACGATATCCTCAATAAGTATCTGCCCAATTCGCCTCAGGCTTCGTAGCTAGAAATAAAAATATAGTGATGGAGCGTAATATGGAGGTAGTTAAACCTGGAGGCGATATCTAGTTTCATTCGAATTAAGCTTCCTACTAAGGCTTCCCGCTTGATCTCGGCCAACTCATAATAAATTTAAATCGCAATTGTCTTATTCCATTTTAGGGTTTTCCATCTACCAATCTGTTTTGGCCAGTCATAGTCTTGCTGGTTCCCAAATCCTTTTGTCCAGCGGAAATATTCCTCATATTCCCCATCCATAAAATCAATGTTGCTCGTCAACGAAATTGACTGCGCAACAACAGGACCGGACAGTGTAACTTCGCCAAGTGATAGTGAACCAGCACAAAAAATAGCACCCTCAATGGAATCTCCTTCAGCTAATACAAGATTGGCTTCAGGATTGGTAAACATAAGAGCGGGGAGGGCAGCAATCGAGTCTAGTGGAATGGGTGCTTTGATGACATTTGTACCGTTAAAAATTATATTCTTTCCTAAAAAAATCAGGGTGCTATTGTTTAATGAAATATCAGCAATATCTAAATTGTTTCCTGTAAATACATGAATTCCTTCTACCACAAGGGAAGCTTCATGCCATGATGCACCATTCCCATGGTGAACCACATCAGCGTTATCCAGAAAAAATTGTATATCGGGCTGAGGCAAAAAGCTGAATTGCCGCTTTTGATGCTGATCCTCAATCAAGGTGGTGTACCCATTGGTAGTGATGGGAGTGCTTGAAGCAAGGGCACGATCAAAATGGGTATCCTCAGATAGATCCAATAAGATTTCAGATTCCATAATAAAATTGTCAACCGATACAGAGAGAATATTTGAGCTGGATTCCCAACTGCAGGTAACGCCATCGGAACTAAAATTCACCAGTGAATCAACCCCGGCATTAATACGCCAGAGAGCTTCATTGATATTTGATTCTACAGCATATTGCATTTTAATGTTATCTTTTGTATCAATTGTGGCTGAGCTTGATAAATAAGACACATTTAGCACTGCCACACCGGTGAACGAGAAAACGACTAGAATCATGAGAACAGCTACTAACATTTTTTACCTCCGTTGATTAGGCTCAGAGCGAAGAAGAAAAGAAATTAGGGGCATAGTCTCTATAGAGGGTCATTGCTCTAATTCCTTAGCGTCATGGACCAATCACAGGCCAGGGTATCGT
>JABMPR010000089.1 GCA_013202895.1 bacterium | reverse complement strand
CTCCCATCCGGTAGATAGCGCCGGAGCATTATGTAGGCCATATAGATCAGCCATAAAATCAATGATGAGGTTAGCCTGGCATCCCAGGTCCACCAAATTCCCCAGACTGGCTTAGCCCAAATAGGTCCCGTGATCAGCACCAGTGTGATAAACAATATTCCGATTTCGGCAGAAGCAACAGAGATTAGCTCATATTTACGTTCGCGTGTCCACAAATAGGCTACACTCCCTAAAAAAACCACAAAAAATGCTAAAAAGCCTAACCAGGCGCTGGGGACATGATAATAAAAAATCTTTTGGGCAATTTGTTCGGCTTCATTTGAGGCTTTTATTTGAGGTACCCAGTTAAAAATCAGAAATAGACTCGTTAAAAATGTTAATAATAGTATTACCAGTAGGATTTTATCAAAGTTGAATCTCATTGTCTTTCCTGTTGTTTTAATTGTTCAATATTGAGGCTCGTCCTAATCCTCTAAAATGAAATCGAATAGCATGTATGATATGGTAAAGAATATCACATCAAATGCTACCACTCTGGTTAGCAGAGAATAAAAGGATGCAGGCAAATCACCTCCCAGGACCATCCCGGAAAGGGTCACAGACCAGATGATAATGGGTGAAACGAGCGGCCATAGTAGGAGCGAAAGCAAAATCTGTTGGTTACGGGTATGGACTGCAATCGCTGATAGAATAGTACCAAGACTTGTAAATCCGATGGTACCTGCAAGAACGACTGGAATCAGCATTAACATTTGCATCGAAATTTGTAAGTCGTAAAAGATGATAAATATTGGAAAGATCAAAATCTCAAACAGGAGCATGATACAAGTGACACTGAGGAATTTACCAAGGTAAATTTGTCCACCCTCTACGGGCATGAGTGCCATAGATCGTAAATTCCCATTCTCTTTCTCCACTGCAAAAGAATGGTTCAAACCAAACATTCCTGAGAATATGAAGGCAACCCAGAGCAAACCCGGTGCAATCTCTAACATAACCAATCTAGATACTTCAAATGTGAAATTAAAAATGACAAAGATCAGGAGTGAGAAAATCCACATGGCAAGCAGGCTTTCCTTGGAGCGGAATTCCATGCGCAGGTCTTTTTGAAGTATGGAAAAAGCGGCACGCATTACAATTCCTTTTCAGTGGTTAATCCGCTGAAGAATTTTGTTCTAATCTCATCCGGGCTGGTATCTGCCATCAATCCATCCTCTATAATTCTATGTTTCTCAAGCACCACATATCGCTCTGAGAGTGCTTTTGCTGTGTGCAGATCATGAGTCGTCAGCAAGATGGTGCGTCCCAAATTCTTTTGCTCCTGAAGCAAACCAATAAGCATCCCTATTGCATGTTGATCCAGACCTGTAAATGGTTCATCCAGTAATAAGAGCGAAGGTTTATGCAACAAGGCTCTGGCAATGGTCAAGCGCTGGGTCATACCTCGTGAAAATGTGGCAACCAGATCAAATCGCCGATGCCTTAATTCCACATCGTTCAAAACATCCTCAATACGCTGATCCAGGTCTGAAACCGCGTACATTCTAGCATAATATTCCAGGTTTTCGATAGCTGTCAGATTGCTATAAAGGAACATTTCATGAGAGATTACCGCCAGCTTTGCCTTATTAACTGTGGCGGTTGGATCTGTTCCAAATAATTGGACGGATCCACTACTGGGTTTGGCGACACCGCTGATGATATTAAGTAGAGTGGTTTTGCCGGCACCATTACGACCCAGAATACTGACAAATTCTTTTGGTTGGACTATAAGATCTACATTTCGCAATGCGATGATACGACCAAAATCTTTTGATACTTTGTCAATTTGTAGAGCGGGTACCGACAATCTATTTTATCCTGTCGAGCGTTTTATATACAGCAAATAAACGTTCCAGGACTTGATCTTTTTCCGAAGCTTTAGCGGCCGAATCGGACAAACTGTCATAATTCTTCAGCAAGGTCTGTTTTTGTTGTTTTAGAAGCTTGATGGATTCCGCTTCAAGATTTGAATTTTGTTGATTCATGGAAATGAAGAGCGCAATCAGGATAAGAACAATCAAAATTGCGCTAATTAATAACTTTGTGTTTAGCGGTAAACGGTGCTCAATAGTTATCCGACCTGTACTCTGCTGTTGCTCCTGCTGAGCATCTGATTCGGACATGCCTTTGCCAGAGATCTTAAAATTTAATTCTGTTCCGGCTTTGACCTGATTGATATTATAAATTGCAAATCCGTTCTGATTGTCCGTCCCCTCCCGATTTACCCCTGTACCACTGAAATTCATTGAGTTGGGTGTGACATAAACATGAAAATGTTCAATATCGTAATAAACCTTCTCAGTAAATTCGGCTGCTTGTGAATCGTAATTGAGATAATATGCAAGATCGATTTCAGATTTTCCGGGCTTTAAAACATCAGGAATGACTTGTCCATTTTCATGGTTTAATACCTGTGTCCGGAGCGGCATGGTACCATATTTTATTGTAACATTTTCAATATTCTTTGCATCATCTGGGAGATGAACATTAATAATTCCTGGTGAATCTTTAAAAGTAACAGGTGGCGTTGAATGATTCTCAAATTGAAATCGTTTTTGAATGTATAATTCATCTTCAAACGCATAAACTACAAAGAATGGTACTGTCACTAACACATCTGATAATTTGTCTTTAGACTCATATACGGTAACTGAGGATTCCCAATTCATGACACCAGCATCGGGAACAAATCCAGTTGAATAATTAACTTCATCCAAAGTCGCCCGGACGAGATACTGACTCTGGGGAGCTGAATTTATATTTTCAAAAGTTGTTGTACCGTTAACAGCTGTTACTGAAGCTATTTCGGCCATCCCCGCGCTCATATCCAGGACTGCTACTTCATCTGCATAACCCGGGACATTCTGAGTTCCATTGAGAATGCTGACTCGAAGATCTCCCGCCTGCAGCACATTTACCAGCATGATCATTCCAATCACTGTCCTGAGGAGTCGAATAATCATGACAACTCCTTTCCGCATTTCATACAAAATTTAGCATCAACCATATTTTGAGCGCCACAATGCTGGCAAACAGAATTCTGCTTTTTTTTGGATTTCTTTTTATTCAGACTTTGGGTGTCTTTTTGGATGCGATTCATCAGATCTGATGATTTGCGCGATTCAAGTTTTTGAATCACAATTCCAGCTTCACTCAGGAAAGATTTTCGGATACTATCAAAATCATTTTGACTTAAACGACCCATGGCAAAATCAAATTCAAGATCAGTAATATTTCCATACACCCGTTTTTTTCTATCTTCAAGCTCTTGTGCTTCCGTGTTAAGCGTAATCCAGGTGCTGTCCTTCATGAACAAGGGTTTAATCGCCCACGCCAGGAAAGTCATCCCGACTAAATATGCGAGATAGCTCATGCGTCACCCCCCGCTGAAATTTGCTCATTGCCATTTTTCCCTTTTTCTTCGCGCAAGTTGGGTATCATGGCGAACAGGGTACCAAATACCAGAATAAAAGAACCAAGCCATACCATTCTTACCAGTGGATTGCGGTAGACTTGAACGATTACCTTCTCTCCATCGTTTGTCATCCCGGAAAGCACGACATAAATGTCTTCGCGTAAGGTTGAGTAGATGTCCACTTCTGTAGAGGGTTGTTCCGAGGCAAAATAGTAACGCCTCTCAGGACTCAGATGAGTCACCTCTTGTCCATTTTTGTCCATTCTTAATTCCAGGATTTCAGAAGAGTAATTCTCCGTCTCTGTCTGTTGAATATCTGTGGAGGTAAAAGTGTAGGGTCCCAGTTCAAACACATCACCCTCTCCCACTTCTGCTCTGGTTTCTGAATCAAATGCATTTCCTGTAAAACCAACAAACATGAGCACAATAGCTGTGTGGATAATATAGCCGCCATAGCGTCGGGTATTTTTTCTGGAAAGCATGTAGAGGGCTATGAATATATTCTCGCCTGCGTTTTTACTTCTAATTTTGGCACCCTTAGCAAACTCAACCACGATGGTCCACATTACAAAGAAGGATATGGTAAATGATCCAAGTGCCCAACCATCACGAATACCAAAGCCAATCAGGATACTTACAAAAACGGCACTCCCTAAAATAGGAAGACCAAAACTCCGCTTCAGGGTTTCAACTGATGTGTGCCGCCAGGCAAGCAAAGGCCCAACCCCTGTCAGTAAAAGGAGGGCTAGTCCGATTGGGATCATGATATTATTAAACCAGGGTGGACCCACCGTAATCTGATCACCCGTGAATAATTCACTAATCACAGGAAATAGAGTCCCCCATAACACGGCAATCGTGGCAAGCAGAAACAAAAGATTATTAAAAAGAAACCCGCTTTCCCTGGAAATCAGTGATTTCATCTCCTCATCGGGCCGCAGATCTTTGCGTCGATAGAGCAATAATGTTGCACTGAAGAGTGTGGCAATAATCAGGAATACTGAAAATGCTGGACCCAATCCAGAATTAGAGAATGCATGGACCGAACTGACGATGCCACTGCGGGTCAGGAAAGTACCGAAAATAGACAGGAGGTATGTTGCTATCACCATGGTCATGTTCCATATCTTCAACATCCCCTTGCGCTCCTGTATCATAACTGAATGCAGATACGCAGTCGAAGTCAGCCAGGGTAGCAGAGAGGCGTTTTCGACTGGATCCCAGGCCCAGTAACCGCCCCATCCTAATTCTACATAAGCCCATTTTCCACCAAGGACTATCCCTACAGCAAGGAATCCCCAGGTTGTGAGAGCCCAACGTCTGGTAGTATTGATCCAATCACTTCACAGTCTGCCTGTTATTAGGGCTGCTATGGCAAAAGCAAAGGGTACTACAGATCCCACATATCCGATAAATAGAACTGGAGGGTGGATTATCATAGCAGGATGCTGCAATAAGGGATTTAGGCCGCGGCCATCCTGGGCCATAAATTCCTGCAGTTTGGTTCCCAGGTCAGTGTAAAGCGTATCAAAAGGATTGCTGATGAAGATGCTTAGAAACCCAAAAAATACCATCGTTGATGCCATTACAAAAAGGACATACGGTATAAGGTCGTTGTTTTTATTTCGATTCTGATAGGCAACGATTGCTGTAAATATTGTCACAATCCAAGTCCACAGTAATAGAGAACCGTTGTGTCCTGCCCAGAGGGCGACCATTTTGTAAAACACCGGCAGAGCATAATTGGTGTTACTGGCGACATATTCGATGGAAAAGTCGCTTGTTATTAATAAATATTCCAGTGCCAGTACTGCCAATGTTGTTACTCCAAAGGCAGCGTAGGCAGCTCTACGACCAGCTTCAAGTAATCCTCGACGCTTCGTTATACCTGCAGCCAGAGAGGTTAGTGCCATAAAGACACTCACCGGGAAAAGAAAAAATAAAAGAATATTTCCTAGATCAGCCATATTATAAAATCCTGTTCTACTATTTAAATTTCAGACGAGGAGTAATCAGCTTCATATTTTGAAGCACATTTAGCCTGAATACGTTCTGCATTGAAGATGTTATCCTCGTTAAGTTTACCAGAAACAATTACTTCAGCATCCATATCATTGTTAAAAGTATCTGGAATTGGATCCAAACCGATATAATGAATTTTTAACTCGGAGTTTCCTTCTGTAATCACAAAATCAAGGTCAAGACCATTACGTTCAATACTGCCCTTTTTTAATTGCCCATTAACTTTCAACGATAACGACCTGGCTCTTCCCCCTAAGAGCTGCACTTCGCTTACGCTCTTTGAATAGGACATGCTGGTATCTTCTTGCATTCCCTGTACCGCAAGCACAATAACTGCCAGAATGATGACAACACTCCCGCCGATGAATTTTATTTTATTATTCAATTACGCTTAACTCCTATATCATGTTTTAAAAATGTTCATTATTTTATTCTTCCAGGAAGAGTTTACGGGTCTCAGATCGACTGGGTACACCTCAACATGCTCACCAGAAAGTATTTTTGCTGGGTTTATTTTTAGCAAAAGATCCGCGTATTCTTTCCCGTATCTATCTGTTAGCCAGTTATATCCGGGTTTTGTATAAAGCGTCCGCGATTCCGTATTGTGGCTATCACTTCCGACTATATGAACAGCATCTCTATCGAATAAAAAGTTGGCTAATTTTTCAGAACTTGGTCCAAGGGTGCCCATAAATGAACCAATATCCAGTTGGGTAGGGCAACCCATGTTGATCAATTCTGCAATTTGAGTAGGATCTTGCTGCCAGGGCTTAATCCTTTCTGGATGTGCGATTATGGGTATGATCCCCTTCTGGGTAATGTCGTATATGATTCTTTCAAGATTATTTGGGACTGAAATGAAGGAAAACTCAAGCAAAAGATATTTATCACCAATAAGGACATCGAGTTCTTCGAGAATTATTGGCAGCATATCTTGATATCGCACTTCTGCGGCAATGCTTATCTCAATGGGCAACTCATGCTCTTTTACTAATGAAAGAACAGTTTCACTTGCTTCTTCAATATTGTTCTTCCAATCTTTCGTTGATTTGATGATATCCGCTTCGTAGAGATGTGGGGTAAGAACGAGATGTTCCACCCCCTGATTCACTGCCTCCTGTAGCATTGCCAGAGCCATCTCAGGTGATTTTGCACCATCATCTACAGCAGGGAGTATGTGATTATGTATGTCGATCATTAGGCTTAGAATGCAATCCTGGTTAAAACACCGGTGTTTCAGTATAAGTCCCATAAACCTTTTTCATGGCATCGACCATTTCTCCCAAAGTGGCTGAAGCACGTACGGCTTCCAGAAGAGGTGGCATAACATTCATGCCGTTGTCACATGCAAAAGTCAATCCAGCCAGGGCCTTTTCCGTTCTATCTGCATCACGTGTTTCGCGCAATGCCTTCACTTTTGCTACCTGATCGTATTCAACCTGTTTATCAATCTTGAGTACGGGAATGTCAATTTTTTCATCTTCTTTTACAAAAGCATTCACACCCACAATCAAGCGCTTCTTCTGATCATATTTTTTAGCCACTGCATATGCAGCATTACCAATTTCTCGCTGAAAGTAGCCCGCTTCAATGGCCGGTACGACACCACCCAAATCGTCAATGGCTTCAAAATATTTCTCGGCCTCAGCTTCCAGCATGTCAGTCATGGCTTCAACATAGTAGGACCCGGCGAGTGGGTCTATGGTAGAGCCAACTCCTGTTTCATATGCGATCACCTGCTGGGTTCGCAGGGCAATCTCAACACTCTTTTCTGTGGGTAATGCCAGGACTTCATCCATGGAATTTGTATGTAATGATTGAGTACCACCTAAAACACCTGCAAGAGCTTCAAATGCCGTTCGTACAATATTATTCTCAGGCTGGGGTGCTGTAAGGCTGTGTCCAGCAGTCTGTGTATGAAATCTTAACATCCATGAACGGGGATCCTTGGCTCCATATTTCTCTTTCATGCGTTTGGCATAAATGCGACGGGCAGCTCGATATTTTCCAATCTCCTCAAAGAAATCGATATGTGAATTAAAGAAAAAACTTAAACGCCGGGCAAATTTATCAACATCCAATCCCCGTTCTATTGCTGCTTCGACGTATGCAAACCCATCCGCCAGGGTAAAGGCAAGCTCCTGGGCTGCTGTCGATCCAGCTTCACGAATGTGATATCCAGAAATAGATATTGTATTATACGCCGGCATAAAATCTGAACACCATTCGATCATGTCCGTAATAATGTGCATTGAAGGTTCAGGCGGAAAAATAAATTCCTTCTGGGCGATGTATTCCTTCAAAATATCGTTCTGTAGAGTTCCACGCAGTTTTTCAGAACTGACCCCCTGCATCTCACCGACAACAACATACATTGCTAATAGGATGATGGCGGGACCGTTAATTGTCATTGAAGTAGAAACTTGTTCTAAAGGTATTCCATCGAATAAGATCATCATGTCGTCAATTGAGTTGATTGAGACACCACAATGCCCTACTTCCCCAAGTGAGAGGGCATGATCAGAATCATAACCCATCAAAGTGGGCATATCAAAAGCTACACTCAGACCAGTCTGACCTTGATCCAGTAAGAATTTGAAGCGTTTATTTGTGTCCTCAGGTGTACCAAAACCAGCGAACTGCCGCATGGTCCACAGGCGGCCTCTATACATATTGGGATGGACTCCCCGTGTGAAAGGATATTCACCGGGAAAACCTATTTTTTGCATATATTGATCAAGATCCTGCTGAGATTCGTCAGGCAGATACAGCAATTCATTTTCTAAACCAGAGACTGTATCGTAATCATATTCGCGCTCCTTGGTTTCAGAAACTCTCTGCTTCCAGCGCTTAAGGCTTTCATGGTAGGAATGGTCGGACATTTCGGATTTGACTCCTATTTATTTACTTTTCTTAGCACATCGGTCGCAATCTCTTTGGGAGTCAATTTTACTTCGGCGAGCAACTGTGATCTGGAACCATGGGTAATGAAGCGATCAGGTAATGTATGCGCATGAACACGTGCAGCACCAGTTATGGACTCAGCAAATGCTCTAATTGTTTGAGACAAACTCCCAGGATAATTATTTTCTTCAACAACAAAGATATGATCATATTTATTCAGTAGGTTTGTTAGCATTTTTGCATCAAATGGTTTAATAAATTTTGCATCCACTCGCTCAATAGAGAGTCCCTCAGCTTTCAGGATAGCTGCGGCTCCATCTGAAATGCTATTCATAGGGCCAACTGCAATTATGACGGTGTCTTTTCCATCTGATAAGGATTCCCATTTCCCAATTTCTAAGGCGCTACTCTTAATTTTTTTCCGGTTCATCACAGCAGTATCTTTGGGATATCGAATAAAGAAAGGACCATCATTATGCTTCAGGGCAGTCTGCATAAGATGTCGCAGTTCCTCCCCATTCCTGGGAGCGGCAATAACAACGCCTGGTAGAGTTGACAGATAGGCAAGATCAAGGACCCCGTGATGTGTGGGACCATCCTCACCAACAAGTCCCGCACGATCAAGCATAAATATAACAGGCAGTTTTTGGATAGCGACATCGTGCACGAGCATATCATATGCACGCTGCAGGAATGTAGAATAAATGGCTACGAATGGTTTCATACCTCTAGTAGCTAATGCGGCGGCAAAGGTCACGGCATGACCTTCGGCGATTCCTACATCGTAGAAACGATCTGGGAATTGTTCTGCAAAACCTGTGAGACCGGTTCCATCAGGCATGGCTGCGGTTATGGCAACAATCTTCTTATTCGTTGTGGCAAGTTTTGAGAGCTCATCACCAAAGACACTCAGATAAGGAGGCACGACCTTCTTGTCACTCTTTTGATCAAGTTTAGGGGCTGGACCGATCCCATGAAATTTCGCAGGATTCGCCTCAGCCGCAGCAAGTCCGCGGCCTTTCTTTGTTAGAATATGCAGGATTGTGGGGCTGTTGATTTCTTTAATATTTTCCAGAGTGTCAATGAGAAGGGGCAAATCATTTCCATCAATTGGACCAAAATAGCGAATTCCCATTTCATCAAAAATAACACCAGGGACCAGTAAGTTTTTTAAACTCTCTTCAATTTTTCGGATACCCGTTCGGATTGAACTTTTTCCAACAGGTAATTTACCTGTTATGCGCCAAAGCTCTTCTCTTACTCTATTGTATAAGGGATTGGTGGTTATTTTAGAGAGATATTTTGACATTGCTCCCACATTACGAGATATAGACATCTCATTATCATTAAGGATAACCATCATTCGGGTTCTAAGGATACCAAGATTGTTCAATCCTTCAAATGATAAGCCACCTGTAAGAGCCCCATCACCAATAATGGATATGACCTGATGCTTCTCGCCCAGTAGGTCTCGAGCAACTGCAAAACCAACACCTGCAGATATAGATGTGGAGGCGTGTCCTGCACCATAAATATCATGTTCACTTTCAAGTGGTTTACAAAAGCCGCTAATTCCACCATACTGGCGGATAGTTTTCAATGCCTCCCGCCGACCAGTCAAGATTTTATGAGCATAAGCTTGGTGACCAACATCCCAGATAATTTTGTCTTTGGGTGAATCGAATACCTTATGCAAAGCGACTGATAATTCAACCACACCGAGAGTCGGTGCCAGATGACCACCTGTTTCCGACACAACCTCAATGGTATAGCCTCTAATCTCCTCACATAATTGAAGTAATTCCTTCCCTGAAAGTTTTTTAAGATCATTTGGGGAATCTATGGATTGGAGCAATTTATATTTATCCGACATGGATTAATTTTACCTTGATTTTAGTACAATTTCATCCACAAAATATTTGTGGATACTCGAATCCTCTGTAAGCTCAGGATGAAAGGAAGCGACAAGTACCTTCCCTTTTCGAAGAAGGACTGGATCAGAGCCAAATGCCGCCAGGATTTCAATATCAGCGTTAATTTCATGAAATTTTGGGGCTCTGATAAAAATAGCATGAAAATCATTTTCCATAACGCTTGGAATTATCAGTGAAGTTGTGAATGAGTCGATTTGGCGACCGTATGCGTTTCGCTCTGCCAAATAGTCAATTCTGTTGAAGCAGCGAACACGTTCATCATCGATCTGTCGGCCCAATAGAATTGCCCCTGCGCAGGTCCCAAATACGGGTAAGGTTTCCAATGCCGCATCCAGTGGCTCCCATAAGCCCTCATTCTCGAGCAAAAGTGTCATGGTTGTTGATTCACCACCAGGTAATATCAATGCATCCACCAATTTAAGATCCTCGGGTGTGCGTACTGCTCTGCTTTTGATACCAAGCCGGCCCATACTGTATGCATGTTTGGCAAAACTGCCCTGCATAGCGACCACGCCCATGGTGAGATCTTCGTATTCTGGTCTGATGGACAATACTCCTTACCAGCCCCTGTCTTGCATCCGATCTTCGGGTGCAATTTCACTCATTTCAAGACCCTTCATGGCAGATCCCAGGCCTCTGGATATCTCAGCAAGTTTTTCAGGTTTATCAAAAAAGGTGGCAGCCTGAACAATAGCCTTCGCCATAGCTGCGGGATCTTCAGATTTAAAGATTCCAGATCCTACAAAAATTGATTCTGCACCGAGCTGCATCATAAGCGAAGCATCGGCCGGTGTTGCAATACCACCGGCTGAAAAATTTGGCACGGGTAATTTACCTGTGTCGGCGACCTGAGCCACCAATTGGAATGGGGCTCCCATATTCTTGGCAGCTGCCATTAACTCATCACCCCTCAAGGTGCTCAAACCAGCGATCTCCATATTGATGGTTCGCATGTGACGCACAGCCTCAACAATATTCCCTGTTCCAGGTTCACCTTTGGTCCGGATCAATCCGGCACCTTCTCCGATACGCCGCAACGCTTCAGCCAGGTTGGTTGCACCACATACGAAAGGAGTTTTAAAATCGTGTTTCCAGATATGATTTGATTCATCGGCCGGAGTAAGTACTTCACTTTCATCGATATAATCGACTTCCAGGGCTTCCAATATCTGTGCCTCGGCGAAGTGGCCTATGCGGCATTTTGCCATGACTGGAATCGAGACGGCCTCCTGTATTTCTTTGATCATTTTGGGATCTGAAGCACGAGCAATACCACCATCTCTGCGGATATCAGCTGGAATTCTCTCAAGTGCCATCACAGCAACTGCTCCGGCTTTTTCAGCGATCACTGCTTCTTCAGGTGTAGTCACATCCATGATAACCCCACCCTTAAGCATTTCCGCTAATCCTGTTTTAACTTCAAACAGTTCTTTTGTCATTTTTTTATTTCTCCAAAGCTTAAATATTTCTCTTTAGACATGTGCTTTCACTTGCAAGTGTTTTAAATGTTCTACAACTTCTTCAATCAATTCGTCTGGTGAAGATGCCCCGGCAGAAACCCCCACTGATTCCGCTCCCTCAAACCAATCAATATTAATATCATCAGCCTTTTCAACCATGTAAGACTTCGGGTTCAATCTTAGCGCTACTTCGTGGAGACGTTTTGTATTGGCGCTTGTAAACGATCCCACAATAATGACCACATCCGAAATTGGAGCCAAATCCTTTATCTGCTCCTGATTCCTACGGGTTGGGAAACAGACCGTATTTACAAATTTAAGATCAAATATCTTCATTGATAAAATGCCAATGATTTCTTGAACATTTTCGATCATCTGTGTCGATTGAGAAACTATCCCCGCCTTTTTTATACGTGGGACGGCGTGGGCTTCGCTGGCATTTGAAATGACAATTGCACCGGGAACCTGAGCTTGGATACCCACAACTTCATCGTGGCCATGATCACCGATAATGAGAAGTTTCCGATTCTCAGTATGCAATTTTTTTATCTCGTCATGGATTTCGTGTACCAACGGACAGGTAGCATCAATGATGTTAAGGTTTTTTTGATTTGCCAGTTCCCAGACCTGAGGTGTGGTCCCATGTGCCCTGAATAAGACAGGTGCATCTTCGACTTCATCTATGCTGTCAACAACTCTAATATTTTCCCGCTCCAGTTGAGACACTACCCGTTCATTGTGAACAATATCTCCAAGCATGTACACCTTACCATGAGTCCGGGCAGTTTCCCGGGCCTTCTCAATAGCATCTCGAACACCAAAACAAAAACCTGCGTCCTTCGCAACACGGATTCTCAAAGGTTTATGCACTAGCATCCCAATCTTTAATTACAATGCGACACTGCTCAACAACTGCTTCAGCGGCATCCTTAAGATCGACATCAATGTGACAACCAGCAGCAAAGGCATGACCTCCACCATCAAAATGCATGGCTACGGTGTTTACTGGGATCTGACCTTTCGATCGCAGACTAATATCAGTTGGCTGACCAGGTATCTTTGTAATTGAGACACCAATTTCAACCCCTTTAATAGACCTTATAAAATCAGATAATGAATGCAAATCATCTGGAGTAACGCCCTGATCATTTAATTCCTGAAAATCAATTGTTGACCATGCGAGTCGTCCATCGCAATCATATCGCAGTTCTTTTAACAAATGCTCAAGTACAAGCAGTCGGCCTGGTGTATTTAAGTCTTCATAAATGTGGACATAAACATCATTTGGTTTTACACCGGCTGCAACTAGACGAGCTGCAGCTCTGAAAGTCTCCGGATCTGTATTGTTGAATCGAAAATTCCCGGTATCGCTCATCATTGCCGCATAAAGAGGTTGGGCAATCTCAAATTCATCAAGGACAGGATCATCCATTTCACTGATTAAATCGTAAATCAGAACGCCAGTAGAACTGGCAGTTGGTGAATCAAATATCAGGTCAAATTGAGATTTATCGCCAGGGTGATGATCAATACTGATTTTGAGGATATCCGTTGTTACAATATCTTCACTAAGGGTTTTCAATCGATTGAAATGTCCAATATCGAAGGCAATAATTACATCTGAATTGGCCAGGATTTGAGCATGCTTATTTCTGTCATAAACCTGAATTTCATTTTCGTGTGGTAAAAATTCAAGATTTACTCGCAAAGTTGAAGGATTTAGTATATGTACGGTCTTTCCGATGCGTTTCATGAACCGTGCCAGACCCAGCTGAGATCCCAAACCATCGGCATCAGGTTCTACGTGAGTGGAAAAGACAAATTTATCGTGTTCCCTGAGAATAACCTTTAAAGCATCCCAGTTTCTTTTTTCCCCTAGTTCGTAAGAACCCATTTATATATAAAATCCTTAACCTAATTCAATACTTTCAATACTTTCAGTTCCTTAGATTCTACGCGAATCCGGAACATTGAATATATTCGTTAACCTACAGGATACAAACGTTTCAGGAAGGGAAGTTGTTCACATTTAATGCAATGAGGTGCTGATTTTACCATCGTTTCCAAGAGTCAGATCATTTGGATAGTTTGACTAACAGCAAAACGAGAGCGTACAATAAGTAGCTCTGTGTTCAGAGGAGCGTGTGTTAAGATTTAATGATTAATTTAGGGAATGTCTCTCAGGAACTGGCGCCCTGCCCATGAGTTCCTCAAGGGCATTTTTTGGATCTTTATCTTCAAAAAGAACCTTGAATATCTGCTCTGAAATAGGCATCTCCACTCCCGTTCTCTCTATTAATTGATGCACTGATCTCGAAGTGTTTATTCCTTCAGCAACCATTTTCATCTCTTTAAGGATTTCATTAAGCTTACGGCCTTTGCCTAATTCAAAGCCTACGTACCTGTTGCGACTATGAGTACTGAGACAGGTTACAATGAGGTCTCCCATACCGCTAAGCCCTGAGAATGTGAGTTCTTTAGCACCCAGATAGACACCCAGACGGGTCATCTCAAACAAACCACGTGTCAACAGAGCAGCCAATGTGTTGTCACCATAACCTAATCCGGCAAGAATTCCCGCCGCAATTGCAATGACATTTTTTAACGATCCCCCGAATTCAACACCCAGGATGTCAGTGTTGGTGTAAACACGCAATGTATCAGACATAAATATTTTTTGGACTACTTGTGCGGTTGATTCGTTGGGACAGGCAGCCACAATAGTTGAGGGCATGCCTCTAACAACTTCCTCGGCATGTGTTGGTCCATACAAAGTGCTGATCTTGGTGATGGGGTGCTTTGGCAAAGCAAACGAAATCACCTGACTCATTGTTCTTAGAGTGTCATTTTCGATTCCCTTGGCAACATTGATGATAATGGTGTTCGGTGGAATAAATTCTGCAATTTTTGTTAGAGTTGCTCCAATCGTATGCGATGGGATGGCAATAAGAATAATATCCTTGTCCCTGATGCATTCTTTCATATCCATAGTGAACTGCAGGCCATCCGGTAACTTTACATCAGGCAAATAATCGGGTAATTCTTTTTGATCAAGCGCTTGCTTGTAATCTTTTTTAAGGTAAAACCAGACATTCACATCGTGTCCATTCTTAAGCAGATGAATTGCCAGAGTCATCCCCCAGCTTCCTGAACCAATGACAGCAATTTTCATAGATGTGATCCTTATGAAAAGTAAAGAGCTCCCGGAATTATTCAGGAGCTCTCAACATGAATTTAGGTCTGGTTATTCGTAGAGTGCATCTATCTCATTTTTGTAGCGCTCTTCAACAACACGTTTTTTAATCTTCAATGTCGGGGTTAAAGTGCCATCCTCGATATTAAATTCCTTTGGTAAAAGCATGATTTTTTTAACCGCCTCGTAGCTACTAAAATTCTCCATCACCTTTTCGACTTCTCCCATCAACATGTCATATATTTTGGGGTCCTCGACCAATGCTGCTGGACTGGTGTCACTAAAATTATTCTCCGTTGCCCAGGCACTCAATTCAACAAAATTGGGAACAAGAATTGCTGATATAAATTTTCTCCTATCACCCATTACCAGAGCCTGTTCAAAGTATTTGTTCATTATCAAGGCTCCCTCCATGGGAGCTGGGGCGATATTTTTGCCACCAGCGGTAACGATGATATTCTTTTTACGATCTGTTATTCTCAGGTATCCATCATCAATCACTCCGATATCTCCGGTGTGAAACCAACCATCTTCACTGATAGCCTCACGGGTACCGGCTTCATCTTTATAATAGCCTTTCATAATGTGAGGACCTCTAGACAAAATCTCGCCGTCGTCTGCAAGCTTAATCTCAACCCCGTCGATGACAGGACCTACTGTCCCAAATCTGTAGTCGGAAGGCGGATTAAGGGTGATAACCGGTGAAGTCTCAGACAGGCCATAGCCCTCTAAAATTTTAATTCCCGCGGCATCAAAGAAACTGCCAATGTCTGCAGCTAGCGGTGCACCACCACTGGCAAACATTTTAAATCGACTACCCAACAATGCCTGCACCTTGCTGAATACTAATTTTTCTGCTCGCTTCATTTTTTTTGCAAGTTTGGGTGAAATAGTTCCGGAATTTCGTGCTTCGACGTATTCAAAACCAGTTTTCACCGCCCAACCAGCAATTTTTCTCTTGATGAATGATCCAGCCGCAAACTTTGCCTGAACCCCTGCATACATTTTCTCGTAGAGTCGTGGGACCGACATGGCAACCGTCGGTTCAACCTCTTTCAGATTGTCAATGACTTTATCCATACTTTCGGCATATGTGATATTGGCACCTGCATGGGTTCCCACATAATCTCCCAGCCTCTCAAAACTGTGGCTAAGCGGAAGAAAAGAAAGAAAAACATCCTCGTCGGATATTCCAAGGCGGGCGTTTGCCGCCTTTATATTACTCACCAGGTTTCCATGTGTTAGCATAACACCTTTTGGATTTCCCGTCGTACCACTTGTATAAATCAAGGTCAGGATATCATCTGGAGTGGCTTTGAGTGCCTCGGTCTCATAATCGTAGGCTGAATCAGATGCCTGGAATGCTTTTCCTTTCTCCATGAGTTCGGTGAAAGAGATAATGTTTTCATCATCATAGGATAGGGAATCGTCAAAGTATACGATAGTGTCCAACTCTGGACATTGACTCTTGATTTCCATGATCTTGTCCATTTGTGATTGATCCTGAGCAAAGAGCAATTTGGAGTCAGAATGAGAAACAATGTATTGAACCTGTTTTGGAATCAAGGTTGGATATACGGTCACGGACGAAGCGCCACGAGTAGCTATGGCGTAATCTGAATACGCCCATCGGCGGCAATTGCTTGATAATATTGCCACATTATCTTTTGGCTGGATACCCACAGCAGCCAATCCAAAAGATGCATTTTTAACCATCTCATAGATTTCTGATCCTTTGTCACCAACCCATTCACCATTAACTTTTTCAGTGAATAAGGTCTTATCAGGATAAGTCTTTGTAACATTAAGAAACATTTCTGCAATCGTTTTGAATTCCACGACAGCTCCTCCTCTAAGGTTTTTTTTCAATTTCCTCAATGATAAACATTTTCTCTTAAAAGCACAGCATTTTATTGACAGATGGCTTGACAGAATGTATCATTGGCGCGCTTTTTAGATAGAGCCAGGG
>JABMPR010000088.1 GCA_013202895.1 bacterium | reverse complement strand
GATCAGGGTGGGAGTAGATGATTTCTTGCTTGCACTTACCGGACCCGTTTCCCTGGAACCGACTAAGCGAAGTGGTGATCAAGTTCAGAGGGGTGAGCACCTTGCTACACTTCAAAGTGAGGGGAAAAGCTTAAAAATTTACTCACCTGTAAGCGGAAGACTCAAAGCGGTAAATAAAGGGGCTCTGAAAAAATTCAGCAAGCGCACCAACAAAGATTATACCCAGAATTGGCTGTTTGATATGGAAGCCAAGCGTTGGGATATTGAAAAATCCATGCTCATCTTAGGTGAAAAAGCACAGCAATGGATCCTACAAGAGCAAGCCCGGCTTCGTGATGTACTTGCTTTTGCTGGGCGTAAATACAACCTGGAACCCCAACCCGTTTTACTCCAGGAGGGTGGTGAAATCGCTGACAGTGTTCTGCAATTGCTTTCTCCTGAACTTTGGGAAGAATTCCAGAGTGAGTTTATCGATGCTGTAAAGCGTTAACAAATGAAACGGACGAGTCAACTTGATGTGGGGGTTCCAGATCATTTGCTAGTGCCCCTTGTGGAATAATCAATCTAGTAAATGGCTGGACTTGATATGGACACAAAAAAATGTATTTGGATGGAAGCGGGGGCAGTAGAGTATCAGCTCTGTCCCCTCAATCAGAATTGTGATCTTTGCGATTATCATAAGGAGATGACCAATGGGTTCCGCCCCCGCATCACGCACTCCGATGGAGCTAAAATAAATTTTTGGGTTCCCGGCTCAGCAACTACTCAATTCATTCCCGGTCTCCAATATTTAAGTGGACATTTCTGGATAAAACGGGTTGCCTCTGGTCAAATTCGTCTGGGAATCGATGCCTTTCTGTGGCGACTTTTCTCATCTGTTTATAAGGTAGTAACTCCAAAAATCAGAACAGATCTGGCCGATAAACAGTGTTTTAGCTGGCTCTTTTTAAATGGGGGTATCATCTATCTCAGAACACCCGTTCCTGGTCAGATCATAGAAACCAACCCCCTATTTCAAGAAGATGTGATCCAGGATTCTCATCTTTACCCCACATCCGATCTGTGGTTACTTGGTTTGGAAGAGCACGGTAAATCACAACTTGAGTTTCTCAGTAAAGAGAAATATCTGCTCCAAACCGGAGAGGATTGCATGAAATTAAAATCGTACTTTCCTGTAGATCAAGAATCTGACAAAATTTCAATAATAGGAAATCATCAGCTGGATAAAAGTGAGTTTTCTTCCTACCTGCAGGCAATCAGTTTCAATCACGCCTTTATCTGTTGATTGGCATGTATTCTGCACGATTGAGTACGCTTTGCCATTTTTGATGGGTTGCTGTTTTGGGAGGGAAGATGATTTCAATGAATGACCAGGTCTTACGTAAGCAGCATAAAAATGCACCTGCCAGAAATATTTTCAAAAAACCCCGCTCGCTATATGGTCATTTAGTAATTTTACTTATGAGCATGTCAGTTCTGCTCTTTGTATTTCTGGCCTGGATCATTTTCTCAATGTCAAACAACTACCTGGAAAATGTCACGACTCGCTTTGGGAAACGGATTGCTACCGTAATTGATCAATCCATCCGCAGCAGTATGATTAGTGAAGATCATTCCGAACTCACCATCGCAATCAATGAAGTACAGGCCGTCCCAGGGGTCAGCGCTATACGCATCTATAATAACGAAGGCGAGATCCGACATCATGCCCATGATTCTTTAAGTATTGCACACGCACAAAACCCTATGCAGCCTTGCTCACACTGCCATACTTCAGTTGATCCTGGACAGTGGGGAATGCCGGCAACCTGTGTCTATAACATCCAGAGCGATACCGGGCGCAAGATGATCGTCCTCTCTCCCATCGCTTCTACACCGAATTGCATATCTTTCGACTGCCACGAGACCAACAAAGGTTCTGAAGTTTTAGGCTTTATGGAAATAGAGCTGCCCCTGTCTGAGTTGGATACTACTCTTAACAAAGTGATTACCGAATATTTTGTAATCGTCATCCTTTTTCTCTTCTTACTCATGGCAACACTGCTTTTCTTTGTTCAACGCCGTATCAATAGACCCCTGAAACGGATAGTGGAAGCCAGTCTTGCAGTAACTGCCGGTAATATGTCAGTGCGGGTGGATGTTGACTCAGACGATATTATTGACATCCATCAAGTTGGCTTGGCACTGAATACAATGTTGGAATCGATCAATCTGAGCAATCGTGAGCTCCATAAATGGTCAAATGAGTTGGAGAATAAGGTCAGGATCAAATCGGAGGATATTGCCAGAACTCAAAATGAAATTTATCAAATCGAACGTCTCGCCTCCCTGGGTCGTCTTTCCTCTTCAGTTGCTCATGAAATAAACAATCCACTGGCTGGCGTTCTCACATATGCCAAACTTGTGTCCCGCATCCTTCAAAATTCACAACTTACGGAGGATAAAAGATCAGCAATTCTAAAGCATCTTGATATGATTCAGTCCGAGACAATACGTTGCGGGAGTATTGTAAAAGGTCTGTTAAATTTTTCCAGAGAGCCTGATCACAAGCCTACCATGATCCATTTAAATTCGGTTCTCCTTGAAACAAAACAACTCATCTATCACAGTTTCCAGATCGCTAATGTAAGATTAGTCACTGATTTTTCAGCGACCCAGGACCAAATCACAGCCAATGGAAATCAAATTATCCAGGCTTGCTTGGCTGTTTTAACAAATGCATTGGAAGCAGTTATTGCTGGTCAGGACAGTTTTGTTACCTACCGCAGTTATAATCCAGATATGCAGCATGTCATTGTTGAAATAAAAGACAACGGCATTGGTATCTCTGCTGAAGATAAGAAACATATGTTTGAGCCATTTTTCTCCAGCAAGAAGGAGATGTCAGGGATTGGACTGGGACTAGCTGTTACCTATGGTATACTGGAACAACATAATGCAAAAGTTGCAGTTGAATCTTCACCGGGCGCCGGAACTTCAATCAAATTTATATTCGAACTTATAGCAGAGGGGTCTACTCATGGATAACAAACTTTCGATTTTGGTGGTAGATGATGAACTCTCTGTTCGAGATTCTCTTTCCAACTGGTTTATTGAGGATGGATATTCTGTTGATACAGCTGAAGATGCCAAGGTTGCTTTAAAAAAAATAGAAGCGTTCCATTTTCATATCATTCTGGTGGATATCAAACTTCCCGGGATGGACGGTCTGGAGTTAAACCGGAGGATTAAATCCATCAATGAGGATACAATTGTCATCATCATGACTGCCTTTGCTTCTGTGGATTCAGCCGTCCAGGCCTTAAAAGATGGTGCCTACGATTATGTCTGCAAACCATTCGACCCGGATGCTGTCACTCATATCATCAGAAACGCCAGCAACACAATACAATTGAGTCGTGAAAATCTTTCCCTCCAGGACCGAATCAAAAGTCTTGTCAATGTTGAGGATATCATTGGACAGAGTGAGGGTATCCTAAATGTGCTTGAACAGGTCCGGGTTGTAGCACAAACTGATTCCACCGTCATTATCAACGGAGATAGTGGCACTGGCAAGGAACTCATTGCCAAAGCCATTCACATGAATTCATCTCGACGTTTCTTTCCAATGGTAACTGTTCATTGTGGTGCGATTGCTGAAAACCTTATGGAGAGTGAGTTGTTTGGTCATGAAAGGGGCGCGTTTACAGGCGCCCAGTATGCCAGGAAGGGTAAATTTGAAATGGCTGATGGTGCGACACTCTTTCTGGACGAAATATCAACCATTTCAATGAAAATGCAGATTGAGCTATTGAGAGTTTTAGAGACGAGACGTTTTACCCGGGTAGGTGGGAATCGTGAGTTCAAATCTGATTTTCGGGTTATTTGTGCTACTAATCGAGACCTTAACTCCATGGTGAAGGCTGGAGAATTCAGGGAGGATCTTTACTATCGGTTCAATGTGTTTTCCATTGATATTCCGCCTCTAAGAGAACGAACCGAAGACATCAAGCTATTGTCAGAACATTTTGTAAAACTCTATGCTGATCAAATGAATAAGGGGACCAAATTTATTGGCAAACGTGCAGCCAAATCCTTAAAGAATTATGCCTTCCCTGGCAATGTGCGAGAATTAGAAAACCTGATTGAACGAGCCATTGTCATCGGGACCGGGGATACTGTTCAATTAAAAGACCTTCCATTTGATCACAATATTTCAAAACCCAGCTGGGAATCTATTAAGGACATGGAGCATCATCATATTGAATCTATTTTACAAAAATATGATTGGAATATTTCCAAGTCAGCCAGAGCGCTCGGGGTCGACAGGGTAACTTTGTACAGCAAAATCAGAAAATATAAAATCGAGAAGGTTGGATAGATTAGATCAGGAGAAGTTTCATGTCCCTGATCAGGATTATCCCACTGCAATTTTCTGGCGTCGAGGAGCTGGATAAAATACTCCCTATGATTACACGCCGTTTTAAAATGGAGACAACATTAAGCCTGCAGCACTTGGATCTGACCCCATTTTTTAACCCTGTACGATCGCAATACGACGCCAACAAACTCATCCTGAAATTAGCTCCCATGGTTCTGGAACAAGAAAAAGTTATCGGAATAACTGATCTGGATTTATATATCCCCGTTCTGAGCTACATATTTGGGCAGGCCTATTTGGGGGGCTCTGTTGCTTTGGTTTCTGGGCATCGTCTGGAAAATAGTCGTTATGGTCTCCCCCATGATTCGAAACTGTTTTCAGATCGTCTTCTAAAATGCGTATTGCATGAACTCGGTCACACATTCGGCTTAAGGCATTGCTTAAAACCAGGTTGTGTGATGGTTTCAACAACTTATGTGGAAGAGTTGGATCAAAAGTCCGATAACTTTTGCAGGAATTGCCAATCAGAACTTGCCATAGCCAATGCTTAGGTATTGCACCAATCCTTGATATTCTGGTAGATATTCTTTTTCCACTTCAAGGCCAGTTCCATGGCTATGGAGATTTAGCCTTCGACCAGCAATTAAATTGAAACCAAACCGGTGTGGGCGGACAACCTGGGTTCCTCAAGCTGCATTATATGGCAATCATTAAAGGTCTTGAACTTGTAGTTAAAATGAATTTTGTCTCCGGAAACAATCCAGAATAGCTAGTCAATTAGGCTGTAATGATCATCGATATTTCAAGCAAGTAGTGAGTGTTCTCCAGCAGCATTTAATTATTGATCCTCGAATATCATTTATTTGCAGTCGGGCATGATTTTTGTCCCATATTCATCCGCTGTTACAATTTAGTTCTTTTAGTCCTGGAGGTAGGATATGCCACTTGTTGTTAGTGGATCAGATTTGACCATTAAAAGTGTCATCGAAGTCGCTCGTCATAATAAAAAGGTAACATTGCACCCAGAGGCGATAACCCGCATAAATCTCTGTCGTGCCATGCTGGAAAAGAAAATTGCTGCCCGGGAGATCATGTACGGTGTTAATACAGGGATTGGTGAATTTTCCGAAGTTGTTTTGGATGATAATCAGCTCAGAGACTTCCAGAAATATCTGGTTTATAATCATGCTGCTGGTATAGGTGACCCTGCCCCTGAGGAATATGTTAGAGGTGCAATGCTGGGGCGTATAAATGTCCATGCTCATGGCAATTCCGGGGTACGGCTGGAGATTGTCCAGACTCTGGTTGAAATGCTCAATAAAAACGTCACTCCTTTTGTTTGTCAGAAGGGTTCAGTGGGTGCCAGTGGTGACTTGGCGCCAATGTCTCAAATCGCTTTGCTCATGTTGGGCGAAGGTCAGGCTTTTTATAAAGGCGACTTGCTGGATGGAAAAATTGCCCTTGAAAAAGCAGGCATTGAAGTACCGGGATTGGAAGCACGTGACGGTTTGGCTATCATCAATGGTTCCAATCTGCTCACTGCCATGAGTGCAATTTTTCTATACGATGCTGAGCGGTGGCTCAAACAAGCTGAGATAGCTGCTGCCATGTCCCTGGAAGCTCTGAAAGCCAACATGCGTCCCTACTTACCCAAACTCCATGAAGCTCGAGGATTTAAAGGTGCAATTCGTAGTGCCAGAGCCATTAACAAATGTGTAAGAAATGGAGACCTAAAAGAAGAAAAAATCGCCTGCAAGATTCAAGATGCTTATTCCATGCGCTCCACACCACAGATTATTGGAGCTGCTCACGATGCCCTGGCATATGGCCGGTCTCAAGTTGAAATTGAATTGAACGGCGTTGGGGATAACCCTATATTTTTCCCCGAGGAAGATCTTCAAATCTCAGGTGCTAATTTTCAAGGCTCTCCAGTATCTGTCCCCATGGATATGGCAGGTGCCTGTATCACCATGGTATCAGTCTTATCAGAACGGCGGCTTAACCGTCTTAATAATCCCGCCCTAAGTGTTGGTCTACCTGCCTTTCTGACCAAAGGTGCCGGGATGTTTTCGGGCATGATGCTCAGCCAGTACACTGCAGATATGCAGATTGTCGAACAACGTATTCTTTCTGCTCCAGCCAGTATCCAATCCATCCCTGCAGCTGCAGATCAGGAAGATTTTGTTTCGATGGGGATGAATACTGCCATCAAGAATTTCCAGATTCTCGATAATGCTTATGGCATACTTGGTATTGAATTAATGGCTGCTGCTCAGGCTCTTGATTTCCGCGATTATCATTTTGGAGATGGTGTGCGAAGCGCCCATAAAGTGATCAGAAAATATGTGGACCACCTTGATATCGATCGACCGCTGTATAAGGATCATACTGTAATGAAAGAATTGGTTGAATCTGGTGAGATTCTGGATGCGGTGGAAAGGGTTACTGGTCCGCTGGAAGCTTGATTAAATGCAGTTAAGCGATATAACACTCATCGCATTGATAACTTTACAAAAATGTAAATCTCAATAAATTTGGGGATAATGATATTTAATTCAGGGTGTGGGGATGAATTTCTTAATCATTTTATAGTGAGGGAGATTCACTTCCAGAAACGCTTCTCCCTGGATTTTATAGCCCATGTTTAAATAAAATCCATGTGCAACTATACGGGCATGCAGGACAAAAACTTGAAAACCCAAATTGAGAAGATAGGCTTCAAATGCCAGGAATAGGCGTTTCCCAACACCCTGCTTTTGTTGATTTTCTACAACGACCATTTGTTTTATGCGCACCTCATGTGCGGCCATGGGAATACCTAAGAGACTTGCCACCAGCACGCCATCTTCATCAAAAGCTCCAAAATGATAGTAGCGGCCTTCCTGACTAAGATCATCATGGGAACCATCGAATAGATCAAGGCCCAGAGGTGCTCGAAGAAGTTCGTGTCGTAAGTTTAACGATTGTTGGTAAGCATCTGTCCCATGATCAATCAAGCGATACTGCATGTCAGCCTTCTAAAAGTGTTTCAGGATCGTTAATACTGTTTTGGAGTCCTTCGAAATATAATCCAACATGGAAGCCATCCAATAGTCCGTGGTGAACTTCCACAGAAATTGGCATAAGCATATGCCCCTGTTTTTCTTCAAATTTCCCAAATATGATCTTGGGGATACTATCATCTGTCCCATGCTTACGAGGGTGAGCAACCGAGCTGAAGTGCACCCATGGAATTACCGAATAATGTATCTGTGCATGGTTCTCGGCATGATCCAGCAAAGGGGTATGCTGCTGGCGACAAGCATTTACCCTTTCCATGACATGTGGAAGGAAATCTCTGAAATGGGGATGATGATCAAAATAGCAAAATGTAAAAACATTGTTTTCCTTCAGAACCGTTGAACCAGCCGACACCGTTTCATATTCCACAACTTTATCACCGAGAATTCTATAACGGAACTCGGGAATGCTATTCACCTGCTGCTGAGATGCAAAAAGATATGCAGCAAAAGCGGAATATTGGTGTTCTCTGGTATATTTCAGTAAGCGGGTAAGATCTATATTTGCTGTAAGCCCAAAGAAGGGATTGTCATAGTTACGGAAAAACTGGAATTGCTCTCTTCGATCCCAGGTATCAAGGTCAATAAATTTCGATTTGTTCAATCATTCCCCGGTTGAATTATTTAGGTTGAGATAAAATATCGGTAATGGTGCCAGCTACAATTTCCGCTGCATTCCCCACAGATTCAGATAGACTTGGGTGAGGATGAATAATTAATGCGATATCCTCAGCATCAGCTCCCATTTCAATAGCCAGCACCGCTTCAGCAATTAAATCACCGGCATTGGTACCAACAATACTCATTCCAATCAATCGTCCTGATTCTTTGTCGAATAAAGCTTTGGAAAAACCTTCTGTTCGACCAAGGGCTAAAGCACGACCACTGGCAGACCAGGGGAATACACCCTTTTCATAATCAATTCCTTGTTCGATGACCTGGGTTTCAGTGAGACCCGCCCAGGCAATTTCAGGATCTGTGAAAATGACAGCCGGAATAATTGAGGAATCAAAAGCGGCGGGTTGACCACAAATCACCTCTGCGGCGACCTTACCTTCATGGGTTGCTTTATGCGCCAGCATGGGATCTCCAGTGATATCACCAATTGCATATATGTGCGGAATATTGGTCTGTCGTTTCTGATTAACTTTGATAAATCCCCGCTCATCAATAGCCAATCCGATATCTTCAAATCCACTCCCAAGTGTATTTGGACGACGACCAACTGCAACTAAAACCTTGTCAGCCTCGAGTATCTCCTCTCCCTGTTCGTCCTGTATAAGAACATCCAGATGGTCTTTCCGAGGAGTTATGCTCTGAACCCTGGTGCTGGTCCGAATTGCCGAAAAATCTTTTTTTAATTTTCTTTCCAGAGGCTTGACAACGTCGGGATCTGCTCCGGGGAGCAAATTTGGCATAAATTCCACAACAGTCACATCAGATCCCATTGCAGAATAAATGGTCCCCATTTCCAGTCCAATATAACCGCCACCGATGATCAATAGTTTATCAGGGATACCATCCAACTCCAGCGCAGTTGTCGAATCCATGATCCGGGGATCCTCAGGAAATCCTGGAATTCGGGTGGGATGGGAACCGACAGCAATAATGGCATCCTCAAAATTGATATCCAGATCCCCTTCGGCTCGAGTTACTCTAATACTTGTGGGCGAGCTAAAAACACCTGTTCCGGTAATCACCTGAACCTTACGCGCTTTTGCCAGTGAGGCTATCCCTTTTGTAAGCCGTCCAACGACTTGGTTATTCTTCCACTCCTTGACAGCATTCAAATCCCAAACAGGTTCTGAAAAAGTGAGGCCAAATTTTCCTACTTCTGAACTTTCAGACTTGACACGAGCCAGGTGCAGTAAAGCTTTTGAAGGAATACACCCTCGATTCAGACAAACACCCCCCAACGTTTTATCCTTATCGATGAGCACAACTTTTTTCCCAAGATCCGCTGCCCGGAATGCAGCGGCATAGCCGCCAGGACCTGCGCCCAATACAACAACTTCAGTATGTAAATTCTCAGACATAATTGACTCCAAAATTAAAACAGATCTTTGATAGCACTTAGATGCCCCGCTATGAATTTGGTAAAACGAGATGCTGCAGCACCATCAATGACCCGGTGATCATAGGATAGTGAGAATGGTAATATGAGTCGTGGTACAATATTGGAGCCATCATACTCTGGTTTGAGTTTCGATCGGGAAACACCTAGAATTGCTACTTGCGGAGGATTCACTATGGGCGAAAATCCAGTACCGCTGATTCCACCAAGGCTGGATATAGTAAAACTAGCACCCACCAATTCAGCTGGCTTGATTTTTCGATCTCGTGTTCGTGCACTCATATCCACCAACTCTATGCTAAGTTCCATCAAACTCTTCTGGTCAACATTGCGGATGACAGGCACGACCAGACCATCTTTGGTATCAACGGCAATACCCAGATGAATATATTTTTTGTGAATGAGGTTTTCACCGCTGGCATCCAGGGAACTATTAAAATCCGGGAACTCACTTAAAGCGCTTGCCACAGTTTTCATAATAATGGGCAGTAGAGAAAGTTTCCCCCCTGCTTTTGCGGCGCTATCTTTGTTTGCCCTTCTTAAAGCCTCCAGATCCGTAATATCAGTCTCATCATATTGAGTGACGTGGGGAATTGTTTGCCAGGCTCTTTGCAGGTTCACGGCTGTCGCGCGACGAATTTTACTCAAACGGACAGTTTCAATTTCACCCAATTGACTAAAATCAATCTCAGGTTGTCGCTGTCTGCTTAAACCAGAATCCGGGATTTCGCTAAGACGCCTTTTGACATAATTCTGGATATCTTCTTTTAGAACTCGGCCTTTTGGTCCACTTGGCTGAACCTGATCCAGATCACAGCCTAACTCGCGAGCAAATCGACGAACAGAGGGACTTGCTGAAACAATGCGACGTTTTGTTACTGGGACTTCGATGGGAATTTTTGGGATTTCTTCTTCCACAGGGGTCTGAGAAATCTCCGTGGCCTTTGGAGCGGCTCTGGGAGCTACTTCTGGCACAGATTCAATTTTCTCCTGATCTGGTGGTTTTGGTTCTTCAAGCTCATCAGCTTCAATCATGGCCAGGATGGTGCTTGTACTCACCTCAGATCCTGCTGTGACACGAATCTCTTTGATAGTCCCGGCGACCTCAGCTTCAATCTCCATGGAGGCTTTATCACTCTCAAGAAGCACCAGAATATCACCTACATCAACATGATCACCCGGTTTGACATTAATCTCACCTACTTCTACGGTGTCAATACCTTCCCCAAGATACGGTATGATAATTTCTTTAAGCATTT
>JABMPR010000007.1 GCA_013202895.1 bacterium | reverse complement strand
GATTGGTACACTTATGCAGATTTGGATGGTGAAACTGCAGTAACCACAAACGGTGTAGATCTTGCGGTGAGTATGGGACTTGTATGTGTTACTGCTGCAGGCAACGAGGGCAATGACGATTGGTATTATATCATTGCACCAGCTGATGCAGATTCTGTCATTTCAGTGGGCGCGGTGGATTCATTAAACAATATTGCCTCATTTAGTTCTCATGGCCCTACATATGATGGTCGCATTAAACCGGAAGTTCTGGCCCAAGGGGTAGCGACTTTTGCAGCTGGAACAGCTTCCCCAGAATCCTTTATCTACGGAAATGGCACCAGTTTATCGACACCTCTTGTTGCAGGTGCAGCTGTACTGATTCTTGAGGCGCATCCCAATTGGACACCCATGATGGTGCGCGAATCACTTATGATGACAGCCGATGAGAATAGCTCACCTAATAACACCCGTGGTTTTGGTCTTATCGATGTGATGGCCGCTATCAATTACGATTTTGGTGTGGTTCAGGGTGATGTGAGTGAAGATGGAGAATTAAACGTCAATGATGCAGTTTTGCTGCTGGAGTGGGTACTCAATGGCACGGAAATCACTGAAATTCAATTTAACACGGCAGATATTAATAGTGATAATCAGATAAATATCCTTGATATTGTGGTTCTGGTTGAGTGGATTCTTAATATTTAAGCAGATCTCTGTCTCTAATTTGAAAGCCCCTGAATGGGGCTTTTTTTATTGCAGTTGAAGCAAGAAGCACTAATATGAGTACAATGGAAGAACCGGAACAACCTCAATTATCACCGCTCATTATTGACGGTCCCCCCTGGGAAAAAAAGCATGAGATAGGGTTTTTTGTTGCCTTTGTTGAAACCCTGAAAGCATTCCTATTTAAACCTGCTGAGACATTCAGCGTGATGCGCCGAGTTTCTGGATTTGGGGATGCGCTCGTTTATACACTTGCGATCCAGGTCTTTACATTTATCTGGACGTTTGCAATTGGGGATGCTGATCCTGAAATGTTGCTACCCCAGGATCCTGAGATTCGGGATATGCTCCAATTGCCTGATAACATCTCCCAGATAATGGTATTGATATACCCATTTTCCGTAATTCTATTACAATTTGTCTCAGCCTATTCCGTTCATACCGCTTTAAAATGGAGAGATCTACAGACCTATGATTTCTCACTTATATTTCGCATTTTTGCCTATTCAACAGGAACTGCTGGTGTGCTCACCCTGGTACCAGTTCTAGGTGGCGTATTATCCCTGGTAATGACCATTTATCTAAGCTATGTAGGCTTAAAAACTATATACGGTTTGGATGCAAATTCGTTCACCATCACTGCATTATTGGCCGTTGTAATCACCTTTGGATTATATATTGTATTGATTGTTGGTGTTACAATAGCACTCCTATTTTTCTCACTTCTTGCTTAAAGACTTTCATAAATAATTCCCACCAGAAGCACCCGGATTATGGGCGTTCTGTGTGTGATCTCAGCATTAATTAGGCTACTCATTCCGGGAATACGCTCTGAGCCATGAATCACTGGGAACTAAGAGCTCTTTTCGACGTTTTAAGCAATACTGGAAAGGAGTTCCTCATGTTGACATTATCACAAAAATGGGCTAGATTCTCTCCATATATGGGTGCCAAGCCAAAAAGATTATTTCTGTTGTTGATCAGTGTATTTCTGCTCCAATCCTGTTATACGTTACTTCACCCACCTGCAACCCTGCCTCAAACAGTTACAACTGTCATTTCTGACCCTATAATGACTACAACTCTTGGTAGTTCAGGGGGTTATGGATGGGACCCATATTGGGAACCTGCCCTACCATTCACCAGTTATCATCGGGGATATGGTGCATCTTATTATAATCCATACAATTACTACGACTATAACCATCCACATTATGCACCGGTCTATATAGTAGGCGAGGAGGCTAGCCCGCTCCCGGCCCGTGAATATGGTCGAGATGATCGCCAGGGAGGATCAAGGGACAGGGGGATTAATATTCCTGATGGATCAGATGCCCCCAGCAACAGTGGTGAGAGCTCCTCCGGCGGTATGTCAACGGCTGCCCCTGAAATAAGTGGGTCAAATAATGTAGACCCGCCTATAGTGCCTCCAAACAAATCGAGGAATCGTAGGAACACCAAAATTAAGATTCCCAGTAAAGAGACCACGCCCGTTATAAAAAACGATAAACCAAAGCCGCCCCCCAATAGTAAAAATACAGATAACTCTAAAAAAGAGCCCCCCCCAAAAAAACGCCTTAGATCGCGGAAGTAGAATCCAATGAAAACCAGATTAGTACTGTTCACCCTGATCCTTTGGGCAGGAAACCTATTTGCCCAAAATTATCTGGATGTTATTAGACCTTTCAGAGGGATGAGTGGAAAATCCGGAGCTGAAAGTGGAATTATTCCAGCTGCGATGGTAGCAAGTAATGCACTGCTGGGCAACCCTGCCCTGCTTAGTTATACTGAAAAGGCATTTATCGCGGCTGATCTCAGCTTTGATCAAGTGCAGGGTACCAGTGTCTTCAATTCAACGATACGGTCAAATCCGCAAGAACAGGGAATCAGTTTTAATAGTTTGACCTATATTTTTCCTGTGCGGGTTTACCGGGGTGCCTGGGTATGGGGTTTTAACCTGCAACCTGTAAATTCCTTTACTACCACAAGTAAATTTAGCGATTTTGATTCCCAGAGTGGTGATGAGTTTCAATATAGCTATCGCTTTCAAGAAACCGGAAATTTATACGCTTACAGCATAGGCTCATCCTTTCTGGTTACCATGAATACCAGCCTGGGATTTGCCGTCAGCTATCTTTCTGGGAAAAACTCTTTCAGCAAAGTATATGAGGAAACCAATCCCTATGATCTTTTCAACTTTGATCGCTATATCGATAGCCTGCATTTTAGTCCGAAGTACAGCGGTTTTGCTGGCCGGATTGGACTATTAAGTGAACTCTCAGAGACCCTCAATCTGGGCATTTCCCTGGAGCTCCCATCCAGAATTTCGGTGACTGAATCCTCTAGTTTAGATGTGATTGAATGGCTCGAAAATGGGGAGAAACTTGTTCTGGTGGATGACTCTCGGTCGGCATTAGAATATGCCGTATGGGGACCCTGGCGTATTGGTGCAGGTCTAGGGTTTACATCGGATCCGCTGGGGGCGAGTGTGAATTATCGCTTCCACAGTTATAGAACAAGTTTTTTGACTGGGAATCTGCTAGCTGCCGATGGTAGAAATCTTGAGGTGCAGGTAGATGAAGAAATTAATGAGCATGTCCAGGATGTTCATGAATTTTCGGCTTCCATGTTATGGTCGATGGATCCACTTATGTTAACCTTTGCTGCCTCCCTTATGAATGATCCGCTAAACTATCGCTTTGATAATATCATCCGTTTGGACTTGGGTATCGGGTATCAACACAGTTCTGGAATTGGTCTTACTCTGGCATATAGGAACGAGCAATGGCAGAGTGATCTGAATCATGTCCTTGATAGCGGAGTAGAACGAGCGGTTGAAGTGGAGAACAACTTTGCTAAATTCCAATTCGGAATAAAATACGTACTTTAGCTTCATAGTAGATTGGATATGCGAATGAATAAAATAACAACTCTCATCTTTTTAGGCTTAATCGGAATTACTAATGGACAAAATGCCTGGGATTCAGGCGATTTAAGTTTTGACTATGGCTCACCCTTTCCAGATGAGACCGTACTGATATCCGGAGATTTTTTAAGCAGCGAAATTCCTAATCAGGGAGTTGGTGGGATTGGATTTAGTTTGGGTGATACCAGTATAGTCTCATGTGTAGCTTATGATATTCATGTGACTGAGGGAGATACGCTTGCGGATATTTTTGTCATCTTCTTACAGGATTCGACTGAGATCGGTCCTGGTTACCATATTGTCGGGTTTGGAGCAGGCGCCATAAAGTTATTTGTCTGGCTTCAAGATGTTGATCCAGCCATGGTGATCACCATGCTGGATACTTCATTTAATTTAGATTCACTCAGTACTCTCAACGCTTATGTATCCCTCTCTGGTCAAATTGAAATAAGCGAGTTAAATGAAACAAGTCTTTCTGGTAATTTTGCTGGCGCAATGATGAACACCGATCTGAATCTGATACTGGTAAATAATGGTGTTTTTTCTGTCACAAATACGCTGCCCGCATTAGCCTTCAGTCATGGTTCTCTTGAGCTAACAGCCGATACAACTTCCGTCCTCATCGAAGGAGCTTTGAATCCTTTACTAAACAATGGAGGTGTTGGCGCAGTAACAAGTCAGCAGGGTGATACCCTTACCACAAATCTTTTTGGCTATATCCAGGAAGATGATGAAACACTTACCGTTTATGGGATGGTATTCCAGGCCAGCATGGAGGATTACCCGGAACCAGGAGCACAAACCGAATTCACCATCGGGCTTGAAGGGATTCCTTTTGCTTTTCCCTATGTCTTGAAAAATGCAGCGCTGGAGCAGGTTTTAGATCTTCTGGATTCGGATAGCCTCCCCAGCTTAATCGATTTTGAAAATCTTTACCTGCCGATTAGTGATGGCAGTGCTATATACGGTAATAATATCGATGAGGGGGCGTTCGCAGTCTTACCCGGTCTTATCGTTTCCAATTCTGCAGGTGACAATTTCTGGTTAACAGAAGTCTGGCAGCTGAGCAATGCTGTATTATCAGGAATTACTGAACCATTGCCACAGCATCCCGTATCTCAAGTCGTCGTCGGAAACGCATACCCAAATCCATTCAATAGTAGTGTCGTGATTCCATTTGAATTGACTGAAAATTCGCAGATCAATATGCTTATCTATAACATGCTTGGTCAAGAGGTGGGTTCTTTAATGATTGGTAATTATCTACCTGGTGGTCATCATTACCAGCTCAACATGGATCGCTTAAATTTAGCCGGTGGTTTATATTACTTTTCGCTGCATTCGTCTTCATCCCATCTGGGAAACGGTAATTTCATTTACTTAAAATAATATCAAACCCCGCTGGTTAAAAGCAGACCAGCCCAGTCGAATAAAATCATTATTAAAATTCAATATTATTGCTTGATGACTTCTTTTGGCATGATATTTACATAAGTTGTGGCGATGTTTTACGAACACTTCTCACGATCAATTCCATATGCCATATACAGGAGATATAAATGAAACGAAAGATGGTAACCATCGACGGAAACGACGCTGCTGCATACATTGCCCATAAAACCAATGAGATCTGCGCTATATATCCCATTACACCATCATCCAATATGGGTGAGCTTGCTGATGAATTTTCCGCCCAGGGGAAAAAGAATATCTGGGGAACTATTCCAACTGTTGAGGAGATGCAAAGCGAGGGAGGTGCTGCAGGTGCTGTTCACGGTGCTCTGCAAACCGGTGCTTTAACCACAACCTTTACAGCTTCACAGGGATTGTTGCTCATGATCCCCAATATGTATAAAATTGCCGGAGAATTAACCTCCACAGTCTTTCACGTATCAGCCCGATCATTAGCTGCTCAGGCGCTTTCAATTTTTGGCGATCATTCAGATGTTATGGCTACAAGGGCAACTGGCTGGGCCATGCTGGCAGCCAATTCAGTTCAGGAAGTAATGGATTTCGCCCTTATTGCACAATCATCAACACTCCAGGCACGGGTGCCATTTATTCACTTTTTTGATGGCTTCAGAACGTCCCATGAGGTGATGAAAATTGAGCAACTCAATGATGAAGATATCAAAGCCATGATTAACGATGAATGGGTTATTGCTCACCGCAGCAGAGGTATGAATCCGAATCATCCAGTTTTACGAGGAACCGCTCAGAATCCAGATGTATATTTCCAGGGTCGCGAAACCGTGAATCCCTATATTAATGCTACACCTGAGATTGTTCAAAAAACTATGGATCGATTTGAGAAGGTGGTTGGTCGCCAGTATCACCTCTTTGATTATGTGGGAGCCAAAGATGCAGAACGGGTAATCATTATCATGGGTTCTGGCGCTGAGACTGTTGAAGAAACAGTCAGGCATATGAATGATGAGGGTGAAAAAGTTGGTATGGTCAAGATCAGGTTATTTAGACCTTTTTCAGTAAAAGATTTTATCAGCGCAATTCCAGAGACTGTGAAACGGGTTGCTGTACTGGATAGGACCAAAGAGCCAGGAGGAGCTGGTGAGCCCATGTATCAGGACGTGGTTACAGCTTTTACAGAGGCTAAAACCGAATCTTATTATCAGTTTTCAGAGGCCCCATTGATCATTGGTGGTCGCTATGGTCTTTCGTCAAAAGAATTTACACCAGCGATGATAAAAGGTATCTTTGACGAGCTGTCAAAAGACAAACCCAAAAATCATTTTACCATCGGCATTATTGATGATGTCACGTTCACATCACTTGATTACGATCCTGAGTATAGCACTCAAAAAGCAGATGTGTTCCAGGGGCTGTTTTACGGTTTAGGATCTGATGGAACAGTAGGAGCCAATAAGAATTCCATCAAAATCATTGGTGAGGGCACAGATTACTACGCCCAGGGTTATTTTGTATATGATTCAAAAAAAGCCGGCAGCACAACGACATCGCACTTGCGGTTCGGGAAGGATTGTATCCAATCCACCTACTTGATTGGGAAAGCAAATTTTATCGCGTGTCATCAGTATGAACTGCTGGAGCAGGTTGAAATTCTAGCAAATGCCCAAGAAGGAGCAACCTTCCTTTTGAACAGTTATTTAGGCAAAGATGAGATATGGGGAGCACTGCCGCATAGCTACCAAAAGCAGATCATTGAAAAAAAAATAAAATTCTATGTGATAGATGCCGTAAGCGTGGCTCGTGATACAGGTATGGGTGTACGCATAAATACAATAATGCAGACCTGTTTCTTCGCGATATCAGGAATCTTACCAAGAGATGAGTCGATTGCGAAGATCAAGGAAGCCATTGAAAAGACCTACGGTAAGAAAGGTGAAGCAGTCGTCAATAAGAACTTTAATGCTGTTGACCAATCTGTATCACATCTTTTTGAAGTTGATATTCCTGATACCCTCAACGGGAGTGATGCCCACCGTTTGATCGTACCTGAGGCAGCTCCTGAATTTGTCCAAAAAGTAACAGCTGAAATTATTGCGGGCCATGGTGATGCTCTTCCAGTAGGAGCGATGCCAGCTGATGGAACGTGGCCAACAGGTACCACTCAATGGGAAAAGAGAAATATTGCACTTGAAATACCGGTATGGG
>JABMPR010000087.1 GCA_013202895.1 bacterium | reverse complement strand
GACCGAATTGACAAAATCCATTCCATACCATCCTCCAGTTCAATTTTGCAGATGGATACAAATTAGTTTAATCGTCAGTCACGCACTATCAGAATATTATTGAGTTTGAGCCTGGATCATCCCGCTACCCAGTTGAAAATAGGGATTATTGAAAAACGTATTTGACGAATCTAGAGAGTTGTAAAAAACCGGTTGCATGAATTCCAGATCGTTTTTTTTAATTTCGTTGGAAAGCGAACTATAGGTTCCAGGTGAGTCGCCATTGATACCGCCAAGCCCAGGGATTCTCACCCTCAATTGGATGGGATTGCCATATGGGAAAATACAGACCGGCAGTAAAAAACGATTTGTGTTCAATTCCAAACCCCGCTGCGTGATGTGGTTTAACGAGCGCTAATTTTAAACCGTCTTGATCGTATATCATACTGCTGGCAAATAATTTCAGCTGAGACCAGGGTAACCAATATCCAGCAGATAGACTTAAACCAAGATAATTATTGGTTTGATGCGCTATTCGTGTTTGTCCACGGAAATTTGGCAGTGCTGAAAGATTATCCTGCCAGGCGTAGTCATGAGTGAATTGATAAGGATCTGGAATAGATCTATCTTGAGTACCGCCAACGAACTGCATCCCACCCGCCAGCCAGCCCCAGAAAACACCTGATAAATCCACCTGCGCTTTCAGAACCGAAAAACTATCAGTCTGCCTTGCCCCGGCTGCCGCTCTAAGGTTCACATAGAGCCGATAACCATAGCGGGTTAGAGCCAGTCCTGAGTAAGAGATTTTGAGGACATTTATCTCGCTCTCCTGCTTCCATATCAGGGAGTCATTATAACTGTCGTGTTCAATTTCCGCAGCAATGCGTTGATATTTCAATTTTGGTCCCTGAATCAGGAAAACTTGTTCACCGACATATTTTGTTATACCAAGACTTAGCCCTGACCAATCATCATAGCCGTGTATCTTGACTGATCCAAACAAACGCTTTTGAATATTGAGAGGGTTTCCGTAACTCACTCGACCACCCCAGCTCCCTTCAGAATCATAGGGTTTGTGGGAGTTCATTTCCAGAGTCACTCTGTGTCGGTAGTCACTTGGGTATGCTGGCCAGAGATCAATGCCAAATCCCGTGGTTATTTTTAAACCATAACGTCTGTCACCATCCCAGTCAGACCAGGAGCTAGGATTCAAAGTAAATCGATAATATTCCCAATCTGGCAGTGCCACAAATGGTTGGAAACGGATATTTCCATTCAGTCGTGGCCACTTATTATTATAACGGTAGTATTCAGCCAATTTATGATCAGGATCTAGAATGATGCGATCCAGTTCTAATATTTCTACTCTGAGGGGGGCTCTCTGCTCAAGAGCATATGATGAATAAGTACTGTCGCCTGATTTTGAGATTAAGAGCACATCTACTGGGAATCCCCAGATACCATTCTGCTCGATGTAAATATCAAAAGAGTCACTATTTTTTTCAACTTTCTGAATTTCAACATCCATCCAACTTCCGGTTGATAGAGCCTTACTGTATTGCAGGCTTAGTGTGGGACTGCAATGTTCTTCGACACTCTCAATAAGTTTATCAGTGATCATAAAGGACTTTTGGGTAGAATCTATGGTGGAATACAGAATCTCACTGAAAAGCGAATCGCCTACAGTTCCATTCAGCATTCGTAAATAGGCTAGCCCCGCAACATGCAGAATGAATTGTTCTTCAGCTAGCAATGTATCAAAAGGTCGATTTTGGGCAACCGACATAAGTTTTCCGTAGGATAAAGATCCACCGGCAAACTCCACCAGGTAGCGTGGTGTGAGATTTTTGAAATCCCCCCACAAAGCGGGGATTGCTGCTTCCAGACCGGGGAATGGTTTCAAATCACTATGGCCATTATTTCTTAGAACAAGCATGGCATATGATCCAAAAAACCAGGAGCCCATCTCTAACTTTTCACCATTCCAACCACTGAGTAGACGTCCCATCTCGTCCAGTTCGCTTAAGTAGGCCTCCAGGGGACTGGATCGCGCTGGCAGATCCACCTGCAAACTATCCTGTGCCTGCAGACACATTTGTGGCAAAAAGATTAACAGACAAATGCTGAAAACAATTTTCATGAATTGATCGTTTTATTTAAATCTGGATTAGTACGCAAATAGATTAAATCTCATCACTTCAAAATAATCATCTGTTTTAAAGCCAACCGTGAGTGGATCAAGAAGGACCGCCCCGGGATAAAAGCCAGCTCGATAGGCTTCCTCGTGTTTTTTAAATTCGATTGAATACTCCAAATGTTTTGGAATCTCCAGCAGTCCTTGTTTTAAATTCCCACTTAATGCCTTCCCCACACCCTGATGAATCATCCTAATGGAAACAGCAGGGTGCTGGCTGATTACCGAACTGCCTTCACCACGGATTGTTGCTACAGTCTGGATGGATGAATTGTGTTCGTGCACTTCATTACAAAGCCCTTCATCACCTGAGAGGAAGACTGAGGGAACCCCATAGTAGGATGCTGCCAGCCCATGCAGATAAAACTCCGACATATCTTTGCCATTCAAGGTCATCCTGGCAATCCTGGAGGAGGACATTGTATGCGCCAAAGTGTTTGTGTTTTGTCCAGCTCGAGAATGGTAACCGATGAACATGATGGCGTCAAAGCTGTCATCTAGCTCCTGGACCATGGATAATGGATGACCAGCCCAGCCACGAATCACTTTCACTAGCTCAGGTAAATTTTCAAGAATCAAGTTTCGACCAGAGTCGTGTGCATCTTTAATATATACCTGTGTTGCACCAGCCTGGATTGCTGCCTCCGCTGCTGCTGCCACTTCTGCTGTCATTTGCTTTTGAAACTGAGAATACTCATTTGGAAAACTTTTATCAGTTTCATTCCAGTGACCAATACCTGTGATTCCTTCAATGTCCGCTGAGATATATACTTTCATGTCAGGTCCTTGTATCATTTTAAACTGATTTTTGAGTTCTGCAATTGACTCTAATAAACATAAAATGGGATAAATGCACCAAGTAAATCCTTAAGATCAAGAATTTCGGTATCAATTCCCCTGGTTTAAGAAATTCTATTTACGTCTTGCAGGGAATAAAGCTCCCCCAACACGCCGACAATATTCAGAATAGGCAATGGGGTAGGCCTGATCGAGTTGCTCTTCCTCCTTGGGGATCAGCTTTAAAATGAGAAATAACATGATGATAAATATTAGACCCATTATGATGGAAGAAAGCATCATCGTCAGACCAAAAAGCACCAGCAAAGCTGATAAGTACATGGGATGCCTGATCAGTTTGTAAGGGCCGTGCAGGGTCAGATAATCATTTCTGCTGGGTTTCACGCCGGCAAGTCTAAAACTGCGCCTCAAGGAGAGCCTACTCCACAGGAGCAACAGGCTACCGATCAAGAAAATCATAACTCCTGCTAACTCCAGACCAAAGAGCAAAGGGGTAGTTGGTAGAGTAATATATGTAAAAAATGGAACTTGAATGTTGTATATCATCAGCACCCCGCAAAGCGGGATCAGAACCAGAAAAAAAAGAAGATTCATTATATTGAAAGTCCATCCCACCCAACCACATTCAGGGCGTTGTAATCTGATGGATCCCGGTGCCAGTAGTAGAATTCCACCCATAATCATGGATACGAGCAGTATGATAATTCCCAATCCGTAGCTGATGTGTGCAACCATATAAATCTGAATCTTCCCCGTAGCTAATCCAAGAATTCCCGACTTTAATCTCAGGATCTTTTATCAACCCTGCTAATTCCCTCGGATATAAACGGGCAAAAAATATGCCGTGACTAAAACTATTTCAGGATTTAATAATGATTATTATTGGTGACACTTATAAGCTTCAGAGCTTGTCTAAACTGAAACGCCCTCTGTGTTCTCCGATTCTATGAAAAAAGGGTGCTTAAGATTAGTACAGGAATTCCATATCCTCTTCAGTCATCTCAAAAGGGATCGGACTGAGCATGCTAACCTGATAAATTGATTGTCCTAAAACACCCACAGTAGGTTCCTTCACTAGACGAAGAATAACGGATCCAGCTTCAGCGGTTTGATAAACTTCAGCGCTTTCTTCAAAAACGTGCGCATATTTCTCAAAATAAGCCTGCTTAAAGCGCTGGGCATCATAGGGATAATCAAAACTATACAGTACTTCAATTGAATGGATGGATATTTTTTTCTGATCCTTGACATTAAACCACAAATATAATTTGGCTATTCCCTGCTCATCGATGCGATATGAATAGCCTGACAACTGACGATTATCAATATAATTGGTTTTGGTCGCCACCTTTTTTTCTTTGAAAATCGATAGAAGCGCCGAATCAGCCTGGGCTTCAGTCATGGACCAATTCAGACCCCAGTATACTTCAGGAGTCTGGGACAAAGCAGATGTTGTGAACCCTATTAAGAGGAGTAATAACATGCAGATTTTTGTATTCATTGAGCGCCACCTTCCAGGTAAAACACAAACTTCGGTCTATTTGGTATTTTCAGGGTAGTAAAAGTATGCATTTAGATTTTTCGCGCAAGCATTGATTGCATTTCAATAAATTAGCAATTAATAGCGATGTGGTTTCCCGATATACTGATCCAGGACCCATGAGACAGACCAATTATGTCCAAGACGATGGCCATCCATTGTTGGGGGCAATTCCTGAATTCGCTCAAATGGCAGATCAATTTCCTGCGGATCAGATGCCAGCTCGCGAAAGGCACCATCCTGAGCATGTACAGTTTTATGCTGAATTACCCGAACCGACTGCTCCCATTTTGGGTAAATAAGCTTATCGTTCTCATCGTAAGTCAAAGTTGCACAATCATCAAATAATTCTGGATAACCGCTTAAGGGAGCTGCAATCACATTTATTTCAGCATTCAGATTGTCCAATTCTGAAGCAGCAAAAGTAACTACCAGTCCGCCATATGAGTGTCCAAATAATATAATCTTTTCATAAGCGCTTGCTTTTTTCAACGCCAATATCTGTGTGGCTAGATCTGCAGCGATCAGATCAGGACATTGCTCCCAATCATAGCGAAAAAAGAAAACAGACCCAAAATGTTCAGCAAGATTTTTTAGTCCGGTAATCCATTCATAACCCTGGGATTGGTAGCCATGGACTGCAATAGCGAGTACGCTATCATTTAAGTTATCTTCAAGGCTTAGTTCCAGCATGCCGATGGGGCTACTCATTAGTTCCAGGCCGGCACTCTGTATCTCGGTTCCGTCAACTAAAAGGTTGACGTCCATCCTGGTTATTTGATTCTCCCTGATGCGGTCTAGTACCGAATCCTCATGAGGATTTCCTGCACAAGCCTGGATAATTATGAAGCCGAGGATAATTACTATATATTTTAAAGTTTTTATTGTATTCAATGTTCAATCTCCGTTTTTGCCAAAATGTAACCCGGCTCTCAGAGTGGCCAGACCAGGAAGGAACACCATCAGTAAAAATACTGAGGCCATAGATAGAGTTCCATTAAACATGCCAAAAATCCCCGTGATCATCAACACAAACCCAAGCAGTATATAACTGAATTGCATCAATTGCCGTGTTTTGGGATTGGTTAATTTACTGCGAAATATGAACATGACCATCATCGCTACCAGAATGATATAAAAGGCAATGAAGGTTACTAGCGTTTCCCTTTCAAATTCGACAGATCGAAATGAAAATATGGCTGCCGATAGCGAGATAGCTACAGTCACTCCCATATGAAGTCCCGGATTGAACCACCGCGTAATCGTTTGCATGCCATTCATTCGATCAATATAGAAGTATTGCTCAATCAGTCATACTTTAATCAAACCAGATCTTTTAGATTTTAGACCAACCAGTGCCAAATATTTACAAGACCTGAACCCATTTGAGACAGCTTCGGAGAGATAAATATTGCTGCTCTGTTTCGATTCAAGTAATCCCGTGTTTTATCTTTAACAGAACTTAATTTCCTTGCCAATTAGATGAAAGGTACTCAATGCAGGACAATGGTCATATTCTGGTCATCAATCCCGGATCAACTTCAACAAAGTTAGCACTCTTCCAATTTGATTTGAGACTAGAAACGCTTATGCTTGCAAGGGAGACCACCGTCGATCACGCCGCAGCTAAAATGTCTCAATCCAGCCAGGTTCTGGAGCAATTGGATCTGCGCCGGGCAGCAGTGGAAAACTTCCTTGAGACTTTCGATTCCGGACTGAATCTGATTATGGCTCGCGGTGCCCCCTTACGACCTATGCAGGGAGGCGTTTATGAAGTAGACCAGACGATGATCAATGATGTACAATCTGCGGTTTATGCAAATCATGCCAGCAATCTCGCCGTACTGATCGGGCGTAGGATCGCCTTAAAAATAAATTGTCCGGTATATATCGCTGACCCGATAACGACAGATGAATTTGAACCCTTGGCCAGGATATCTGGCGTACCGGGAATTGAAAGAAAATCACGCAGTCATGCCCTAAACATCAAAGCCAGCACCCGGGAACTTTGTAGAACCTTAAATAAGGATTTTAACAAGAGCCGCTGGGTAGTGTCTCATATGGGTGGAGGTATCTCTGTAGCAGCTTTAAAAAATGGGCGCATTATTGATGTGAACGATGCTCTGCTTGGAATGGGACCTTTTGGTCCCGAACGATCTGGTGCTCTTCCCATTGCTGGCTTATTGGATTTAGCGTATTCCGGAAAACATACTCGCTCGGAATTAGAAATCATCTTATCACAACAGAGTGGCTTGAAAGCTTATCTGGGAACTGCAGATCTCAGGGAGGTTGAAGACATGATAGCTTCAAATGATAAACAGGCTTCCCTGATCTTTGATGCCATGGTTTATCAGATTGCCAAGGAGATTGCTGGCATGTTGGCCGTTCTCTGTTTCAAATTAGATGGAATCATCCTCACTGGCGGGATGGCCTATTCGAAGAAGCTCTGTAAAAGCATTTCGGAAAGAATGCATCCTGATATTCCCATTCACATTCAAGCCGGAGAAAATGAGATGGAAGCATTAGCCCAGGCGGGTTTTCGCGTTTTACTTAATAAAGAACCATTGCTAAAATATGCTCAATAAAATCCTAGCCTACAGGAGTAATTATGTCCAGATAAACCGGACACCGAAAAATTCCTGCTTGTCAAGATTCTTCTTGATGGATCACGTCTTACGGGGATTCACCGCTTGACACTGTCTGATTTCCAGCTTGAGCCGGGTCACCACCAGCCTATAGGCCTTCCCAGCGGTCAGATATTGTCGCCGGCACAAGATTTCAGAATTGAAATTGGACATGATTCTCCAACCCTGGAATTAGAATTGGCAGTTCCCTGGGAGGATATTTCAGATCAGGATTTAAGCATTAATAGCCGTGGGAGTTACGCACTGCCTCAATAAAGGTTCTGATTTGATCATTCCTAGCTTGTGATTTTTTTTAATATCGGATCTAAAACAGCAAAATATTTTCTTGAATACAATATTCTTGAATGTCCTCATTCTGACAAATCATTCTCCAGTGTTAATTATGTTACTCACGAAAAGAAAACAGGTTAGACTTACAAAAAGGGTCGCTAAAACATAAGCAAGGAGAGAAACATGAACTTTTTAAGCAAAATATCTGAAAACGGACACTGGTTAATTAGACTTTCACTGGCAAGTATCTTTGTATACCATGGATTTATAAAATTTCCCATGGCTGAAATAATGTCCCAAAGTATGGGAATGCCTCTAATCATGATATACATGCTGGCAACTGCAGAAGTAAGCGGCGGGATACTGATTTTGGTTGGTGCTTTTATAAATGATCTGGCAACTCGTCTGGCAGGAGCAATTTTCGCTGCCGTTATGCTGGGAGCAATTATAATGGTCCACGCACCACAGTGGAGTTTTGTTGCTTCAGAGAGTCATCCAATGGGAGGAATGGAGTTCCAGGTACTGGTAACGATCATCTCACTTCTTTTTGTTGCAGGTGGTAATAGGACACTAGTCCCAGTATCTAAATAAGTCCAACACACAAATTAGATTTATGGAAATCCGGCTTTTGCCGGATTTTTTTTGGCATCCTTAACACACTCTACCCCATAGAAATTTGGATTGAAGAATGAATATCATCAGCTTGATAATATTTAAAACCTACGGTAATAATATTTGACATGATGTTAAGTATTATTTACATTAGTCTCATTGAATAAATTTGAAAGGTTATAGAAATGTTTCAAGTATCATTCCAGGAAAAAAGCATTTGGATTTCTCTCATCGTTACAGTTTTAATTTTTGGCTATTATCAATTCCAGGTGGCAACTGTTTTTCTCAATCCCAAAACAGATATAAATTTGACTTACTTGTTCTTTGTAGCAATTGTTCTCACCGTCACCATTCAGATTGGGGTACAAACCCTATTAGCAGTTGTGAATCGGAAAGATGCAATTCGTGGCCCAGACGAAAGAGATAGAATGATTCAGCTAAAATCATTACGCGCAACACACTACATCCTGGTCGTTGGTGTCTGGGTTGCGGGATTAAGCATATTTATGGAGTTTTCCGCTCCCATGATCGCCCATGCCGTGCTATTCTTCTTCATTTTATCAGAGATATTCGGATTTATTATTCAGCTGATCCTGTATCGAAGGGGTGGTTGAAATGCCAAAGTGTCATATTCAAAACAATATCAGGAAATTGCGATTTAATGCAGGTGAAATGACCCAGCAGGAATTGGGGGATAAAATTGGGGTGACACGTCAAACAGTTGCTGCTATCGAAGCTGGTAAATATTCACCTACGCTGGAGCTGGCATTTCATATTGCTGTCGTATTCCATGTCGCTCTAGAAGAGATATTTCAATATGAACCGTCAACTACCTGAAAGTGGTGTTTATCGAACAATCACCTCATCACAGAAAATCCACGATTTTTCCCCGGCTCCGGCATGCCATTCAGGACATATACCTCTATTTTTTGCCAGGACTTTGATATAGCGGGTTTCAGTTGGTGTAAAATCAACTGTCAAGCGTTGAATTGTAGTACCTTCAGCTCTTTCTGAAACCTCACTCATGCTAGATCCAATTACTTGCCATTCCTCACCATTTCGAGAGAGACTGACCTCTAGGTATTCCGGCATGAAAATCCAGGCATCGCTCGACTGGAGAAAATTCATCTCAGTTTTAAAGACCATGCGTAATTCACCTAGATCAATGGTAAGCTCCAAATCGTTGCCTTCAAAACCCTGCCAGGTTCCATCCTTGAAATTGTCTGAACCCAGGATCCCATCGACGAGCCCGCTCTTTCCGCCTCCCTGATAACTTTTATGATATTTTAGAGCATAGCTGGTCTCAGCTTGAAGAGCCTTATGGAAGGCAAAGTCCCTTTGTATAACCCGACCCAGCTGCTGCTGGTCTCCGAATATCGCCGCTCGAACTTTTGAATCCTGCTTCAAGATTAATTTTTCAGTGTAGATATCGGAGTTTGAAGTCGGGTCTGTACCATCCAGTGTAAATCGAATATCTCGATCTGATTGTTCGGAATTTATTTCTACTTCAATGCTCTCATCATGCTGAAGCCCTGGTAAAATTTCTAATAAAAACGATCCATGACTATAGTTCCAATCAAGTGCATCAAATCTGGGTATCAAAGTCTGTAAGCGTTTCTGAAAATTGTCCCAATCCCTGTTTTCCCTGGTGGACCATAACACTTCAGCTAAGGCGCTCATCCGGGGAAGCACCATATACTCCGCGTGATCAGTCGTTTTTACAAATTCAGTCCATAAATTTGCCTGAGCGCCCAGGACATACTTGTGTTCCGACTTATCCAATTCAAATGGGATGGGTTCATAGGAATAAACCTTTTTGAGGGGCAAATATCCACCTATAGCTTGAGGTTCAGTTTTAGGGTCACCCTGATAGTAATCGAAATAGACATGCGAAGTAGGGGTCATAACAACATCATGTCCCGCTTTGGCAGCCGAAATACCCCCAGCCTCACCCCGCCAGGACATCACTGTCGCTTCAGGAGCCAGACCACCTTCTAATATCTCATCCCAACCGATTATTCGTTTTCCTTTGGCCAGGATGTACTTTTCCATTTTTTGGATAAACCAGCTTTGCAATTCATGTTCATCAGCAAGACCTTCCGATGTGAGGCGTTTCTGACATTTTGGACATGTTTTCCAATGTGTTTTTTTTGCCTCGTCACCACCGATATGGATATACTCCGCTGGAAATAACTCACTCACCTCATCAATAATATTCTCTAAAAACACGAACACAGAATCATTCCCAGCGCAGAAAATATTTTCATTTGGCCAATAGCTCCCGGGACGTACCGGGAAAACCTCTCCAGTGCAGGAAAGTTCTGGATAGGCTGCAAATATTTCTGAAGAGTGACCAGGCATTTCTATCTCCGGGATGATTGTGATCTGTCGCTGCGCGGCATAATCGACAATTTCTCGGACCTCCTCCTGAGTGTAGAACCCTCCGTAAGTGCTTGCTTCACCCTCCTGAATAGGTGACCATTTCCGCCAGTCCTCATGCTCCCGATCCACACGCCAGGCACAAATTTCAGTAAGTTTCGGGTATTGCTTGATTTCCAAGCGCCAGCCATTGTCATCACTCAGATGCCAGTGGAAGATATTCATTTTGTGGAGGGCGATCATATCAATGTAGCGTTTTATAAATTCGGCCGGGAAAAAATGTCTCGAAACATCAAGGTGCATCCCCCTCCATTTAAAGCGAGGCTGATCTTTGATAAGCACAGCCTTGAGGTGCTGTCCTTTAAGAGAAACAGCCTGCCCCTCTATGGATGAGGGTAACATTTGGCGCAGTGACTGGATGGCATAGAATATACCCGGCTCGCTTATGGCGGATATCGTGATACCCTTTGATGACACCTGCATCTCGTATCCTTCGCTTGGAATATCTTTTTCAGGTGAAAGTTCAATATTGATATCGGCGGTCCCTGTATTCCCTTCTGTGATGTCCGGGATGAGTGTACCTAGAAATTCTTTAAAAAATTGAGTATTCTGTATTTCGCCTGAAAAAGAGATGCTAGTCATGGCTTTAAATACAAACTGACCATCGAGCGATTCGATTGAGACGGGTCTTGGAATTATGTTCATGGCATGACTTTCCTTAGGGACAGTTTTTGTCATAGCGCAAGCTAAGAGGGCAAATACTGCCATTAGTGCGAGCAAATATTTCAATACTGATTTATTCATGTTTTTATCGATTTGAAAGGTGCCTCAGTCCTTGTGTAGTGGAATCTTTTTAAAGTAGAGAATTGTACCAACACATGCTAAGACTCTCGGTCTGGATATCTAAACTTTTCAAATGCCACGGATTACATCCAGGTTAAACTGCCTCGGATGACAAATAAGCGGTCTTTTTGTACCTCAAGCGAGTTCTGATTAATTTTCAATCGATCTACACTACTGGATCCTGTTGCTATCTCTTGTCTATTCAGAATCCACTTTTTCGACCCATTGGGTTTTCCCGTCGCGATCGCATAGCAGAATCATGCCAGTGTTTGACTTGCCTGTCCCGACATAAACGCTCATTTTTCCGTATTCGTTACCCGTTCGGAGAAAACCGATACCTTCCGAGCCGGTTCCCAAAAATACCGTTTCATTACCCACTTCATTATAGGTGGTGAGCTGACCACCACCCTGAGTACTACCACCTAAATATGTTGTAGGAGCTTCACGCTTATTAAAAGTTCTGAAAAAACCTTCTCCTGATGAGCCGGTACCCACGTGACTGCTGACCTTGCCCTCCTGGTTATAGGTTACTATTCCGCCCTGACCTTCAAAGTTTGTACCCAGACTCACCGATGGAATTCCCAGGGCGTTCGCCAGAACAATTGTTGCTCCCGTGGGACCATCTCCAGCCATATATGCCGAATAATCCCCTGTTCCGGATATTATCCGAATAGATCCATTATCTCGAACCGTTAGCGAGCTCACGCTGACATCACCTAGCTCAGAATCATTTTGTTTTGCACTGACCAGTAAAAAAAATATAGTGGTACTTAATATTCCGATTAGAACACTCTTCGGATCGACACTGTTTTTCATCAACTCACCATTTTCTTAAGCTTGTCCCAAATTTTATTTCCCAACATATCTGCGGCCACATCTACAATTTGTTGTACCAGGTCTAGCACATCCTGCTCACCTGCCCAGTGACGGGTTACGATGGAGTGCTCACAATTTTTCATCACTGAATTGATTACATACGCTGCCAGCGCAACATCATCAAGATACCCGATTGGTCCAAATAGTGCTTCAGGGATCAGGTCAATTGGCGAAATAAAATACGCCAGAGCTCCAGCAATTTTAGCTTTCTCATTTGCGGGGACATCTTTATCCAGAGCCAGTTTCGCCAACAGGTGGAAAAGATCCGGTGCTAACAGAACATACTCAGACCATTTGCTGGATTTTCCGGTTTTGGTTTGTAACCACTCCCGAATATCATTTCTTAATTTTTGATAAAAATCAGGCTTCATTTGAATCTCCAATCTGCCACCCTTGATGACACACTATTTAATAATTGTCAATTTTTTTATACTCGAGTGATGTTGACTGAGTATCTGATAAAAGTAAATGCCCGAGGCTACGGGTATGGAATTTTTATCCTGTCCTGTCCAGATAAATTGATGCTCACCGGCGGTATGATAGCCCGAGCTAAGAATAGTAATTTCGTGACCCTGGAGATCCAGTATTCTCATTGTAATGTCTTCAGCCTCATCCAGGCGCAGCTTTAATGTGGTTTGAGCGTTGAATGGATTTGGAAAAGCGCTCAATTGAAATTGATTGGGACTCTCAGTTTCATAGTCGACTCCCACGCCAGCAGGATAGGGACTCCCGGCATTTACCCAGGCTGTGTACCACATACTGGCAAGATTCACTGCTGCCAATTCGATGGACCAGGTGGATATTTCCCTCAGTTCTTCCCACATCAAATCATAATACTGTTCTCCATAACCCGGATCCACAGCCGACGCTTGATCATCAGCCAGCATTACCTGATCAACCAATGGGTAAATGGCATCTATCCAGCCAAAAACTGAGTCGATAGGGTTCTCCCAATATGCCCCAAGCGTATCCGAGAGGCTTATCTCATCAAGATGTCTATTCATCAATTGGGTTTCGTAACGAGAATGAATTCCATAATTTCCGGTTAATTGTCCATTGTAATTTAGTGTTAAATGCAAGGCTTGATGAGAATCCCCAACATAGTGACCTAATTCGGCAGCGACCTGCCACGCATTAGTCCAGTCCCCGGTCTGCATTAAAAGAGTTAGATCCCCCATCCACCATTCGATTACCCAGGGTACAATGCCATTGTTTTCAACAATATACTGTCCATATAGATTTATTATTCCGGCCCAGGTATGTGGGAGTGTTCCAGCGAAAAACTCAGGATAATAATCAATATCAATGTAATGGTAATATCCCGGAAGTCCATCCGTATCAGGATCAACTGCATGTTGGGAAAGGTAGTTTCTGTGATCTTGAAAAAAATTCATTTCAGCGGGTAAATAATCCACAGCAGCTTCGTTAATAAAGCGATGAGATTGCCAACCCCATCTGGCATGAACGGCTTGAAATAACAGAGCCAGGACTAGAAAAATGAAAAATGGTTTTCGCAAAATTGACATCTCCTTGTGAAGCACCTTCTAAAGCCGGATAATATTGAGATTTATATGGGGAAAGCCCATTAAAAAGATCGCGAATACTCAGCTATTATCGAGACAGACAGATTGCCGCCTGCTATCGGCTAAAAGCAATCGTGAAAATAATATGTTAGATATTTATAACTTTTTCTTGACATATGTTAGATATATACTACATTATGTTAGATATTAATAACTGGAGGTTAGTATGACAAACGCAAAGAACAACAAGTTAATCATCCCACTACTTGTGTTAAGCATTGTCGCTGGAATGGTATTTTACATGATACGCTTCGAACCCACATTGAACCTAAAAATGCTTGCTATCGTTATAATTACAGTGCCTGTGCTGGCTATACCACTCTACAGAAATTACAAAAATGCCCAGGATAGAAAAAGCAATATCCCGCTTGAGGATGAAATGACGCACCTGCTTGAGATCCATGCCGGTGCCTACGCATATCGATGGTCCATGATGCTCTGGTTCCTGATATTCATTTTCCGTAATAAATTTCCTGACAGCGAGGAAATGCTTGGAATAGGTATAATGAGCTCGGCTGCTATCTACGGATTCACCTGGCTATATATGAAGAAAACTGGTTTACCAGATGAGACCTAGAATCAAGGAATTGCGTGCTCGAGATGGGTTTACTCAACAACAATTAGCTGATAAAGTCGGGGTTAGACGCGAAACGATTGTTTTTCTTGAAAAAGGTAAATACAACCCCTCTTTAAATCTAGCATATCTAATTGCTCAGGTCTTCAAAATGAGTATTGAAGAAGTTTTTATATTGGCTGAGGATTAGATGTGAGGGTAAATTTTGCTGGTTGAGAAGTTTAAAGCTTGAAAAATGAACGGACCGCTTCAAAAAGCTCATCCATATCACTTGAGTCATTGTATCCATTGAATCCGAGTCGGAGGATGGGCTTATCCTGCCACTGAGTGATCATAGCTTCCAACATGTGTTCATCCCACAGAAAGCGCCATAATTTTAGACTGTCCGCATCTGTGGGCAAAAGCACAGCCGCCATTTGGGCCAACCAGGATTCATCGCATATTACATCGATACCAATTAATGCTGCGAATTCTTTTCTGTAATGATAAACGATCTCTCTGGATGTCCGGGCAACCTGATCCCAATCATGATTTTTTCGGAACTCCAAAGCAGCGGGTATGCTCAGGAATCCAGCCATATCTCTGGTGCCCCACATTTCGTGACGCAGAGCAAAGGATGGTTCAAAAATCTCCGCCCAGCTGATCACCATTGGCTCAAGCGACTCCCGCTGATCTGGATGAACGTATAAAAAAGCGGTTCCCTTGGGTGTCAAAAGCCATTTGTGACAATTACTGGTGTAAAAATCTGCGTCCAGATCGATGAGATCCAAATCCAGCTGACCAACGGCGTGCGCGCCATCAACAATAGTTATGATTCCTGCCTTGCGTGCACGCCTGCAAATTTCTTTGATAGGCAGAACCAATGCTGTTGCCGAGGTGATATGACTTAGAAGGATCACTTTAGTATTAGCTGTCACCTCGGTCCAAAAGTGATCTACAAAGTCAGCCTGGGTGCCTAATGGCAAACTGATATCAACCTGCCTCAGAATTGCATCCGTTTTTTCACATTTCTGCTTCCAGGTCTCCAGAATGGTATTGTATTCATGATTCGTAGTTAAAACCTCATCACCCTCTGCCAGAGGGATTGAATGTGCCAGAATGTTAAGAGCAATTGTAACATTGGGCGTAAATATCATACCAATGGGATCCGCACCCACGAATTCAGACAATTGGGATCGGGCAACTTCCAGTGGTCCACCGGTTTCCCGAGTAAAGAGTCCTTTTAGCTGACGTGTAAAAAAATCGATGGGGTTACGTTCCAGTTCAAGCTGCCAGCGCTGGTACTCCGCAAATACAGGTTTTGGGCAAGCCCCAAATGACCCGTGATTTAGATAGCGTATAGCCGGGTTGAGTAAAAATTCGTTTTTTAAAGATGTTGTCAAATCGGATTTGCTTCATCAAGTCAGGTTGATGTTTACTCCAGTAGTTGAATATCGGTTATCGTGAGGGTCTTTGTCCCACCTGGAAGATCCAATTTTAAGGTATCTCCCTTCTTTTTGCCTAAGACTTTTTGGGCAAAAGGTGAAGCCGTTGTAACGATATTCTCATACAGCTCTAATTCATATTCCGCTGCACCTGCGATGGCCACTGTTATGGGAGTTTCCCCATCTGTATAGGTGACTTTGGTACCAAACGAAACGGTATCAGTATGGATGTTTTTAATGTCCACCACTTCGTTATTCAGGTGTTTTTCAAAGCGATGTCTTTTATTGTGCAGATGTGCCTGGTTGTCTTTGGCAGCGTGATATTCTGCATTTTCCTTGAGATCTCCAAAATCGGCTGCACGTTTAATATCTTTGGTGTTTTGCTTGATTTCTTCCTGGATTTCACGAATTTTCTCAACAATCATATTGTATGTTTTTCTGTAAATCATGCCGGCCTCATATTTGTTTCGAGCTTGTTGCTTAGAATGTTGTTATTACTGTGCACCATACCACTCTGGCAAATTTCAAAATAGAATAAAAGTATACGACTTATCTGTTGCAAACACCAATAAATATTTTTCAAGCTCTTAGCTCACGCTATTCACTTTATAGGCTGGTAGTTGAATCGGTTCAGGGGATATTGTTGTTAAATAATTGCTTTAACTGTTTCGAAATATTGGGCAGTTTTGTGTCATGCCCAGGACGCGCCAGTTTAGGGTCTTGACGAGGACGACAGCTTACAGCCCGCAGAACAATGGGCTACGCGGGGCAATTTAAAGCGTTGCATGGGATTCTCCTTTCCTCGGTTGAAAAGCTAATTTTGAGATTGTGCTTTGAAAGCCGGCCGGCAAATCCCCATAAGACAAATAGATACATTTATATATAGGGATATTTCTATGTGTTATCATAAAAAAATTTATTCCTTTTGTTCCACAAATTGACGCTGAAAACCACTGCAGCAATTCACGATGCAAATTGAATCCAAGTGGTAAAAAACTTCTTTCCCCTGTTTACGGTCTTTCACAATATCTGCATTTTTCAATATACTCAAATGGTGTGATATGCTTGGTTGTTGCATTTCAAAATGTTGACAAATCTCCCCCACGTTCATTTCCTTATCCTTAAGCAATTCCATTATCTTAACTCGGGTAGGGTCCGATATAGCCTTAAAGAATTTATTCAGATCGTAGCTCATGGTTTTCTCATATACACATAGGAATATATCTATATAATTTCAAGTGGCAATATTTTAATTCTGTCTTGCACAAGTTTTTAGCGATTAATTACCAAATTCAATACGAAATTCGGTGAGACCTGCGGCAGTGGTATTCAGAGAAAAATTGAAGCCATGGTTCATCAAGATATCGCGGATCATGATCAATCCAACCCCCTGCCCATTTTTCTTTGTGCTAAAAAATGGTGTGAAAAGATGAGCCTTTGAATCTTCCGTAAAACCAGTACCTGTGTCCTGGATCAATAGTACCTTTTTTAACAAGCTGTATTCAGTTAGACTTTTAATTTGTGTTGGAGTGCCGGAGCGTTGGTATGGATAGCTCACTTAGTATATCATCTCGATTTGGGATTAATGACTATTTATATCACATTATTTAAAGACCTGAATCAATCACAAAACAAATAAATATTGGAACCACAAATTGGAATATCTGTAGCTTTTTGATTATTAGTATTTTTTCATTAATCTAATATTAACTGATGCTTATATAGATATTTTTATGTTCCATAATGGCAATATACTTAATATGCACAATTATTATGATCTTTATTATTAAAGATTATATTATTGTATTGAGCACACATTATAATGGTAATCAAGAAGAAGTTGTTGTGTTGGACGCCTGGATCAAGTTGGCTCGTGCTAACGATACTATTTTACACATTATTCGACCTGTTATTAAAAGACATGGACTGACTATTGCCCAGTTTGGTACCCTGGAAAGTCTCTTACATCTTGGTCCACTTGGGCAAAATAAAATTGGTCAAAAACTATTGGTAAGCGGTGCGAATATGGTCAAAGTAGTTGATAATCTGGAAAGAGACAACTTAGTAAAAAGAGTCACTCATCCATCCGACCGACGTTCAAATCTGATACACTTGACAATAAAAGGGGAAGCATTAATAAAAGTGGTTTTTAAAGAACATTTGCAAGTTTTGAGGGGAGCATTCGGTGTCTTGTCAATCAAAGATTTAAAAATGTTAGCTGATTTGTGCAAACAATTAGGAGTAGGCCAGAAAGTGGATGTCCTGTAAATGTATAATTCGAAAACACAATAGGAGAAATGAAATGAAAAAACGATACATTTGGGTTCTGATACCTCTGGCAGCGATGCTGATATTCTTCATCACAGGCTGTGAAGAAAGTGACGACGCAGAACATTACGTAGACAAGAACTGGTCGGATGCCGATCTTGTTCGTGGTGGCCAATTATATGACAAATGGTGGAAGGTCAATGATGGGACGGAACCCGCAAGTAATTTTGATCCGATTTGGGCTAGCCAGAGTACGAACACCAGATCAAATGGTGATTCATACCGTTGTAAAGAATGTCATGGCTGGGATTATGTTGGTAAAGATGGTCGCTATTCCTCAGGGAGTCATTTCACTGGATTTGATGGTGTTTGGGCCAGCAGAACCAATGACAAGGCTGATCTTTTCGATGCAATCAAAGATGCAGGTGGGGATCATGATCTTACAGCAGAATTGAGCGATGTTGATGTGCTTGACCTGACCAAATTCATTGTTGATGGCTTAGTTAACATGAGTCTCTATATCGATGCCAGTGACATTGCAACGGGTGATGCAACGGCTGGTCAGACACTTTTTGTCGATAATTGTTCTTTCTGCCATGGAGCAGATGGGAATTCCTTGGATTTCGAAGGTGACGATGGTGTACAGGGAGTCGGCTTTTTAGCTAATGACAATCCCCAGGAAACACTGCATAAGGTACGCTGGGGTCATCCTGGATCAAATCCGGCGATGCTCAGTATGGTCGATGAAGGTTTAACTGATGGTCAAATCGGGGATATTCTGGCCTATGCACAAAGTTTACCCGAGGGAGCTCATTTTGCCACAATGAATTGGTTGGATGCAGATATTGTCCGCGGTGCTCTACTTTATGATAAGTGGTGGAAGGTTAATGATGGGACAGAACCAACGAGTGATTTTGATCCGATCTGGGCAAGCCAAACTACAAACACCAGATCAAATGGTGATTCATACCGCTGTAAAGAATGTCATGGCTGGGATTACATTGGTAAAGATGGTCGTTATTCATCAGGTAGTCATTATACAGGATTTGAAGGTCTTTGGTCTGTTAGGGAAAATGCCAAAACCGATCTATTCGATGCCATCAAGGGTGAGGGATTAGACCACGATCTTTCAGCTGTGCTGAGCGATACTGATGTGTTGGATCTGACCAAGTTTGTTGTTGATGGCCAAGTGGACATGTATCTATATATGGATGCCAGTGGTAATGCTAACGGAGATGTAACTGCAGGTCAAACCCTATTTGGTACCAAATGTGTTATTTGTCATGATGCAGATGGAAATCATTATGATTTCGAATCAGACGATGGTGTCCAGGGAGTTGGTTGGTTAGCCGATGATATTCCAGAGGAAACTTTGCATAAGATCGGTTGGGGTCTTCCAGGATCAAGTCCAGAGATGCCCAGCAT
>JABMPR010000086.1 GCA_013202895.1 bacterium | reverse complement strand
GGATACAAATTGGGATACCGAACCAGTGAAATGTATATTAAACGAGCGTATAAAATCATTGGAGTCATTATGCAATCAGAGTCAGACATATATATTGAGATTCTAAAATTTGGTAAAGATAAATCTAATTTCACTTATGGTGATCTTGTGAATGCTTTTCCTGGGCATGAGAATCTTATTAAGTATGAGCTACTGAATAGCCGCTTGTTTTTATCCATCGAAGATAATGAGGATATATTAAATGGAAAATTAGCACTTTCATTTGAAGATCGATTCCGGTTGTTGGAACATGAAGAATTACAGGAGGCACGTCAAAGTTCAAGGCGTGCAATGTGTATAGCAATATGCTCCATAGTGCTTAGCGTGATTATCACATTCATATCATTTTTCACTATCCAAAAGGTCGAGATAATCAATTCCAGTGATGATCATCAGCAAATGATAAAAATGGAATCATTGGACACAACCCAGTGAAAATCTTTCCTTTCATTCATAACTGCGAACACTTCACCAGGCTGGGAACCATCGCCGCCATCGAAGAAGTTGGCATACATAATGGCTAAGAAGGCGACCCAGGCAAAGAAACCACTAGAAAAGGTGATGAATCCAGCGGAAGTCGAGGCTATGATGATTCAACATAAAAAAGACTCTGCGCTCCCCTCATTACTCTACGTGACCAGAAAGCTCGGAGAGGTCGAAGGATTGATCTCACTGCAAACCGACCCAGATGTCGACCTTGTCAGCGTCCAGAAGGACTTGAAACGTGTATATGGTAAGCTGGTTGAAGAGGCTGGGGTTGAGCTGGAGCCGAAGGGAGTAGAGGTATATAACAGTATTGGGAGAGACGTATCATAATGAACATGAAGAACTTTCAAAGGAAAGGATCCCCCGGTAACGCTCAGGTGGGGAGTGAGTTTGAAAGAAAAGTGTTCAATTTTTTCGATAAAAGGATAAAGGGTCTATCAATACAATTTTCGATTGGAATTGGTCATAGTGAGAAGAAACTACATATTTTTGACATGGGGAGTAAAAAAGAAAAGGTAGTAGTAAAATGTAAGTCCCATACCTGGACAGAGAGTGGTAACGTCCCATCTGAAAAGTTGGCAACTTGGGATCAGGCAATGCTGTATTTTAACGTTTCCCCGCTATCATATCGAAAGATATTCGTTGTTCTGAAAGATATAAGACCAACAACCAAAGAATCGCTATTATTGTATTATCTCAGACTTCATTCTCACCTAATTCCAGATGATGTAGAGTTCTGGGAATGGGATACAAACTTGTCTACAGGTAAGAAGATGAGTATCGACAGAGACAAAAGTATCCTATGGTCTCTAGATAAAGATAAAGATAAAGAACAAACATTTTTAAGGTTGCTTGACAGAATGGATTCTGTAGTCCTCCGAACTCAGCTCCAGGTATTACGCGAAGAATCAATCGATTTCCCAAATGATAGTGCAGATATTACAATCCGTTGCCCAGAGGGATTGAAAAAACATGAAAAACACTGGGAGAAATATCAGCAATGGGTAAAGACTCAGTTTAATGTACTTTTTGATCGGTATTACGATCGGCATGAAACAGCCGCTGCGATTAGAGCTGTGCACGATGAAAAATCTACAAAGATAGATGTTCGGTTTCGCCCTATTCCAGATAGAGAAATAGCAATATTCACAAAGCAAGAGTTTCAACTCCAGAACATAATTTACTCTACGGGCGCTAAATTAATTATATACATAAATATGGGAGAAAGAGAACGATTAGAGGAAGTATCAATATGTAGAGATAGAATCAAAACTGATTATGAGGACACACTCAAGCATCTAATCGAGGCGAGGAGCTCCTATAGCCGAGCACTAAAAAACTCAAATATCCCTTACAAGATTGAGCATTATAAAGATAATGACGCTCCCGCGGGGATGGGAAAACTATATAAAGCCGAGTACGGCATCATGAAGTCAATGATGCGAAGTATCGAAATATTATCAGAGGACATTAAAATTTTTTCAAAACAATCATCACATACTCGACTATTCCCATTAATACTTAAACCAGTTTTTGAAGCCTTCAGCCATGTCGATGCTGATACGTTTACAGAGTACAATGCAATTTCTGACCTGTTCAAATCCTTGGGATATGTCGAAGAGAAATCTGTTATGAACCCCGGGATTGTAAAAAACTGGCGTGAAATCTACGATAATTATCTTCGTTAATCTTTAAAGTAAAAAAATCTAACATAGAGGTCTATTTTTAGGGGCCTAATTTAGCTGACCCTTTTTCCACCTCCCCCTCTCTATAAGTTCTGCCATGAACAGCATGGAGAAGCATATGGAACAGCAGCATCACAAACCAAAAGTAATGCGGTATCAAATAATCAAGCGATCAGGGTTATCCGTAAATCAATACAATTACCTGCGTGACAGGAGAGCCTTTCCAATAGAACAAGAATCGGCCGGTCCGGGTTTTCCTGTGATTTATTCAGAAGAAGCGATCCTAATTGCCATACGGCACTTACAAAAAAGGAATCTAAATCATGGTAGCGGGAGGCCAAAGAACAACGCCCTGGTTAACCATACAGGAGGCATCGATCTGGGCAAGATGCAGCATATCCTCGATAAATCGAATGATTCGGAGCGGGGCGTTGAAATGTCATCGACCGAAAAACGGGAAGAGGCTAATACATCGAATAGAAATAGATGCTGCGATAATGGGGTTCCCAGCCAAGCGAACTCAACGCCAACACAAGATAGTCCAAGATTTGGACAGGGCAGAAAGAGGAAGTGAGTATCGAAATGGATGAGAAGCGAGTGTGGATAAAGATTTACAGTGATACCTACCAAATATGGATTCCTCCAAATGATGTCCCAGCAAGTGAAATCCAGAAATTAATTCCGACTGATTGGATCCCGGAAATCCAAGTTCGAGTCAAGGCTATTGAAGCCAGGGCCAACAATGAGACGCAAGATGATAGTTGAAGATCGCAGACCAGTAGCACATGCTCGACAGGAAAAAGCCGTACTCAGGTTAATACGGGCGCACTACGATGAATCTAAAAGGGTCACTGGTGCCATCGCCGCATACGTTGCAATAACAGAAAAAGCCTCAAACATGCAGTCAAAAGAATTTGCTGCAACACAAGGCGATATTGGACGTCTGGCAGGCATGCACCGCAATACCTTCTCAAAGTACATTGAAGATTTTGAGAAGCTCGGGATCATTGGGGTTGAACGTCGAAAAGTCGGCAATGCTAATATCCCTTCAATTTTTAGTCTCCTACCTTGCCCTATGATAGGGCAACCTGCACAAGTTG
>JABMPR010000085.1 GCA_013202895.1 bacterium | reverse complement strand
TACTTCATCATAAGTTTTAAATGTTTATTTGAATTTAAGCGATACATTCACCTGGCCATTATGGACCGGGACCTCCACCAGGGGACCGATGACAGGGGCAAAAGCTTCACGCGATTTGATACCAAAAACGGCGACAGCCACGGCGATAGCCAATTCAAAATTATTACTGGCTGCGGTAAAGGCCAGAGATGTGGTCTTCTCATATGAAGCTTTAAATTTTCGCGCAACAAAAAAGGACCAGAAGAACATGATCAGAAAATAAAGGACCAAGGGGATGGCAATTCGTAAAACATCCATAGGAATTTCGACGATGAGATCACCCTTTAAGGAAAACATAACAAAGATGGTAAACAACAGGGCTACTAGCGTCAATGGGCTTATCCGCGGAGCAAACACATTGTTGTACCACACTTCCCCTTTGATTTTTATCAGTGAAAAGCGGGAGAGCATTCCGGCAAAAAATGGAATACCCAGATAGATCCCAACACTTTTTGCAATATCCAGCATAGAAATATCGGCAGCCACCGATTCCAGTCCAAACCAGGCTGGCAGTACATTGAGATAAATGAAGGCAAAAAGAGAAAAGAATAGAATCTGAAAGATGGAGTTCAGCGCCACCAATCCGGCTGTGTACTCCCTATCACCTCCTGCCAGATCACTCCAGACAATCACCATGGCAATACAGCGTGCCAAACCGATCAATATCACGCCAAACATGTAATGGGGGAAATCCCTTAAAAACACAATTGCCAGAACAAACATCAACATGGGACCTACAACCCAATTCTGGATTAGTGAGAAACTTAAAACCGGGATATCTCTGAATAAACTACCCATTCTTTCATAACGGACCTTTGCTAGCGGTGGATACATCATAACGATTAATCCAATAGCGATGGGGATATTGGTTGTTCCCGTTTGCATGGATTCCCAAAAGCTACTGAATCCTGGAATCAAATACCCTGCTGCAACACCTGCTATCATAAATAGTAGAATCCAAATTGTCAGGTATCTATCAAGAAAATTGAGCCTTTTACCTGTGTTTGTCATAAATGCAGTTCCTTTAAATATTCGCTAGATCCTAATGCCGCTATTTTAATCAATAAATAGAATTGCCAAAGCTACATATCCCAGTTTGGGGTAACTGAATTGTCAATCTGATTCAGGTCACAGATCAGTACTTTGGCATGGAAAATGCCCTTGCTTCCTGTACGACGTCGTGTAAAATGGCTCGCATGAATTCGATGCATTTAAGGAGCTCCTATGTACCAACCCAGTGATTTTATCCCGACCCAGTTGACCATCAACTCCTGGAATGACCTCAAACCCTATTTCGATTCCTTGATAAATAGTCAGGTTGATACTGGTAATGACCTATCCCAGCTGATCATTCACTATAGTGAAACATTGAGTGTTTTTCATGAGCAAAATGCCTGGTCATATATCAATATGTCACGTGCAACTGACAATAAGGACTACGTTGAGCGGCATGAACTTTTCTCAACAATCATTGCCCCTGAAGTTGAGAAAGCCGGAAATATCATAGAGAAGATCATCGTTAATCATCCTGCCTTCCCCGATCTTCCAGAGGAGCGTTTCGCCCAGTTTAAAAAAATGCTGAAACGTGAACTGGAGATGTTTCGCGAAGAGAATGTTGAACTTTCTGCTGAAATATCCAAATTGAGCACAAAATACAATCAACTCACTGGCGGTCTCACAGTTACGCTTGACGGAGAAGAAATGCCACTGCCAAAAGCCTCAGTGCGCTTGCAGTCTGCTGACAGGGCTATACGCAAAGAAGCCTGGCTGGCAATTTCTGAGAAACGCTATTCTATCAAAGATGAGGCCGATCAAATTTATGATGACATGCTAAAACTAAGGGTTCAATCAGCTCAAAATGCTGGATACGATAACTTCCGCGATTTCTGCCACGATCGTCTCCAAAGATTTGATTATTCTCCCCAGGATGCTGTTGATTTTCAGAAAGCAATCGAAGAATTCATTGTTCCTCTGGCTCGTGAGATAGGAAAAAGTCATCGGGACAAGCTCGGTTTGGCAGCCGATGATTACCGCCCCTGGGATGTAGCGGGTGAACCAATTGGACAGCAGGCTCTTAAACCATTCGAGACGGGTTCAGAATTACTTGAAAATGCTGTATCAATTTTTAGTGATATTCACCCTCAATTTGGCGAAAATCTGAAAGCGATGCAAGCTGCAGATCTTTTCGATCTGGAATCGCGAAAGGGTAAAGCTCCCGGTGGTTATAACTACGGGCTGGAAACCACTGGCATGCCATTCATTTTTATGAACGCAGCTGGAATGCACCGAGATGTGGTCACCATGTGCCACGAGGGAGGTCATGCCATGCACACATTTCTGACTAATGATGAATCCATGATCTTTTATAGGGACACACCTGCAGAAATGGCTGAAACTGCCTCAATGAGTATGGAATTATTGACGGCTGAACGCTGGAATAATTACTATAACCTGAAGGACCATACCCGAGCGCGTCGGGAACATCTTGAAGGGATCATTGCGTTTTTCCCCTGGTGTGCTACGGTAGATGCCTTTCAGCATTGGGTATATCTAAACCCCGATCACACAGTTGAGCAACGTAACGACTTCTTTGAGGAACTAAATAGACGCTTCAGTTCCGGGTTGGTTAACTGGGATGGATATGATCATATCAAACGCAACCTATGGCAACGCCAACTGCACATTTTTGGAATGCCCTTCTATTACATCGAATATGGCATTGCTCAACTTGGGGCG
>JABMPR010000001.1 GCA_013202895.1 bacterium | reverse complement strand
TGACTTTAACTACAGTACCTTTGTTAGAGGGAATATTTCCTCCTTCAAATCACATTCAATCTTTAACGCACCTAACTGAATAGCCACCCATCCGGTAACCTGTTAGCCTTCTGATCCCTGAATTAATCTGGCTAAGCTCCCTACTCCAGGCATAATTGTAATTCCCACTTTGGTGGGGAGTACCGGTCCAAAAGTAACATGTTCCACCTTCATTACCGAAATTTCCTGATGCATCCCTTTTACCACCCGGCAATGCAAGAAATCCAGATGTTCCAAAATCTACATTATTTCTTAACTCATTCATGCTCCACTCTGCTGAAACAGAATTACCCGCAAGTTTACTGCCTTCGTTAGTTCCCCGAAAATCATTGTCGTCCACATCCATCTGGCTCATGCCAAGATTCATTTCAAGCTCTTTCCAGTCATCATCTGTCGGGACACGCCATCCTTCTGGTGCAAGAATTCTATTATTAGCTACCGCATACCAATTGTATAAATAGCCATATCTACCACTTGCATTATGCTCATAAGCAACATACGCGCCTGTTTCAGTTTCGTCTAAGTTCATCCAGTCATAGCCACCATACACAGTCTGAATTTCAGTGCTATCACGATATCTTGTCACAACGAGATTTTCTGCCATCCACTCTTGATCACCGATTGTAATAGTACGATAGACATTACCATCTATATCAGCTACAGACGCAGTTACCCAATTATAATTGTTAACCTCTACAGACCAACTAGTGCTATCAATCCCGTCATCAACAAAGCAAGTAACAGTTGAAATTCCTTTTTCAGGCGGAGCTGTATATATTACTGATGAACCAGTTCCATCGATACTTCCAGCGGAGGTATTCCAGTTAAAATTCAAAATATCGGATTCGTTGTCTGCAGCTTCACAAGTGATCGTTGATGTCCCTTCAGGTGCTATCGAACTAGGATCCGCTGTCAAACTGAGAATAAACGGGGGTGTATTTTCTTTTGTCTCAGGTGGTGTATCTTCGGGGTTACTGCAACTCAAGTTAAAAAGGGATGACAGAATCATGATTAATGTTATAAGACGTCTTTGCATAATATTATTTCCCTCTAACGCTTTAGGCTTAAGCTGCTTCCCGAGAAAGCATCGCTTTGTGAGTTAACTGTTTCCATCCACGTCATTATCCCAGCTTGTGTTAACTCTATGATTCGGCATATTCGGCTTGCCTTTTTACACAGGACCTTCGTTAGACCGCTAAGTATTAACCGTTTCAAATTCGAATGTATTTGATCGAACATTCCAAGCAGGAATGTCAGTTTTGTTATATCCAAAAGCAGAGAACAAAATCTTTAATACTTCGAAAGCATCTTGATCAGGATTGCTGTAATTATTGATTTTGTAACTTGGCAGGATGAAATCTGAATCTTCATAGTTATCTGATGGGTGTTCATGCCAAGAGAGGGAGCGAATGGAAAATCCCTTTATCCCCAATAGAATTAGGTTGAGTATGGAACCATCTTCATAGTTACATGCCTTCATCACAGCTGCATAAAAACGAAGAAATGATACAACATATTCACTTAGAGTTATTGGATTAAATCTTGGTTGCTTTAAAAATTCTTCCTCTGTCTGTCCCCAACAAAAATCAGCATGAATTTGTGCTCTTAGCTCAAGATATCCATTTTTCCATAACTCGATCGAACGAAAATCATCACGACCACGTGTTAAACCATATTCAGTATTTCTAATTCTTTGGTGCTCGAAACTTAAATCCCACCCTGCATACCTGCGACCAGGAGGATTATTTACTATTTGTAGAATGTTTGGTTCTTGTGTGTCGAGAAATGTTATAGAAGTGGTTGAAGGAAGTGCTTGTATACAGAAGAATGAGTTCTCTTCGGCGTGGTTCCTAATTCGATGCAAATGGGCCTCTAACAATAGTTCACCGTTCGTTTGGTTCAACAGAGACAGGTTTGCTCCTGCAAGGGCGGAGTCAATCACTTTCTCCCGATTTGCATTTGTTGATATATCTGAATTCATTTGAGATAGAATACTTTCCATAGAAGAAAGCCGTCGTGACAAAACATCACCTTGAAACATCTCTCGAATTTCAGCATACTTCATTTCTCTTTTACCATCATCTACTCGACCCCAAAAATCAGTATGCCTTTGAAAAGAAACCATATGGGGGGTGCGATAACTGCTCGGCACCCGAATTATTACGATCGGATTGTCACTGACTACTCTTTTTTCCACTTCCAAATCCAAAATTCTCTCTTGAATATGATCCAAGCATAAATCTTTTACAGACTTTCTAATTTTATCGGTGTCTCCGACTAAATCAGGTTCAAACTTCATCGCCTTACCTGAACCATCATCTCTAATACCCACAATGAGGTAGCCACCCCCACTATTCGCAAGAGATGTGATATCACGCAATACTTCGAGTTTGTCTTCATCGTCCTTCAAATTGATTGTTAGTTTAAACTCTATGTGCTGTTTTTCCTGAACGTGATCAGTAACAAGCGATTCAATCTCATCATCAGAAATATTAATTAGTGATTTACCATCAAATATCAATACTCTACCTTGCCTTTCTAACGCCTTACCCTTGAGCTGCTTCCTTTGTCATATGC
>JABMPR010000084.1 GCA_013202895.1 bacterium | reverse complement strand
ATCATGGTACCACCCTTGAGGGAACGCGGTGATGATATCATCTTGCTGACTTATCACTTTGCACAAAAATTTGCGGATGAATTAGGAAAAACAGCTCCAAAGTTTACAAAAAGAGCCCTTAAAGCACTGAAACAGTATGAATGGCCAGGCAACATAAGAGAGCTAGAGAACATCATTCAGCGAATCATTGTTATGAGTGATAAAGAAGAGATTGATGTCCAAGATCTTCCCTCTTTGATGCGTTTTACCTCGAAATCAGTTGAGAGGTTAGATCGTACTATTGAAGAGTTAGAAGCGGATTATATACGCAGAGTACTGGAAAGTCTGAAGGGTAATAAATCTCGTACAGCGGAAATCCTTGGAATTGACCGCAAAACCCTTAGAGAAAAAATCAAGCGATATAATATCAGGTCCTGATTTAACTTCCATCATGAGAGCACACCAGTGGTGGGGAATAATTCCCCACCGGTTCATATCTCCCCACTTTTCTAAGGAAATTAGCTCTATAATTACTTCATCAAGGAATTCAACTATCTGAACTATAGAATAATCGTAAGTATCTAATAAATAACGATTTAATAATCCTCGCTGTCAACCGGTTATCCCTTTCTCAAGCGAAAAATAATGGATTTCAATATCTGGCATATGAGTTGCAAAAGGTACAATGGTATCTCGACGAAAATGTCCTTTTTGGACTTGCTAATACCAGGGACTACCAGGAGTTCTTGATAGAAAAAATAATAGTCTAAACAAAGACCTGCTTTAAGGAAACTGAACATGATTGGAATAGATAAAGCCAAAGGAGAATCCATGAAAATTGAAGGATTGTGTACAACATGTAACAATCTGGCAACATGCATGAACCGCTTAGCAAATGGTATGGTGATTTGGTACTGCGAGGAATTCGATGATTATAAACCCGTTAAAAAAAGACCTGCACCTCCATCGACTACTTCAAAATCTCGTGGGAATGGTCGTTCAAAACTAATGGGGCTCTGTATTAATTGTGAAAATGGTGAGAATTGTCCACACGCACGGAAAACAGGCGGAGTCTGGTACTGTGAACAATATGAATAAAAACCTGTCTGTGTTATTAACGCTAGAATCTAATCAGAAGTACACCTAGTTGAGATAGCAGATGGAATCGATAACCATTCAAAAAAGCGATGTTGAAAGTATTATAGCTAAATATAATCACAGCCGTGGTGGGCTTATTGGGGTTCTCGAGGAAGTGCAAGCACTCTATAGCTACCTTCCAGGTGAAGCACTTGAAATAATTGCAGATCAAACTGAGCACACATTAGTTGACATTTTTGGCGTAGCTACATTCTACAAATCATTCAGTTTAAAACCTCGTGGTAAACATCTTTGCTCAATATGTATGGGGACAGCTTGTCATGTTCGAGGTGGACCAATAATTGAAGAAGAATTTCAGCGACAACTTGGGATTAAGGCTGGAGAAACCACAGCAGACAAGGAAATTACATCCGAGACGGTTAATTGTTTAGGAGCTTGTGCACTTGGACCAATCGTGGTTGTGGATGGGCACTATTTTTCAAATGTAAACACTGCTGATGTTAAAAAGATAATACGGAAGACTCGTAAAGGTCTTGATAAAATATCTATAAAAGGTGATGAAAGAATCTTTCCAATAAAGATAAGTTGTTCTCGCTGTAACCATAGCCTCATGGATCCTAAGTATCCCATTGATGATTATCCTTCGATAAAAGTTACGATGTCATTCGGTCGTAAACATGGTTGGTTGAGATTGACGAGTCTTTACGGCAGTTATAACACAGAATCTGAATATTCGATACCCGAAGACGAAGTACTCAATTTTTTCTGTCCTCATTGTCATGGAGAACTTATTGGGGCTTCACATTGCCCTGAATGTAGTACCGTTATGGTTTCAATGTTGATTCAAGGTGGTGGAATCCTGCAGGTATGTCCTAGAGAGGGTTGCCGGGGGCATCTGTTGGATGTGTAAATCATACAGCTCTATTGAAGAAACAGTATTATTACTTGTGAAATCTGACACTATGGATATGGAATTATAATGCGGAAACAAAACTCAATTGTGGAATTCCAGGATTTTCAGGATCTGCTTATATCTGACATTTCTCCTGATATTCCAACGATCATCATTTCATCCGGCACATGTGGGCAGGCAAGCGGTGCTGGTAGTCTGATAAGAGTGGTAAAACGAGAATTGATCGCTCAACAACAGACACAAAATATTCGGCTACGGATCACAGGTTGCCATGGTTTCTGCGAAATGGAACCCTCACTGCTTATCATGCCTCGTGGTACTTTTTACCCAAAAGTGAAACTGAAAAAAGTACCCATGATAATAAGTGCAATTGCCAATAATGAAACTATTAGCGAACTGCTATGGTCAGACCCGAAAAATGGGGGTTCTATTGAAAAACAAGTTGATATTCCATTTTTCAAATATCAGAGCCGTACGATTCTTTCCAGGAATGAAAAAACTGATCCAATAAGGATCTTTAGCTATGTAAGACACGGTGGGTACAAACAATTTGTCAGGTTACTCGAAAAGGGCGATCATGACTATATACTCGAAGAAGTCAAAAAATCAGGCATCCGAGGGAGAGGTGGCGCCGGTTTCCCTGCAGGTGTCAAATGGGAAATGCTCGCCGCAAAAAAAAACACAAACGGAAAGTTTCTAGTCTGCAATGCAGATGAAGGCGATCCGGGTGCATACATGGACCGTAGCGTACTTGAGGGCAACCCACACAGCATTATTGAAGCAATGCTGATTGGAGCACTTGCAACTGGAGCAACACAGGGGGTCTTCTATGTTCGCCAGGAGTACCCACTCGCTATAAAACACCTTTTGATTGCATTAAGGCAGGCACGCGAGCTCGGAGTACTGGGAGAAAATATTCTCGACACCGATTTCTCATTTGATCTGGACCTTGTTAAAGGAGCAGGTGCTTTTGTATGTGGTGAGGAAACCGCTTTAATAAAGTCCATAGAAGGGAAAATGGGCGAACCTCGACAGCGTCCTCCTTACCCCATTGAGATGGGAATTAACGGAAGTCCCACAGTAATCAACAATGTCGAAACCTGGGCGAACATTCCCATCATCTTCGAGTTAGGTGCAGAGAATTTCGCGAAAGTAGGCACTAAAGGGAATTCTGGGACTAAGATATTCAGTTTGGTGGGTAAGATCAGAAACACCGGACTGGTTGAAGTTCCAATGGGAATGACAATAGAAGAAATCATCCATGCTATTGGTGGTGGCGCAGTTGGTTCAAAAAGCATAAAAGCCGTGCAAACAGGTGGCCCATCAGGTGGCTGTATACCCACAAGTTTATTTAATCTGCCCATTGATTATGACAGTCTATCTCAAGCCGGATCGATCATGGGGTCTGGTGGCATGATCGTCATGGATGAAAACAGTTGTATGATAGATGTCGCCAAGTACTTCATGAATTTCCTGAAAGATGAATCATGCGGTAAGTGTTACACCTGCCGGAAGGGCACACAGCGCATGTACGAAATTCTGGATGATTTTTCCAATGGTCTAGGGACACCTGAAAAGCTGGAATTACTAATTGAGCTCGCAGTAGTAGTACGCGATACGACAATGTGTGGCCTTGGGCAGACCGCTTCAAATCCCGTGCTTTCAACAATACGATACTTTCCAGATGAATATAATGCGCACATTGAGAGTAAAATGTGCCCAGGCGGGGTCTGCAAGGAATTAATTACATATTCAATCAATGATAACTGCAATGGGTGCCAGGTATGCGTTCGTGCTTGTCCCGAGGAAGCAATTACAGGCAAGAAAAAAGAAATGCACCTCATTGACCTGGACAAGTGCATCAAATGTGGTTCCTGTGTGAGTGTCTGCCAATTTGATGCTGTTGAGACTGCATAGCAGAAATGTATGGGATAATACTAATGATTAACCTCAAGATAAATGGTTTAACCACTTCAGTCGAGAAAGGAACATCGCTTCTCGAAGCTGCAAGATTTCTGGGCTTTCCAATTCCAACTCTGTGTCATATGGATGGGCTAAAGCCATATGGTGCCTGTAGACTTTGCGTAGTGGAAATTGGCGAAGGCTCAAAGGCCAAACTCGTGACCTCGTGCACATATCATGCTGAAGAGGGATTGAAAGTAAGGACCGCCACAGAGCGGGTTGTTAGGGCTCGAAGGATGATACTTGAACTCCTTCTCGCTTCCACACCTCAATCCAAAATCATTCAGGATCTTGCTTCTGAGCACCATGTGATGCAGCAGAGGTTCAGACAGGAACATGAGGATTGCATCCTTTGTGGATTGTGCGTGCGGATGTGTAAAGAGCAGATGGCGGCAGGTGCAATCGGATTTCGAGGACGGGGAACTGAGCGTAGTATTGGCACACCATTCGATGTGAAATCCGAGGATTGTCGTCTCTGTGGTGGGTGTATTTATGTATGTCCGGCCTGTCAGTTGCGATGTACTTATAATAATCCGGATCAGGCAATCTGTGGAGGTTGTGCAAACCTCGCTGCCCCCTGTATTGAGGAATTAAAATATAATGATTTAATGTGCTACATGAAACCATGTGTGGCCTGTGAAATCGTTGAATACGAAAAAGAAAAACAAATAAAAATCAAGTGATAGGGAGATTCCCATTATGCCTCAAAGTCTGTCAAAAGTAAACCGCTCAGCAGCTACATTAACAAAAAACAGGACCGAAGATTCGATTACACCAATTTCGGGAATGTGTGTGACCTGTGTTGATGGTTGTATCGGAATGTGCGAGATTGGCAAATCTGCCTATCGGGGTCACGAAGTAATATATCCACAACCGTTCGGTGTTATTACAACAGCCAGCGAAAAAGCATATCCAGTCGATTACTCTCATTTTAACATTATGGGAACGGCAGTTGGTGCAGTTGGCATTGAAGCTGACAGTGACAAGGCAATTTTCCCAAACGTAAATCTTGAGGTACATTTCGGTGGCGATAAAGGAATTAAATTCCGTTATCCTTGGATAATTCCTGGGATCGGTTCCACAGATGTAGCTAAGAATAATTGGGATGGTCTGGCTATTGGTTCTGCTCTCGCTGGTACAGGTTTGACTATCGGCGAAAATGTTGTAGGTATGGATCCACAGTCGGTCATAAAGAATGGACGAGTAGTTGATACAGTTGATTTAAAGCGCCGAGTGAAACTGTTCCAGGATCACCAAATGGATGGTTATGGAGCTACAATTGTGCAAGCCAACGTAGAAGATACTAGGTTAGGTGTTCAAGAGTATGCCATCGAAAAATTGGGTGTTGAAATTGTAGAAATCAAATGGGGCCAAGGCGCAAAGGATATTGGAGGCGAGGTAAAAGTCAAAGACCTTAAAAAAGCGCAACTGCTTTACAATCGAGGTTACGTCGTGCTACCAAATCCGACTGATCCTAAAGTAATTGAGGCTTTTGAAAAGGGAGCCTTCAAGGAATTCGAGCGTCATTCACGCGTAGGTATGGTAAACGAAGAAGACTTCGCTAAACGTGTAGAAGAATTACGTAACGCTGGTGCGAAATATATTACGTTGAAGACGGGGGCTTACCGTCCTGCTGATCTCGCTAGGGCTATTACCTATGCAAGCAAGTATGGAATTGATCTCCTAACTGTAGACGGTGCCGGGGGCGGTACTGGAATGAGTCCATGGCGAATGATGAATGAGTGGGGTGTTCCGATTGTCGAGTTGCACTCGTTGCTCTACCAATATGCTAAAACTCTCTCAGATAAAGGAATGAAAATCCCAGCTCTGGCGCTAGCTGGTGGTTTCACTTTTGAAGATCAGATCTACAAAGGGTTGGCGCTTGGTGCACCTTTTGTCAAACTGATTGGAATGGCTCGAAGTGCGATTGCAGCAGTAATGGTTGGTAAAACGATCGGGAATACCATAAAGAACAATGAAATTCCTGTTTACGTTGAACGTTTCGGAGCTACTGTGGACGAAATATTCATCACTGCGGCTGACTTGCGAAATGAGCTTGGAAATGAAGCTTTTGAAAAACTTCCTACAGGTGCCATTGGGCTGTATACGTATTATGAAAGACTTGCTCAGGGACTCAGACAACTCATGTGTGGCAGTCGCAAATTTGCTCTTGAACATCTTGAAAGAGATGATATCGCCTCTTTGACCCGCGTGGCGAGTGATGTTAGCGGTATTCAGCATATTCTAGATGCAGATAAAAAAGAGGTGGAAGAAATTCTGGGAAATGGATTTTAACAGAGGGGCAGGAATAAAATAACCTACATCCTAAAGGTTGTGCCTACTATTAATTGTACAGATTGTATTAAAAGAATTGCTTGATTCAGTAGATCATCCTGAATTGTGGACAAACCCGGACAAAGGCAGAAATATTTTAGCAACATTTAGGTTCGGGAGTCTACTCCAACCACATTCTTCAGTACGATAGTCACCCAAGCCAGACTCACACCCAGATGACGAGTTAGCTCAGCACGAGTCCACCCGTTATCATCTATGAGTTGCTGATATTCCTGTGCTCTATTGAGTCGTGCCTCGCGTCTTTTTTGCCTCAGCTCGGGCAGTGTTAACCGGTCATCTGGTGTTCTCAACTTCAGAGGTAGAGTTCGAAAGATTGCGACTTTAAGGGCAGATTCTCCGACTGAAGGCAATAGCTCTTCACCCGATCTAAGCACAGTAGAATTATCATAATAGCTCAGTTCCAGACTGATGTGATAGGTGTTCGCGTTTTGCCCCCTCCCACGGAGCAAAATACAAAAGCCTCCCCAAATGGGAGGTTTTTGTATTTTGCTGAGGGCAAGAGTATCTATAACCATTCCGAATAGCCCACGACTTCAGAGGCTGTGTGAAAACGTCAAGT
>JABMPR010000083.1 GCA_013202895.1 bacterium | reverse complement strand
TGCTATGAAGTACCTCATCAAGACTATCCTTGCTTATAACAAACAACTGGCAATCAATTCGAGCCCTGATTGTGGCCGTTCGAGGGGTATCTTCCAATAATGCCATCTCGCCCAGTAACGTGCTGGGTCCTCGAACAGCTAAGAGTACATCACGACCATTGGCTTTTTTTAAGATTTCAATTTCACCGGAGTGGATAACGAAGGCTTCATGACCATGGCTGCCTTCCTGAAACAGGTATTCACCAGCGTTCAGTGGAATAGTATGAACGTTTTGGCTGACTCTTTTCAGGTCAGCAGCCGGCATGGCTGCAAATAATGATATTTGCTTGAGATATTCGTAAGGCATCAAACCTCCTTGAGGTATTGATGTACCAGTGCAATGGCGATGGCACCCTGACCCACGGCCGAGGCAACCCGTTTGACGGAACTCTGTCGGACGTCACCAGCGGCAAAGATCCCGGGTTCGCTGGTTTCCAAAAAATAAGGGTCTCTCTTGTGCTTCCAACGTGCTGGTCTATCACCATGTTTCATAAGATCTTTATCCGTGAGAATGAATCCGGAGCTATCACAATCCACCACCCCTGATACTATCTCAGTCCGTGCTTTCGCGCCGATGAAAATAAATACCGCACTTGCTGGGATGGCAGATCTCTCACCCGTCTGAATATTTTCAATTGACAGCTCTTCCAGACGATTTTTCCCTACAAATTCTCTCACCTCAGTATTCAGTATCACCTGGATGTTTTCTTGAGCCTTGATCTGATCGATAAGGTAGGAGGACATTTTGTTTTCCAGGGCATCTCCCCGAACCAATATGCTGACCTTTTGAGCGTAGCGAGCAAAAAATAGGGCACCTTGACCTGCTGAATTTGCCCCCCCCACAACAATCATATCCTTACCCTTGTAATTGATGGCCTCGGTTAGAGCAGCACCATAATAAATACCTGCGCCAGAATATTTTTCCGCTCCAGGGACATCGAGCTTGTTCAGGGCAACACCGGTAGCAATGACCAGGGCTTTACAGGCAATCTCATTACCGGCTTTCAGCTCAATGATCTTGTATGCTCCCTCGACTCGAATATTGACTGCCTCAGCAGTCGTCAAAATTTCACAGCCAAGTCGTATGGCCTGATCCGTAGCGCGTTTCGCCAGCTCCGACCCGCTTACTCCCTTGGGAAAACCCAGATAATTCTCGATAAGTGAACTCGTACCTGCCTGCCCACCGGTAGCCTCTTTTTCGATGAGCAGCGTTTTAAGACCCTCAGATGCGCCATAAACACCGGCGGCCAGACCTGCCGGTCCACCCCCAATTATTATCACATCATAAAATGGTGCTGAGGCTTCAGTTTGTAAACCGACACGCTCAGCAATTATTCGTGGTTCAGGATTTGACAGGACACTGCCATCCGGGAAAAATACAATTGGCAGAATCTTTTCACCCTCATCCATCTCATCAACCAACTTTTTGGCCTCTGCATCAGTTTCAATATCAAGCCATTGGTAGGGGATACGATTACGTGATAGGAAGTCCTTTACATCATGGCAACTTGCAGACCACAGGGTCCCTGCCACTCTGATACCATCATATGGTATTGTTGCGCTGGTCCACCAGTCATCCAGTAAACCATCCAGTACGGGATAGAAATTTTGTTCAGGGGGATCCCAGGGTTTTAATAAATAGTAATCCAACTCGATGCTGTTGATACTGACAATGGCCGCTTCAGTGTCTGCATATGCTGTGAGGAGGACCTTACGGGCTTCGGGAAAATACTGTCTGGTCTCCCCAAGAAACTCGGTTCCGCTCATTTCGGGCATTCGTTGATCTGCCATAAGCAAGGCGACTGGAGTATTTTTCGCTTTTAATTGCTTTAGAACAGCGAGTGCTTCTTTGCCTGATCCGGTCTTGATTATTCGATATTTTTCGCCATATCGGCTGCGGAGATCCCTATGAATTGCGCTTGCGACGTGCGGCTCATCATCTACAGAAAGGATTACGGGTTTTGGCATTGTCCCTAATTCCCGGTCTCAACGGTTGAACATAAAATCAAAATCATCCCCACTTGGATTATCCCCTATCTGCTGTGATCCTCTACACTCTTATTTATATCAGCATAGGTATATTGCTCAAGCTGAATGATCCGGGCTTGGTCTCGGAATAGAGCAGGAAGTACTCTTCTAGCCTCCTCCTTGGTATCAAGCTCCACCATTAGCCAGGCTTTGTGCTCGTCATCAGCACAACCCCAATCAGCATGTGTCAGGAAGTGAGACCCTTCCGCCATAAAAGCACGAACAGCTTGCACGCATGCATCCTTATTCTTTGCATGAGGTACTTCGATTAAATATTTAGCCATTTTGTATCTCCTTGAAAAGTCATTGAATCGCAGATTAGCGCTGCAAGATAATACCAATTCTTATTCAAAACATGACAAAATAAGCCATCATTAAATTACTCAAAACAAGCAATTGGTGAAATTCGATCATACCATGATCGGCTGACAAGCACGGGGAGTAGCTAAAATTATACCCCAAATATTCAGGGGCTTTACCTAGGGATACTGTATCTAAAATGATTCCATGCTGTGGATATCAATATCCTCAAGATCGGAATCTGTAACGCTTATCTGATCCGGGATTGGATCCGGTATAGTTGAAGTGAGATCAACACCATAAATACCAATCCGGTCAATTCCCTCATCATATTCTCCATTAGCATTTGCGTCATCCACAGCCACAACGTAGTATTCACCTGGATCCACATCCAGGATCGTATAGTTACCGCTGTTGTCCGTGATGCTGCCGTTGGCAAGATTAAAGGATTCTGAATCTCCAGTATTTTCCACCAACATAACAATTGCACCGGAGACCGCATTGCCGTCATGACTTACCTTCCCAGATATATCTAGAATGGCCTCATCCAGCTCGTCTTTCAGATCACACGAAAACAGACCTAGTATCATGACCACAAAAATTGTAGAAGTTATTTTCATAATATTTCCCTCAACCTTCCATTTATAAATCAGATCCAAATAACACATGGCACCTGGTAGCACAAATCACTTGCTTTCCAGGAATAGCCTAAGGTATGAGGATATAGCTGAGGTGCAAGAAACGATTAATCATATCGGCTATCAAAAATCAGGAGACTCGACTCAGTCGCCCTACGCTTTGATCCCCTATAATTTCAGACTACTTTCAACTCGTCTCGAAAACTCGGAAGGATCAATGGATGAAAAGTCGATCGCAGATAAACCCATCAGCCATGTTGTCAGCTGTAATTTTATGTATGGTTTTCACATGGGAGTTCTCCAATGCAGCGGATTATGACAAGAACTATCAAGCGGCTCCTCGTGCAGAGTATCAACGTGAAGTCCCCAATGATCCCCACATCCTACCAGATCCAGAGCAGCTGCGCTATTCTCCTGCCTATCGTGAAACGCGCTCTGAAATATTCACGAGGCAGGTTAACGTAACACCATTTGGGTCAAACATAATTGGTGATGCTGCCAATGAGCCTTCAATAGCGGTTGACCCCACAAATCCGGACACCATTGCCATTGGCTGGCGTCAATTTGATACCATTTCAAGTGATTTTCGTCAAGCTGGATATTCTTATAGTGCAGATGGTGGTGAGCACTGGACTTTTCCAGGTGTACTGGAGCCAGGTATTTTTCGTTCTGACCCGGTCTTGGATTCTGACGCAGAAGGTGTGTTTTATTATAATAGCCTTACTTACGATGCTGGAGATTTTATCTGCTCTGTCTTTAGATCCAACGATGGAGGTGCCACATGGGATGCAGGCACTTTTGCTCAGGGGGGTGATAAGCAGTGGATGATCATAGACAAAACAGGTGGAATGGGACATGGATATATCTATGCCTTCTGGACGCTTTATTGGAGTTACTGTGAGCCAGGACATTTCACACGCTCGGTGAATGGCGGCAATAGCTATCCAAACTGCGATTTGATCTCTGGTATACCTTATTGGGGGACTTTGGCAGTGGGACCCGAAGGTGAGTTGTATATCGGCGGTGTTTCCTCTATCAATGGCTCTTATGTTGTTTCCCGATCAATGACTGCTCAGGATACTCTAGAAGCACTTGATTGGGATCTCTCAACTTTTGTTGACCTGGGAGGTTCAGCGGTTATTTCAGCAGGTCCTAATCCTGGTGGTCTCCTGGGACAAACCTGGATCGCCACAGATAATTCGCAGGACTCGACCCGCGGGAATGTCTATTTGCTGGCATCCGTAGCTGCGGATGATGATCCTGACCCAATGAATGTGAATCTAATTCGCAGCGAAGACAATGGCTTGACCTGGAGTGATCCAATTCGCGTTAATGATGATCCGGTTGAGAGCAATGCCTGGCAGTGGTTTGGAACCATGTCCGTTGCGCCAACAGGGAGAATTGATGTGGTCTGGCTGGATACCAGGGATGAGCCGGGGACTTATCTTTCATCACTCTATTATGCCAACTCGACCGATGGGGGAGATACCTGGTCGGAGAATGAGCGACTTTCAGAATCTTTCGATCCACATCTGGGTTGGCCGCAGCAGCAGAAAATGGGTGATTATTTTCACAGCGTATCTGATTCCTTTGGAATGCATCTGGCCTGGGCTGCCACCTTTAACGGGGAACAGGATGTCTATTATAGCTATATCACGGTCAATCCGGAAGTTGGCATTTCAGACCAGCCTGCAGGGATGGCAATGTCTACTGAATTTTCACTTGAACAAAATTATCCTAATCCTTTTAATCCAAGCACCAGGATTCAATACAATCTTCCTAAAGCAGCGCAGGTTTCGCTTATCATTTATGATATCCATGGCCGATCAGTTGCCAAATTATTAGAAACATATCAACACCAGGGTGCTTATGAACGGCATTGGAATGGAGCCGATGATTCGGGAAATCAAGTTGGGGCCGGGGTGTATTTTGCCAGTTTGCAGACGGGGGAAAGCATGCGAACTATCAAAATGATTTATATGAAATAGGGATTTGACAGTGCGTGAGGCACTTCATAAACTTTAAAATTTCTACCATCATAGCGATGAAGTCCAGCACGAGTGCCAAACCAGATAAATACCTGGAAATCCTGAGTGATACAAAAAATACTGTTATCTGAAAGACCATCTGAGGCATTATAACGGGTAATGGTCATGTCATCGGTTTGACCATTGAGGATCCCTACCTGGATCCATATAATTCAAAATGAGAAGGTGACAAGACGACTTGAGAGAAACCGTCTCACCAATTTTATCCTTGTTTCTGTGTTATCAGTTGATATGACAACCTCTTTATTAGAAATGCGGCTACGCCAAAATAATTTTCGATCATACGGAATCAAGGATGGCTTGAAAGTATGAGGTGCCTGATCAATCCAGCCTTGATATTTAAATATGAAAAATACCTGGGATTAATGAGCGAAATTGTCATGAAATTGCTTGTGGATATATTTAAATTATATTTAATGATAATTTTTAATTATTTCTAATTGAGATGAGATCACCTTGCAACGGACGGGTGCTGGATTTGTGGCTAAATTGCCAATTTTAATACCCAGGATAACTGGTATTGCTTAAGTAGTAAATGATCATCAAAAATAAGATTTAAGAATAGGGGGGTGAATGATGGGGGTAAATTCAAGATTATTGAATGTCAAATTCAAACGGGAGCCGTTGGGGGAAACTCAGTCACACAGCAGAATACCAAAACTAATGGATAACAAAAAACGGAGGTCTAAATGAAACACACGAAATTATTAATTATACTAATCTTGATGCTTTTCTCATTCAGCCTGATAAGTGCACAACAGGGAAAGTATGTGCGTAAATCTGTCAGCTCCCTGGAATCAGTGTGGTTTAAACCGGGTTCAGTGGGTGATTTAAACTTTGACTCGAATACCTTTAACAAATTCATAGACTACTATATCGAGATCGATAGATTTGACTATAATGTCTTACCCGCAGATTTACTGGAGAATTTTCGCAATGAGGCAAATTCACTGGAAGAAGTGAGTAGCACATCACTATCAGGAGTTCTGGAAAAAACAGTGATCAATCGGATTGTGGAGATTTTAAATGATCCGGAAGTGATGCAGAACCGGGGTCAGGCGTTGAAAGATGAAGCCGCATTTCAAACCTTTGCTGCCACCAAGGCTAAATCCCTTGGATTGACTGTGGCAGAATTGGAAACCTTGATGAACTCTGCCTACATTTATCTTCCCTACATTCAATCAGCAACCAAGGAGACTGGTGATAAATCACTGAGCATTACCCTAAAGGGCGGTGTGATATGGTGGAAATTAAAAATCAGCTCAGACGGCAACGCTTCAGTCGAAAAGGTTTTGGACGCAACAACCACGGGAATATCCAGCCTTGATCCAACAGCAGTATCCGCTCTTACCAAAGCTCCACTATATACAGAGTTCAAATTTGGTGCAGAAAAGTGGCCTACTACACCTGAGCAGTATGCCCAGAATGATGCCATGCTGGCTTTTTGTAAAAATCTTGGTGTTAAGACAAAAGAAATCGATGATTTTAAATTATCCGCCCAAATTGTCGAAGCAGATGGCAAAAAATATGGCTTTGGTCTTGGCCATAGAGAGGGAGTGCATTTGGATGACGGCTTTCATATTGTGGAAATAGAAGAGGATGCACTGGGCAATGAAGTAGCAGTCAGGGCAGGTTTTGTACGCGTCTCAAAAACAGGGGACAACGCAAAAGATCCCAATGATTATACCTATGCCAACCAACTGCTGGGAAAGAAAGTATCTGAAGGTGCCATTGTGATGGAACATCCCCGTTTGGGAATGGATGCTCGTTTTAATCTGGGCATAATGGTTGGCTCCTCCATTAAACCCGAACATACTTCTCTGTGGCTTGCTGGAGGCGGTCAGGTTCTAGCAGAAGAAGCCACTACCCAGATAGCCGGAAATTTATTGTTATCTTATAATCTTGCGCCCATCATTGGAGTCACTCAGACTTTTCTGGATCTTGATATTGGGTTCTCGCTCCCAATGGCAGAATATGATGTTCCAGAAGGTGAAACTGCCTCTGCACTTGCCTTTGTTTTGTCGCCCTATCTGGGTGTGACCAAAAAATTTGGTGGTCAGCTGTATTATAGCGCCTCTTTGGCTGCCGGGTTGGATGTTTTATCCCTTGCTGGAACCTATTATACTTATGATTATACTTATGGGATTGGTGCAATAGGGGTCAAGCTGGGCGGTGAGGTTGGATTTATGATAAATCAGGACTTATCGGTAACAGGTAGTGCCGGGTATAAAATCGGTATGGTTCCCATGTTTGGTTCATTAACGGTTGATGATGTCGAATATGAGATTGATGAAGATTATATCACAACCTATTATGATGATCTGAAGATGGGTGGTCTGATGATAAATATTGGCGCTTCGTACGCTTTAGGTGAGCTTCCTATTAATGTATTTGGATTTTTAGATCCATTTAAAAAATATTAGACTGTTTATGGAGTGAAGCATTTAAATGGGGTAGATTTTCAAATGGTTTCAGATGGAACTATCCCATTTAAATGTTAGTTTAAACCATACAAAATTTTTTCGCATTATTTTTGCTTTCGAAGCTTGTAGCTTAAGCACGAAGTACCATGAAAGGGGCTTGACATGAATCAAAGATTATCAGTGTGCACAACTGCTCTACTGTTCCTGCTGAACAGCGTCGTTTTTGCACAATTACCGGTATCGAAACAGGCAACATTAATCGAATCTGTATCTTCTGCAGAAGTGATGATCGAAGCAACCGGGATATATAACGGTAGCGGTAAAAGAGATTCTCAAAAGAAAAAAGATGTTAAAAAAAACGGAATGTCCAAAGCCGCCCTGGATGCAAAAAAATCTGCAGTATATTTTGTATTATTCGGTGGAACTGATCCATTGCTATCAAGTGAAGAGGAACGTCAGAAATTTGGCGAGCATGAAGCATTTTTCTTTAACAATGACAATATCTCAAACTATATCAGCTATGAAGATCTGGCAGTCATCAAAAAAGTAAAAATTGATGGTGGGAAGGGTCTTAAAGTGGTCAAGCGCTTCAAGGTCAATAAAGGACTTCTCACCAAGGATCTTGAATCACGCAATGTTGTTGCTGCAAGGGCAGATCTGGCCGAGACTATCGGAAATCCTTTTATCATGGTACTACCTGCGGTAAAAAAAGGAGAGAGCCCTGTAGAATTATTACGGACCAATCTTCAGCTGAAACATGCTGCTGCTGTAATAGAAAGTTATCTCACTGCCCGTCAGTATGATGTGGTCGTCCCTGAACAACAGGAATCTATGGATGCATTGAATACTGCCCAAATGGAGCTGGGAGATCGGGAAGAGGACTATGCCTATCAGCTGGCCCTGTCAGTCGGTAGCGATATTTATATCGAGTATTCGGGTGCTGTCGAGGATGCCGGATATGGGACAAAAAAGTATGCGCTTGTGGTTCGCGCTTATGAGACAACTACCGCCCGCTTACTGGGGACAGAGACTGGTTATAGTCAGGGTCGCAAAGGTGAGATAATGGTTTCTATTGAGGAAGCCATGAACGATGCCATAGAAAATGTGCTCTCCCGTATCACCAATTATTGGAAAACCGATGTGGAAAAAGGCATTCAGTACAAACTTATTTTTAATTTGTCCACTGATTTTGATGAAGACCAGGTGGAGGAAATCCAGTTTGCCATAATGGATGCTATTGAAAGCATTTCAAGCAGTTCAAAAGAAAACATCGTGACCAAACAAACTGTTGATTATCTAATCTGGTGTGATCCTCAAAAGTATGATAAATCATCCAAGGTATACCGGGCTGTTAAAAAATATTTTAGTAATGAGGAAACAGAGGGTGCCCTGAGGAAAATAAATGTAAATCGTAAAATGATATTATTAAAGGTGGATAGCGAGTAGCCCAATCATATACAATATTTTGATGCAAAGGATACGATCATCATGAAAATTACTTTTCTTTCATTTTTAGTTGGATTTTGCTTTGGGCAGACACCGAGTTGGTACATGCAGGCAGAACTTCCCGGCTACCCTGTAAGTCAATATTATGTTGGCGTAGGGGAAGGACCATCTTTTGAAGATGCTCAGTCAATTGCACAAGCGTCCATTGCTTCACAATTAAGTGTGACCATAGAATCCGCAGTTGAAACTTTTGTCCAGGAAATCGAGGGTGATGATCGTTCTGAATATCTGGATGTATTTCGCAAATCTACAAAATCTACTGTGAATGCAACTGTCACCGGCATCGAAATAGTGAAGAATAAAAAGGCTGGGAAAGTTTTTTATGTCTTCGCTGCACTGGATAAGAGCCAATTTCTGGCAGGGCTGGAAGTTGAATTGGATGATCTCTGGGGTCGAACTACAAAACTGGTCCAGGACGCGAGAAACTATATAAGCGAGGGAAAAATCTTTATTGCGCTTGAAAATTACACTGATGCTCAGGAAGTTGTAGTCCCTTTTTATACTAAAAAGGCCTTTTATGATGCGCTTTCACCAGCCCCCTATTTTATCACAGAAACCATTACAGTTTCTGGATTGACTTCTGAAATTCGGGGCGTTCTGGCTGGTGTGAATATTGAGGTGACAACAGGAGATAAACAATCTGCCAAAGCGGGAACCTTGTTGAGAGATCCAATTACTTTTCATGTTTATTATAAAGGGTCGGGATCTGAAAATACTATTTCCATACCGAATATGCCCTTAACTCTTAAAGCAGAGGATGGCAGCATTATCGAGAGGGGTTCCACAAACCAGCATGGAAATCTGGAAACGTATATTACAGCAACGCCCGTGAATACTAAATATGGAAAAGTTGTAGCCAGACCGAATCTTTTTCGTTTACCAGGTCTCTACAAAAAGTATTTAAAAAATGCCGAAGGCGTCACGACTTATTCTGTTGTGGAACATGCTCCTGTAGCGTTTGCATTGATTATTCGAGATGAAAAGGGTGCTCGACTTCCAAATGTAGAAACAAAGCTTTCAAAGAGTATTCAGAAACTAGGACATTCGGTTAGTGATAATGCTGAACTGACCCTGGAAGGGTCGGTAGACATTACTTCTGAAAAAGAAGTTGAAGGCATCAGTGGGCTTCAATACATGGTCAGTTCTGAGCTTTCACTTCTGATGATGGTCAATGCCACTGGGGATAAAGTTGCCAGCTTCACAGCGGTGGGGAAGGGTTTAAGTCCGAAAAGCCAGAAAAAGGCCACCAAAGCTTCATATCGGAAATTGAATATTAAGAAAAAAGATCTGGCTGATATGCTTTCCCAGGCTGAAAGCCATCTTGATCGTGCATTTGAAACCCAATCTATTAAATCTCTCAAGCAAGGAAAATCTCATTACAAACAGGGAAAATTGAGTGATGCCCTGGGCAGTCTGGCTTTGGTTACCCGTGGCGAGACCAGTGTCTCAGAAGCCTTAGAGTTGATAGCAAAAATCAAGGCAGAAATGAACACTGCGGAAATTGAGAGAATCGAGAGCATCCAGAAACAGAAGGCTTCTCAGTAAAAATTTATTTTAAGCGATATTCTATGATTCTTCTGATACAGAGGTAGTGCGCCAAGAGCATGTCCAACCATTCCATGACCTGATAATTCAATCTGGACATTCTACATCAGAGCGTTAGTCTGAAATGTACTTCAAGACATTTATTACGATCAAATTTTAATATTGCCAGCTTCTCCGTGAGAAAATCAAAGCAGTCCAGCATTTGCTGTACTAAATTCACAAGCTAATAAAAATCATATACCATTCCTGGTAGATTTAGTCTCCAGTGTGGTCACCTATCCGGGAGTTGATTATGAAATCTATAATTCTGACCTGCTTAACCGCTCTCTTGGCGTATGCTGAATGGTCTTCAGATCCGGGTAGTCCACTCGATTTGGGAACTGGGATAATGCCCGAGTTGGCAGCCACAGATGATGGTGGGCTCTATGTTGCCTGGTTGACTGAAGGAAGCTTCAATATTTACTTACAGCGTCTTGATGCAAGCGGGACACCGCAGTGGGCAGATGGTGGCCTGCTTATCAGTGATCAAGCCGTTGATTCCTGGATTGCAGTTTTCCATTTAAACCTGGTCGTAGATGGAGAGGGGAACGCCATCGTTTCATGCATCGATATCCGATCGGGAAGTTGGGAAGTATATGCTTATAAAATTGCACCGGATGGACACGCCGATTGGGGTGAAAACGGTCTAACCCTCTCATCCTCCGGTGGTGATAACCTTTCACCACGCCTGGTGGTTATACCTGAAGATAATAGTGTGGTGGTCACCTGGTGTCACGATTACTCCAGCCTGCGATATCAAAGAATTGCCGCAGATGGTAGCCTCCTGTGGGGCGCCAATGGAATCGCCATCTCCGATTTTGGCGGAAATTTATTAAGTCCAAAACCTTTCATCACCAATGATCAATCCGTCAGGGTTCAATGGATCCGTCAGACCGGATCTTTCCCCATGTTGAGCAGTGAAGTTAAGCTTCAGGATTATAGTCTGAATGGAACAGCTCTCTGGTGGGCTATATCTATTAATGCACCTGTAGCTTTTCCAATGGGCAATTGGGCTCAGGATGCAGAGGCTGATAACCTGGGAGGTAGTTATTCTTCCTGGACAGAATTGAACGGGACCAATCAGACCGGAAAAGTTCAGTATCTTGATGAAAATGGAGATTTAAACTGGGTGGCGCCTGTTGAGGTCTCGACCATGAATACTCACTTTCGGATCAGCCCTCAACTGGCAGTAGAGGAAGAAGATCATTCTGTATACGCGGTATGGAGAGAGACCGATGCCAGCCAGACAAACCGCGGGATTTATGCTCAGTTGATCAGTCCTGAAGGCGCTAGACAGTGGGGCGGACCAGGCGTTGCAATCGAGGCTATGGGATCAGATGTCTTTATGGATATTTATGTGTCCGAGGTCAGTGGGGATGTAATGACTGCCTACATTCGGGAAAATAGTTTTGGATCATCTGACATCTATGCATCCAGACTTGATTCTTCAGGCTTTTTTGTCTGGGATGGGGATATAGTAGCCGTCTCATCCTCTGGAGCATGGAAAACCGACCTTTTGGGTAGTTCTGGTCCAGGATGTACTTTTCTTGCCTGGTCAGAATCCGGATCCATCCGTGCGAATTGCCTGCTGGATGACGGTGTCCTGGGAGCCCCAGTTCTGGATGCGCCTGCAATTATTAACGTTCCTGCTGATTTCGCTACGATTCAGTTGGCCATTGATGCAGCCATCCCCGGGGATACTGTATTGGTTCAACCTGGCATTTATTTTGAAAATATTGACTTTTCAGGAAAAGATATTACACTGGCTTCATTAACCCTTATGACAGGAGATACGGCATACATTTCACAAACGATTATTGACGGGGGAAATGTGAGTACTGTCGTGGTACTTGAAAACGGGGAAAGCGCCGCGGCCAATCTACTTGGCTTTACCATTCGCAATGGTACTGGATATTTGGCAGATCCCGATGGAGATGGAGATAGTGCCTATTATGGTGGTGGTATTTATGTAGCGAATTCATCGCCATCATTTTCCCAGCTAAAGATAAAGGGTAATTCAGTAACCAATGGCGGGGGTGGGGGTCTCTTTTTCCAGGCCTCAAATTCAAGATTAAATCGAATTGTCTTTGAGAATAATATCTCAGAAGATGTTGGTGGTGGATTTTATGCCCGCGCAAATTCTGATCTGATTATTAAGGACTCAAAATTTATTAATAATCATTGTGCAGATGTGGGTGGGGCATTTTACGCCCGGGATGGATCCGATATAATACTTGATAGAACATTGATAATTGGGAATAGCAGTGCTCATGCTGGAGGAGGGGTCGGGTTTAAGAATGATTGTTATCCGGTCATTTCCTTTACAACATTTGCGAATAATCAGATAGCACACTATGGGAGTGCCATCTATTCCAATAATTCTTTCCCCGTTGTGGTGAATTGTATCCTGTGGGACAATCAGATAGATGAGGTCTATTTTGCCAATTTTGGTGATCCCAGTGAAATCGTATTTGCTTACACTGATATACAACAGGGTATCGATGGAATAAATACCAGCGACAATGGAACAGTCGTCTGGGAGGATGGTAATCTGGATCAATACCCGGCGTTCGCCGATACCAGCGGATTTGATTATAACCTGACATTAAATTCACCCTGCGTGGATGCCGGGACAACCTTTTATGCCTGGGCGGGAGACACTTTAGTAGATCTAGAGCAAGAGAGTTATAATGGCTCCGCTCCAGATATGGGTGTATATGAATCACTGGAGGATACGCTCAATTATTTCCCATTAATTCTAGGACAACAGTGGACTTATGCCAGTGATTTGGACACCTTTAGCATATCCCTGGTTTATTCTCAAATCATAAACGAACAGGTCTACTTTGAGTTTGATAGTTGGTTCCCGGGAGAAAGCTTTAATGGTTTCCGAACTGAAGGGAATCAGGTTTATGTGTGGGGAGAAACTTCAGAAAATATGCTCTATGATTTTGCAGCCTCGCTTGGGGAAACCTGGATTTACATGGATCCACATCAGGATCCGTCAACCATGACAATGGTCAGCATTGGTGATACTGTTGAGACACAGCTAGGCATTTTCACCGACTGTTATCAAATCCATCGCTTTATCGGCGCTGATTATGAGTATGATGAGTGGTTTGCCTCTGAAGTGGGTTTGGTGCAGAGAGATGTTATCACCTTTGCAGGTCCAAGAAGGTATTCCTTGATAAGAGAGGGTCCCATTGTTTCAAATGATGAAACATCAGATGTGAAACCTGAGAGATTTGACTTGTCTCAAAATTATCCCAATCCCTTTAATCCGACCACAAATATTAGTTATTCAATTCCCCAAGCAGCTTATGTTTCTCTTGCTGTATACGACCTGACCGGTCGAAAGCTGGCGAATCTCAAAAATGAACAGCATGAAGCGGGTAAATTCAGTGTCCTGTGGAATGGGCTGGATGATTCAGGGATGACTGTGAGTGCAGGAATTTACCTCTGTCAATTGCAAACAGGGTCCAACACCGGAACTATCAAGATGGTCATCCTGAAATAGTAAGAACAAGTGGGGAGCTACCGGCATAACTTCATCGGAATGATTAAATTTGGATTATGGCTAAGTTATGTTTCGGCTCCGCTTAAATCAAAGGAGTGCCTTAATGATTAAAGACACAAGTAAAAGAAAGTCAGGAAACCGTCGCGATAGTGATCGGCGGCATGAAAATATTCCTGTTAAAGAGGAGCGCCGTAAAGGGAATCGTCGCAATAGCGTCGATCGTAGGCAAACCCGTACATGAGAACCAGGCGGTTCGACCATATCTGGTTTATTGAGTGCTTTTGCACATGGACGATATTCGGATTAATAAGCTGTGCTACTGTAAAGAAATCGGACATCCCCTATGAAGATCAAAGTATGACTTTCCACCAGTCCCTGCTCACACTTGACACTCACGTAGATACACCCCTGAGAGTAAAGCATGAGGGTGTGGATTTGGGAAAGCGACATGATCCACGCCTTATATATAGCAAGTTAGATTTTCCTCGAATGGAAGAGGGTGGGCTGGATGCAGCCTTCTTTGCCGTCTGGACGCCGCAGGGAGCACGCACAGATTCAGGTCATGCTGCAATAAAACAGAATGCACTGGAAATTATTGGGGCTGTCGAATCCAATATCGCAACCTATCCTGATCTGGCGGCTATGGCTTATAACTCTAACGATGCGAAGCGATTACGTGACGAGGGAAAATATGCCATCTATCTTGGTATGGAGAACGGCTACCCCCTGGGCACAGAACTGGAAAACCTGGATCTGTTTTATGAGCGGGGTGTCCGCTATATAACTTTATGTCATACCTCCAACAATGAGATCTGCGATTCATCAAATGACAGCACTGAGTTTGGTGGTTTGAGTCCATTTGGATATACAGTTGTAAAGCGGATGAACCAATTAGGCATGATGGTAGATGTATCTCATCTCAGTGATGCCTCGGTGGAGGATGTTCTGGCTTGTTCTGAAGCACCGGTGATTGCCTCCCACTCCTGCGCAAAAGCCTTATGTGACAATCCTCGTAACATAAATGACAATCTGCTGCGTCAGATCGCAAAAAATGGGGGAGTAGTTCAGGTTAATCTCTTTAGTGAATATATCAAAATACCCACACCAAATCCGGGTCGGGATTCAGCTCAGGCGGCCCTTAAGGAAAAATGGGGTGATAAATATAAGCTGAATGCAGACCAGAAAGATGCCTATCAACTCGAAAACCTGGAAGTGAATAGATTATATCCGCGATTTTTACCAACGGTGGCTGACCTCGTTGATCATATTGATCATATTGTTAAAATTGCTGGCATTGATCATATAGGTATCGGGTCTGATTTTGATGGCGGAGCAGAGCTGGAAGATTGCTATGATGTGAGTGAAATGCCAAACATTACCCAGGAACTCATCCACCGGGAATACTCAAAAGCTGCAATTGAAAAAATTTGGAGCGGAAATCTCCTTAGACTTTTTCATGAAGTGGAAATGATTGCTGATTCTTCGAAAACTGAATAGAAAAAAGCTGGCAAACACTACCACACCATAGGGACATATCCATCTTGAATTAAACTAGATATTTGTTGCCCTACATATTGAACCTGGACACCTAGAGCGCTAATATCTTTTGCATGACCATCTCTATCAGCAATGATTTTACAGGCAACAACTGATTCACCCTCATTTTGATATTCTTCGAGTAAATGCTGGAGTCGTTCATCCTGGAGCAACGTTGCTTCCGCCGGACCAAAAAAGAATAATTTCACATCTTCCATCCAGGCGTTTTTGAGAGCATTGACGGTGTACATCATGCCGGTTTGCGCCTTCGATGGATCTCCCGTGCTAATAATGACCAAAATTTTGCTACTCACTCCTAGTCCCTCCAATTTATTGAAATGCTAAAACTATTCAGCTACTCTAAGTACAATCCTACCCTTCACGGCAGCTTTCTCAATTAATTCATGTGCCTCTCGGGCATCTTCCAATCCCAGGTGTTTTTCGATAACCGGTTTTAATTTGCCTGCTTTTAATAATTCAAAAAGCGCTCTCAGATCATCATGAAACCAGCCGGGTTGTTTTTTGCGTAAATCCCCAATGGAGTAGAAGTTAGCATGCTTTCCATTGGGCAGCATGTTCATCAACATGACACTTGTATATTCAAGAGGAACATTACCACCCTTTCCCATGGCCTGGTCATAAAAACCATAGGCAACCAGAGTGCCGCCTCTCCTCAAGGATTTGAAGGAGCGCTTGAAATTTTTGCCACTGATGGCATCAAATGCTGCATCTACCCCACCAATTTCCTTAATCACCGATGCAAAACCTTCTGATTTATAATCTATAGGCGTAGCTCCCAGACTTTTAACCAGTTCATGTTTGGATTGGGACGCAGTTCCATACATTTCAAGATCAAGTAATTTGCCCGATTCTAATAATGCCGTTCCGACAGCTCCACCAGCTCCATGTACCAGTATTCGCTGACCATTTTCAATTTTCGCACTGCGATGTAGCATCTGATATGCCGTGACATAAGACAAAACCATACTTACAGCCTGAGCGGGATCCAAGCCCTCAGGTACTGGTACAAGACTGTCGAAGGGCCGGAGCATGTATTCGGTATAAGCTCCCCAGGTGGTTAAATCAGCTACCATTTGTCCCATCTCAAAATTGCTAACGCCCTCTCCGAGTTTGTCGACAATTCCCACCATATCATAACCCGGGGAAAGGGGCGGGATTTCTTTAAACCATAGTATTGACCTTTGCGCACGATGGTGTCAGTAAAGGTTGCACTGACTGCAGCAACTTTTACGCGTACTTCACCTTGGGCTGGTTCAGGGAGGCTGTTTTCCTCAACCACCTTTAATACTTCAGGTCCACCAAATTCGCTGAGGATTACTCTTTTGTAGCTCATTATTTTCTCCATTATTATCTGAGATTGGTCCACAAATAATTCGTTTTACTGGCTATTTATTGGACAGTATTCAATCCAAAATCTACTTTTACATCCTTCTAGCAGTTGATCTGTAATTTAAGGCTGTGTTTGCCAGGATAATGTACCCGAAGCTTGTATTGCTCAAAGTATTGAGTTCTGGCAATCATAACGATATACTTGAATAAAGTGTTTTCTTGTCGGTTTTAAACACTTGAGAGCTGAAAAATTCATTCACACCAACCCACTTCGCATGCAGAATCTATTCCGTGAATAGGCTCACAATTTCGGTAGAACCATTTATTTATACTCTTTAACTCGCAAGCAAAGCTGGGGATGGGATAGTGATTGATTTTGCCTATAAAAAGACTATAATAGTCACAATTACAAAAGATGCTTTACCACACATCAATTTTAGAAGAGGGAAGATGGATATTCAATTTACCAGACCGGCTGAGGCAATGGCTGCAATCACCTGGGTTGTTTGTACCGCTGATTCAATAGGGAGCATAGAAGAACACAGCTTTATCCATCAAAAAGTGAGAAAAATGGAAATTTTTAAGGGTATGTCTCAAACTGAATTCAGTTCACTACTGGGATCAACAAGAACCAAGTTATTCTGCAATCTTCCCAACGATGGCTTCTGCTTAGCCCAGCCAGGTGTCCAAAAAGTAATTGAATCTGCCAATCTAATATTTGATTCAACTCAAAAGGATCAGGCCATTTCAATGGTGATTGACTTAGCCAAATCAGACAAACTGGTTGAATCTGAAGAAGTGGTTATCGATTTGATTCGAAGTGGATTTGCCGCGGATTAGTCCATGACAGACAATAAAATTCAATTGGGTTATTTTTTTATAACAGATATCACGGGTTATACCATATTCCTCACAAAATCTGAACTTGATCATGCTCATAACATCATTGAAGCACTATTTGACTCCCAATTGAAGGTGATTAGTTCTCCCATGACAGTTTCAAATTTCCAGGGGGACGCCATCCTGTGTTATGTTCCAGAAGAATCCGTGACGGATGGGACTGCGCTGCTGAACCAGATGCGCTCAGTATATGTTGCCTTCCAGGAGCAGATGGATGCTATGCAGGTGAATCCACCATGTGGTTGCTCAGCCTGTGCCAATATCACAATGCTTGATCTAAAAATGTTTCTTCATTATGGACAATATCTTGTGAAATCATTAGGTGATAGAGTTGAGATCCTGGGATCAGATGTAATTACGGCTCATCGCATGATGAAAAATGATGTAAGCAAAGAAACCGGAATACACTCATATTTACTCATGACTGAAATAGCATTCGAGAAACTCAAACTTGAAGACAGGTCACAACAGGTAAATTATTCACAAACTTATGAGCATATTGGAAAGTTGGATATGCTCGTATCTGAATTGGGTCAAAGTATATCTTTTAAGCCAAACACGGATATCCACGCAGCCACTTAGAACTCATAAAAATGATTCTCAAAAGGTTTACGGTTCAAGGAGTGGAAAATCGATTTTTATTTGAGTTCCACCTTCTATGCTGATTTTCAGCGTTCCGACTAATTGCTCAGTCAATAAGGACACCAGTTGCACTCCAAGTGTTTTACTTTTACTCCAATCCTCTTCAATCAAGCCTATGCCATAATCTTTAACCGCGAGGGTCAATTGATCATCAGCGGATTTTTTGAACGAGATAATTGCGTCACCACCTTCAGCGTTTGGATAGGCATGTTTAATCACATTGGTTATTAATTCATTAAGTATCAATCCACAGGGTACGGCCCGAGAAAGCTCAATCGTTGAATCGTGATCAACATCAATTCGAAAATTAACATCATGTCGATTGTGAGTACGGATAGCATTGTGCAATATGGCAGTTATATAGGGCCTGATTTTTATATCCAATAAATCATCAGATTCATAAATACTCTGGTGCACCAATGCCATTGAGTGTAAACGTCCAACACTCTCTTGCAGCGCTTCAACGGCTGAATCTGATTCGGGTAAATTTCCTGCCTGCAAGCGCAAAATGCTAATCGCCACATTCAGGTTATTTTTTACACGGTGATGCACTTCCTGAATAAGAATTTCCTTTTCAGCCAGAATTTTTTCCAACTCAACAGTTTTTTTCGCGGCCCGTTTGAACTCCATTTCTGATATGGTCAGCAAACGTTTACGCCTGGTTACAGTACTTCTTGTGATATACCCTGTTAAGAGCAGCAAGCACATGCACACAACATAATCATCCATCTCTAATCTATTATTTGGACCAGAGAGAGTGAGCCCTCGAAGAACATAAAGTGCAATGATGTATAATGCTCCCATGCCAGTTGTGAAGATAGTGTATAGACCCTGATAGGAGAGGAGTGAGGAAATGACAACTATAAACATTTGAGAGGTTGTCACCATGTATACTTCATAGTTGACATATTCAGGTCGGGTAAAAACCACCGATGCAGAAAGCAAACCCAAACCACCGTACGAGATCAAGGCAACAGTTCTGAGAAATCCCCTTCGAATAAAAATAATGGAGAGCAGGCTTAGGATCAATATTCCCCATACCAGGAGGGTCATATTCAATTCCATGTCGCTGATAATTAGTACAATTGAAATCATTATCACTAGAAATACATGAGTTAGCATCAGTACTTGTGCTTGATAGTAATCTTCACTGTTGTTAACTGTGAACTTTTTTGGGAACAATCTGCTAATAGCTGATTTCATGACGATCAACAATCTATACTAATTTCGGGATACAACATATAATTTTCGAGGAATACAATTACCAATTCCAATGGTAATCCACCAATTCCCACTCATGGATTAGGCGACCTATTGGAGGTTCAACTCAATTGCATTTTTGGAAAATGGGTACACAGAGTTGACTGCGGGCAGAATGCTTAGTGTTGGCAGACTTTCTCGGAATCGATGTTAAATCCATCTTCAAGCGGTTGGAACTTGCCTTTGTTTTCCAGGAAGCTGATCAAGCCATCAGCAGTCATTCCTTCAGCCGAACAGGTAAAGAAGCGCGCCTCGGAACCAAAGCGTTCAACAATTTTATTGTGCAAACTGGCTCGGGAATATGCTTCACCAGTGTTTAGCATCATCGCTATTACTTCGTGTCCGTGTACGTGATTCATGAGCTTCTCCAATATCCGACTATTGCCCAGCTTTGGGGGTCATTGTTAACAGCATCCGCGTGGGCTCTATTGCCTCCAGAGCATGAGGCACTTCCGCTGGCATGAGAATCATTTGATCCGATTCGAGTGTGAAATTATTTTCAGCGATAGTAATGTTCATCTTACCCGAGAGGATTTGAACATAAGCATCCATAGGACTGGAATGTCCACTCAAACCCTGCCCGGCATCAAATGCAAAAAGAGTCAAATTTAATGTTGCTGATTTTCTTAATGTTTTACTGACAATGGCATTTGCATTAACCTGAATTTCTTGGTCTAGATCAAATAGCTGTGCTGGTGTCAATCCCTGATCTGGCTTATTACTGTCTGACATCTATTCTCCTCGCCTTTAGCAAGACATAATAATTCGTGATACCATTTGTCACAATCAAAATCGCCGCGAATTAAGCATATTTATGTGGATATAAATTCTTCTATTTCAATAGCAGCATCTTGATGTTTTGGACCTCAGATTCAGTTTGAATCCTGCAAAAATAGATTCCGGCACTCTGAGAAAATCCTGATTGATTTACAGCATTCCAGACGAGCTGATGCCAGCCCGCTGTTTGGTTCTCTAGAGATACGCTGTTTATCAGCTTACCCTGAATGTTATAGACATCAATCTCAACTCCCGATGATGAGGGGAGTGCATACTGTATCGTTGTGCTGGGATTAAATGGATTTGGGTAATTACTGAGCAGGAGATGAGTAATTGGCTCCACTACATCGCCGTCATAGGCAACGGGAACCACAAAATCAGTACCCTGTGCCCAACTGGAGTTGTAGATCAGCCCGTGATTCCCATTTCCACTAAGATCCTCAATGGCGCTACCCGTGGCTTCGTTCATTTGCCAATAACCCACAAGCCCCTCTTCATTGCCCTCCAGGTAGATCTCCATTCTTGAGGCGATCTCCTCTGCAGATAGAACGATATCCCAAAATCTTAGCTCATCCAGACGACCATCAAATGCTCGATTATGTGATCTGCTATTCCCAATAATGAGCTCATATTCTGAATGATCTTTGATGACCCCGGATGCGGCCGCGATGACGGATGTTCTATCTATGCCGTTGATGTAAATATGAGCCTCAGATTCCATGGCATTGTAAGTCGCAGCAACATATTGCCAACCATTTAAGCTGATGTAATTAGCAGGTGTGTTAAACTTGCTCAGTGTTCCATCCTGATGCTTTATGATCAGAACCAGACTTGAGTCTGCAAATTGACTACTGCCACTTTTATTGAGGAAAAGCCTGAAATAATTCTTATCAATTATTCTTCCATCACCATCATTCATGTCGCCCCAGCCTGTTGGATTGATCCAGGCTTCAACTGTGAAACCATCTATCATATTCAAAGTCTCAGAAGCGGAAAGGACCACATAATTATCATTGCCCTCGAAATACAGAGCACTTTCTCCATTAAACACGTGGATAACATCCTCCAGCACAATGCTCTGAGTTGTCTCATCGTTCATGACAGTCAAGCTTACAGAATAATCGCCTGGTTCTTCATAGATCCAGAGTGGGGATTGAAGTTCGGAATCGATAACCCCATCATTGTTAAAATCCCATTGCCATGAGACTGCGGCTGGATTTGCAGTAGATGCGTCTGTAAATTCGACTGTCAGAGGTGCATGTCCGCTACTCACTGATGTGGCAAATGCAGGAACCAGGAGCGGAACTTCGAAAAATTCCAGAATCTTCATTAGATACTGTTGCCGGGTATTTTGAAGATCACCATCGACGAGACCAGCAAGGGAGTATGAACAATAAAATGTTTTCTGGCCAAAGGCTCCTTGGTTCTGTACGGCCACATTGCCCAGCTCATTCTCAACAAAGGCGATAAGTCCTGTTTCATTTGGCATAATGATATCTGGATACCAGTTGCTTATTTGGAGGGAAGCATAAAAGGAAATACCCTCAGTAATTGTAGCTGATTGACCAAGAAGACCACTTATTGCGTGTGAGTCGAACACGATATTGGCATTCTCGATACCGAATAATTCCCAAAAGGTTTCATATTCCGGGTATCCAAACATGGCCAGACCACCCATCGTTGAGCCCCCTTCGATGTAAACATTTCCACCAGCAGAAGCATAATTCATGATGCTGGCACCCATAGCGTCATCCAGGAACGTCCCCGTGTTGCCCTGCTCACCGATATTACCCAAGGAGACAAAAATAGCATCATAGCCTATTAGCGATGACCATAAACGGTTGGAATAACTTGTTTCAATCCCCATGCCGTTCAGGAGTGAGTTTATATAGGTACCACTGTAATCTGTACCATCAGGCTCACCTTCGTAGACAAGTATTCCGCCATTGACAGAGATATAATCGATTTCTGTGATGGAGTGAGAGTTTTCCCCGTCAGATACCAGGAGGGATACGCTGTATAAACCTGGTTCTGTGAATATATGTGTGGGATTCTGATCTTGTGAATCAATGATACCGTCATTATTAAAATCCCAATCCCAATTTGTAATTGGACCGGGAAATACAAATGATCTGTCTTCAAAATTCACTGTCAGTGGTCCAGGTCCGCCGGTAACATCTGATTCGAACATGGCGATAATCGGACCAGGTAAATATCCTCTGGCAATAAATACAGGCAATATTGAACTAAGATTTGCTCCAGCATAAAGATCCTGGTCAGCCTGGATAAACGCGAAAGCAGCATCCACCTGATTTGAATTATAATCAGTCATGGAAATACCTTCCCAACAATCCGTATCGGTGGCGGTCCTGCCAATCTGGTCATAGATCGACATAAGCGAGGATGACCACAATTGACCATCGTAATGAACTTCACCACCCAGTCCTTCTGGATAATGATTTGGAAAATCGGTTACGCGTAGTGTTGGTCCACCTAAGGGTTGCAGACCCCATTGGCCGAAATAATCGTATTGTGTATCCGCAGGGTCAAAGATACCCAGGCTGCGGGTGTATGATTGCGCCCAGTAATCGCCGAGCCCTTCGCTCAACCCATCGACCTGAGACAGCCCGCCATTTGTGATCCAATCATGTATGGCATGCCCCAATTCGTGTAAAATAACAGCGTGGTCTTCGCCGGAATCCACGTTACTGGCTGGTGCCCCAAAGGCGACCCAACCAGTGCTTGAACTGAAGTAGGCGTTGTTGTCACCATTGAGGGCTCGTGGGTCAAAATGAACCCCACCTTCATATTGATAAGGCATCACATCAAAACCGAGATCTTCATTTAAATATTTCATTGAATGGTGGATGTGGTAATAGGTATTCACGGCTTCAAAGGGATCTTCACTCCTGGTGAAATGGAAATCACTACTGGGTTGACTATGGTAACCGGTAAAGGGTGCTTCCACATCGATAATGGAGGCATAGGGTCCAGAGAGTAAATAGTCAGTCCCATCGAAACCAATGTTTTCAAGCTCAACGGTTTTCAATTGCGCAGTCAGACTGTCAGTATCGGCATCTCCCATATCTGAAAACTGTGGCTGACCATAAAATGTCATTGCGTTTGATATGGGGTCTGGATCAAATACCCAGCCTGATCCCGTTTCTCTGACGCCGTCAAGATAGTTGGCTTTGTCTTCAGCTCTGATAATCTCAGCAGATTGAGCATCGACGAGTATTTCCCAATCACCATACATACCACGCCCTGGGACAATATTTACCTTGTGAGCAATTCTTGGATTCAATTGGTCATTAGCATAAACAACTGTTTCAAGATTTTCGAACTGGGGTTTCCCGTCAAATTTTATGTGTGTTTTAGCGATCTCCAGGGCAGTAAGCTGAGAGAGGCTATTCACATTGGCGATAGATCCAATCCTTTGGTAACCATTCATCACAAACACAACTTTATTGTCATGATTTAGACTGATTTTAATACTGGCTCCATATACTGGATAACCTGCTTTATGTTGAATGAATTGAACTCTGTAGCCACCTGGTGTCTCCATGCTATTGATATGTTTAAATTCATCCAGATCTAATCGATGTTGCAGTAAGTTTGAATTTTCTCTGAGATATTGTCGGGCCATGGTTTCGGGATCAGCTGCATTAACTTGATAATTCGGGCTGTAAATAGCACGCGGGATTCCGGTACTTGGCTCAATGCGTTGATTTCCAATGACTTCACTAGCTCTGATTATATCAGGGATTATTTCTATATCTTGATGCAGGAGTGGCTTCTCAGTAAAGGCTGAAATCGCTGAAGCATAGATGAGGCCGATGATCAGGATGTAATTGCGTTTTTTCATACTTATGGTCTTCCTCGATATCATTAAGTAACGCTGAAGTTATAAATAATATTTCGCTTAGTACTATTTACTGCCAGTTATCGAACAGGCGCCACCAAAATGTGAGATCATTGTAGGGAAAGTGCAGGATCGAAATTGATGCGAATCGGAGGCACGGTCTCAAGCGACCATGCTTTCACCGCCACTATCTTTCACAAAAAGGCAGGATGTATTTACTGCGTCTGCAAGATCATGCATGGTATTGCCATCAAGATCGTTGGAAATACCAAATATGTTCAAGTCGGCAGCGGGGGCGATGCCCAAAACCTCTTTAAAGTTTCCAATGAGAATTACAGTATCCGTGGAAGCTGGAAGTCGAGCTCTATCAATCAGTCTTTCCTGAGCAGCTCTGGCACGGTCTGCCTCATCCTGATTTGCCACCACGGTGATAAAATTTAGATGCCCATCCCAGTTTTGATTTAATTGGATAGCCATAAGTATTGCCAGGTCTTTATTTGGACTTAAACGACGTAGCCAGACATTCAAAATTTTGCTATTTCCCAGAGCATTCTTTGGGTGTTGCGAGTAGACGGCAATCCCCATGTCCTCTCGGACAGCGATGGATATCATATCCTCCAGTCGAGTATCTTTCGAACGATCGGCACTCATGCTAAAAAACATTATGTTTGGAGGGAAGTACATGCTCCGCATGACCTGGGCGGTAATACTAATCCCTTCCAGAAAATGTCGACATTCGATAAGGGAGCTTGTGACAAGTAAATCTTCCTGTTTCAGTGGAAGAGCCAGATCTGCCAACTGACTTGCTTTTTGATCGTGTTCCGGGCTCCGTTCGGCCAGTTCTGCTCCACGACCAAATAGACGATTACTAAAGTTGCGGATAATGGAATTAAAGCTTTCCTCTACAATTTTGACGGAAAAAAGTCTTAAGGTACCAGATGGGAATATTATATCTCTGAGAAAGCCCATGCGATGGATCCAGGTAAGCGGATCTTCAACCGGAACCATTATATTTGGTTTCCAGGTTTTGGGATGTGATTTGAGGTTTTCAGATTGCCTGGCGGACCATTCGGCCATAGCCAGGAACATCCCGGAACGAACATCTCCCCAGGGTGCCTGCAATTCACGTTTTACCTGGATCAGATAGGCAGCTATAATCAACAACCAGGCTATACCGGCAAAAATGGGATTAACCATAAACATTACCACAAGCGCCCACAGGAATCCGATGATTGGGATACTGATATGGACTTTAAAGCGCGGACGAAATGAGGGGATACCTATCCCTAATTGCAGTGCCACAGCCACATTGATGGTGGCATAGGTTATCAGAAAAAACATGGTCAGTAACGGTGCAATCGAATTTAGATCGCCCAACAACAAGCTGACGAGGATGGCACCCGCAGTAAAAATTATTGAATAAACTGGCTCACCTGCTTTGGTCTTCTTGGCAAAGAGCCGGTAAAAGGGAATCACCTTATCTGAGCCCATTGCCATGAGGGTTCTTGGGGCACCCACCACTGATCCCAGAGCTGAAGAGAGAGTGGCTCCCAGGATACCGGCTGCGACGACAAGCTTCCATCTGGAAATATCCAGCATGATGGTCGTATTTGCCACCAGGGCATCTGCTCCTGCCAGGCGATCCAGATAGAAGGCAACTGCCAGGTAAATGAAAAATGAGACAGCGATGGCCGAGAGCATCCCCAGTGGAAGAGATTTCTTTGAGTCTTTGAGATCCCCCGACATGGCTGCACCTGCTTCAATACCTGTTACTGCTGGAAAGAAAATGGCGAATACTGCCCAGAATGATGCCTGGGGGAAACTACCCCAGATCTGAATCTGAGGTGCTGCACCGCTCTCAGCAGAAAAGAAAGAAACGAGAGAGGCGGCGATAATGAACATAATAATATATTGAGTTCTCATGGCGAATTGGACACCCAACAAGCTTACACCTAGCACCAGAAAAAGTACGGACACGCCTACTATTACTGGATCATGGGCTGGGAAGAGGGCAATCCATGCTTCGGTAAAACCTGAGATGTACATTGCGCCACCTAGCGTCTGAGATAGATATAGCGGGACACCCACGGCACTGCCTGCCTCCAGACCCAGGGATCGGGAGATTAAGGCATAGGAACCACCAGCCCTGACCCGGGTATTGGTGGCAATCGCTGCAATGGATAAACCGGTTGTCACAGTGATTAATTTTGCCAGTAAGATAATGACCACGGCACCACCAAAACCAGCGTTGCCAACCACCCAACCCAACCTCAGATACATGATGACACCGAGAATTGTCAGTATGGTGGGAGTGAAGACGCCTGCAAAGGTCCCGAGTTTTTTCATCCGTGATAGTCCCTGGATTTAAACGTGTTTGGTCAGAATGTGCCAGCTCATGGTATCATATTAACGTAGATTTTTTCAATTCTTACAAAATTATCCATTGGATAAAAGCTTATACAAACCATTTTTCGCCACTGTGATTTCAACAATCAAGCTCTACCGCGCAACACTGTTGCTCCTATGGATTCCCACCCTATGGGCAAATGCCACAGGCACATTAACTGGCCACATTTCTGATGCCGGAACTCAGGCAAATCTGCCGGGAGTAAATATTGTGTTGGATGGCACTCGCTTGGGGGCGGCAGCTGATATAAATGGAAATTTTCTCATCAATGAAGTCCCGGTCGGAGTATACCAACTAAATATCAGGATGGTTGGTTATAAGGTAAAGATTCTGCGGCAGATCAATATTGCTGCTGAGCAGACCACCCAACTCGAAATTCAATTGGAATCAATTCCCATCGAAATGGGTTCCGTGACTGTCACCCGGAGCAAACGCAGCGATGAAGGTATAAAACTGAACCCCAGCCGGCGTGATTTAATCCCGCGGGATATCTTGACCCTGGCGGGTGGAGGCGAGGATATTTTTCGATCTATCACAACCATGCCCGGTGTAATTGCACGTTCAGATATTTCTGCCCAATTTTATGTTCGCGGAGGAACTCCAGATCAAAACCTGATTATTATTGATGACGTCCCTGTATTCAACCCCTATCGACTGAAGGTGCTTGGTGGACCTATCAGCATGTTCAATCCGGATGTGATAGAGCATGTGGAATTACTTCCAGGTGGCTTCGCAGCGCAATATGGTGATAAACTTTCATCGGTACTCATAGCCCGAAATCGTGAGGGTGATCGTTTTAATCCACATAGCAAAGCCAGTTTGAGTTTGATTGATATGCGTGCCTTGGCTGAGGGTCCTCTGCCAGGAACCGGCGAAGAAGGCTCCTGGTTGATATCAGGGAGGAGAACCTATTATGATATCCTGCTTGATGAACTTGCAGATTTACCTGCAGGCACCATTTTCCCCAATTTTAGAGATTTTCAGACCAAGGTGGTCTATGATCTTTCCCCGGAACAAAAACTTAGAATCAATTTTATTGATTCAAGAGAAGAGATGATCCTGGTAGATCTTGAGGTTGAAGGCGAGGGGGAAGATATGGATATCTTTGAAGATGAAGAATTTTTTACTTTGAGTAATTTTAACGATAGTCGCTTATCCAGCGTTGGGTGGGTTAATGCCTTTAGCGATGTGTCTCTTTCTAATTTGACGCTTTCACGTTTCAATGATACTTGGACAATGGATCTCAAATCGGGGGAATACAAGTTCATACCTGTTATCGATATGCGTAAAATGGAGATCCGCGAAGATTTGACTCATATTTTAAGCCCTGAGCATACGCTCAAGATGGGTCTATCCATCTCAGATCTGATTACGGATATCGGCATATCTATAACCATGGACTCAAGTTCACATTACGAACAAAATCCTGATGATCGACGCGTGGATGATGGGGCAATTATCAGCCGGGATATTAGACTTCAGAATGCTTCTTCAAGCACAGGCTATTATTTTCAAGATGAATGGAAAATCCTACCGCCTATCGTTTCAATACTTGCCGGAGTCAGGGGTGACTATTCTACCTTCACCCGGGAATGGGTCTATAGTCCACGATTTTCTCTAAGCTACCAGATAAACCATCAATTATCCTTGCAGTTGGGCTGGGGTTATTACTATCAGGCTCCCAATTTTGTATCTCTTTATGAGCGCTTCGAAAGATCACTTGAATGGAATCTGTTTGAAACCATAACTCTGGAAACTGAAATGGCCGAACACAGCCTTGCGGGTCTGGAATTTCAACCTAACCCCGATTATTTGATCAAATTGGAAGGCTATTACAAACATTTAGACAACCTGGTCATGCCTCCTGATTCTCTTAGCAATTTTATACCTGACAACTCCGGGGTGGGCTTTGCTTATGGGGCTGAATTCTTTTTGCAGAAGCTTGAATTACCCAAAAGCAGGATATCAGGTTGGCTGAGCTATTCTTATGGAGTTACCCAGGAGAAGGGATCGGAAACAACCTATTATTATCGTGATTTTGATCAGCGGCATACTTTGTCACTCATTGGCCGTATGCGGATATTCAAAAAAATATTTTTAGACATTCAATACAGTTATGGCAGCGGATTTCCATGGACAGCTCCACAGAGAGACAGTTTGGGACATGCTATAAAAGATGATCTTGATGAGATCCTTTTTGAGGAAAAGAACAGCGCGAGATATCCGACTTATGAACGCCTGGATTTTCGATTATCCCTGGAGACGACCTTCTTTAATCTGATCGAAACGGAGGCGTATCTGGAATTGATAAACGCCGGCCAACACAAGAATATATATGAATATTTCTGGTCAGATGATTACGAAACCCGCTTCACATCATACATGTTGCCCATGTTACCCTTCTTTGGGGTGAGATTGAATTTTTGAATTTTTGAATTTTTGAGTTTCTGAGTTTAATGGATAGATGAATGGAATGAGATAGGGAATTGGTGAGGAAGTGATCCTCGTCATCCCGAGTGCTTCGGCTGCGCTCAGCTCGATTAGCATCACCTTATTTCTTACTGAGTTGTTTTGTCGAATATGATGAATGTTGACTTCTCAGAGCTAGGGTCTACATTATGGCCAACTTATAAATCAAATTTTCAATGCAAAATTTACGATCGGGGGTAAATCATGCTAAAACATCTACTTATGTTGCTGGTGGTTTTCAGTTTTTGTTTAAACTTTGTGTTGGCAAGCGATGGCGATCTTGATGCCACTTTCAGCGGTGATGGAAAAGTCACCACAGCGATCAGCTCAAACAGTGATAGAGTGCATTCAATTTGTCAACAGTCTGATGGTAAACTGGTAGTTGCCGGGCATTCATATAATGCCAATTCTTCCGATTTCGCGGTTGCTCGCTACACCACCTCAGGCAGCCTGGATACGGGTTTCGATAGTGATGGATGGACCGAAGTGACAATTGGGTCAGGATATGATTTTGCGAAATCAGTGATACAGCAATCCGACGGAAAAATAGTTGTCGCTGGCTATTTCAATAATGGAACCAATGATATCGCCCTGGTACGATTGAATAGCGATGGATCTCTGGATACCGGTTTCGATTCTGACGGTATAGCAACACTCAATATCACAAATGAGAATGATTCAGATAGCGAAGACGCATGCATTGCAGTAGCTCAGCAATCTGATGGAAAATTGGTTGCCTTTGGATATGCGGAGCTTAGTGGTGGTGAGAGAAGAGCTCCAAGCTCAGGATATTATTTTGCAGCTCGTTATGCCAGTGATGGTAGTCTGGATACTGATTTCGGGACATCGGGGATCGCAATGGTTGCAGAAGGCTCTTATTGCTCGACAGAAGCAGGGATCATCCAGGCCGATGGGAAACTTGTCATCCTTGGCTACAATAATGATAATTACAGTGTCATCCTGCATCGCCTGAATAGTGATGGGAGTTTAGACACAGGATTTGATAGTGATGGTACACTTGCTCCTACGCTACCCACTGGATCAAATCACGCCTATGGACTTGCTCAACAATCCGATGGAAAGCTGGTAATTGCAGGAGATAATGACAATAGTGGCAAGGATTATTTGTTTGCTCGTTTTAATAGTGATGGAAGTGCTGATACAGGATTCGATACCGATGGGATTGTGGAAGTAGACAATAATTCCGGAACTCATGACATCATTTACGCATTAGCTATTCAAGGTGATGGTAAAATCGTTGGAGCAGGACAATATTACAGCGGCTCGCACAATTTTGCAGTAGTCGTGCTGAACAGCGATGGCAGTCTGGATACAGGTTTTGATTCTGATGGTATTGCAGTTACAGATATTGGGACCGGTGGTGATGTTGCCTATGCCATTTGTCAGCAATCTGATGGAAAATTAGTTGCTGCAGGGTATGCTGATTCCGGGAATGAAGATTTCGCTCTGGTTCGTTATGCTCAAACTGATGTTTCCCTTCCAGTAGACTTGCTGAATTTTACCGGGAATTATTCAAGAAGTGGTGTTGATCTTAAATGGTCAACAGCCAGTGAGATCGAAAATCTTGGCTTTATTCTGGAGCGCCGTATCGCAGGTGAGAATAAGTGGCTTGAAATTGCTAATTTTAACAAAGATTCAAATCTTTCAGGTCAAGGAAGTGTCAATTACCAGACAGACTATTGGTATTGTGATAAAATAATTAAACCAGGCTTCACATACGAATACAGACTTTCAGATGTAGACTATTCGGGGTTTAGGAAATATCATCCAACGATAATTATCTCAATCGAAAATTCTGTCTTAGCCAAAACCATTAGTAGGTATCCCAACCCCTTTAATACTAGCATGAATATTGATTTTACCCTGGTTGGGACTGCCAACGTGGATCTGCAAGTATTTAACACTCAGGGGCAACTCGTTGTCAATCTTCTACAAGAGAAACGCAATCCAGGATATCACACTATCCAGTGGCAAGCAAGCGACCTGAATTCGGGTGTTTATTTTGTCCGCTTCAATAGTGTGGATATGGAAAACCCGGGTAATTCTGTGTCGGAAATTGAGAAATGTATTTTAGTTAAATGAGTTTATGAGTTTATGAGTTAATGATCCCCGTCATCCCGAGCGGAGTCGAGGGATATCATCTCGATATTCCAATATCCTTGTCCCTCGACTCCGCTCGGGATGACGGTTCAAAGCAAATCACCATATGGTGAATCGATCTAATCGGTCACTCAGACAGAGAAATATTTCGCCCTGGGGTGGTGTACAATAAGGGCTGAAGTGCTCTGCTCTGGCACAATCTGAAATTCTTCAGTGAGCGTTAGCCCTTCGGATTCTGCATCCAGTAGTTTGAAAATCAATTGCTGATCTTTTAGTTCTGGACAGGCTGGATAACCGAAAGAGTAACGACTGCCCTGGTATTTTTGCCGAAATAACTCCTTTACTAGCTTTCCATCGCGGGAATGAATATCAAGTTCACGACGTATGTTTTTATGCCAGTATTCGGCCAGCGCCTCGGCGGTTTCGACTGCCATCCCATGGAAATAAAGGTAATCCTTATAAGCATCATCAGAGTACAACTGCTGGGCATACTCTGTCGCTCTTGGTCCTACCGTCACCAATTGAAAGGCAAGTACATCTCTAATACCAGAATTCACACTGGCAAAGAAATCCGGCAGGGATCGACCAGGTGCTTTTTGCTGGCGCGGAAAGTCGATGAAATGTGCTGGTTCGGCATCAGTTTGCTGCTCATAAATCCAAAGACGATCACCCTCGGACTGACAGGCATAGTAGCCGTAAATGACCAGAGGTTTTAGTAACTTTTCCTGAAGAATCTGTATTTTAAGTTTGTCAAAATTTGGGAAAATGGTTGCCCGCTCTAATTGCTCATATTCCGCTGCGCTAACCTTGCCTCGTTTAAAACCCCACTGGCCTCGGAACAATGCGGACTGATTGATATATGGAAAAATTTTATCCAACTCGATATCACGTATAACCTTAGGTCCCCAAAAGGGTGGTTTAGGGATATGTTCCGCTGCTACGAGTGTTTCATACTCTTTTTTGGCAGCTTTTTTGGTTCGGGTCTGGGTGCTGGTTGCGCGCTTTGCCAATTCTTGATCCAGGGTCCCAGTTTCAAGCTGTTGCATAAAACGAAGACCATCAAAAGCATCCCGAGCGTAGGCCAGGGATCCAGCGTAGGTTTTCTGTAAATCCTGTTCGACATAGGAGCGAGTCAAGGCCGCGCCACCTAGAATAATTGGGGGAGTAAGCTCACGTTCGCCAAGGACTTCCAGGTTTTCTTTCATAATGATGGTTGATTTAACCAGCAGACCACTCATCCCAATAGCATTAGCCCGTTCATCTTGAAAACTCTTCAGCATTGCTTCGATTGAGACTTTGATACCCAGGTTAACTACATCGAAGCCATTGTTGCTGAGAATAATATCAACCAGATTTTTGCCAATATCATGGACATCACCTTTTACTGTCGCCAGAATGATTTTACCTCTGGCAGATGCATCTGTTTTTTCCATGAAAGGTTCGAGATAGCTTACTGCGGCTTTCATGGTTTCGGCAGATTGGAGCACGAAGGGCAGTTGTAATTTCCCGGCACCAAATAGTTCTCCCACTTCCTTCATACCGTCTAACAGGATTTCATTGACAATGTCTAAAGCCGAATATTCCTTAAGAGCAGATTCTAAATCTGAATCAAGTCCCGAGCGGTTGCCCTCGATAATTCGGGTTGTGAGACGTTCCCGGAGGGGCAGGGATGATAGGTCAATCTTGTTTTTGGCTGCCTGCACCAGATCTGTATGCAATTCCAGCAATTTCACCAGGGGATCATAATCTGGAGATCGCTTATCCAGGATCAAATCTTCACAAACTTTGCGATCTGCTTCCTGAATCTGATAGAAGGGTTGAATCCGGCCAGCATGAAGAATTGCCGCATCCAATCCGGCATCAATTGCCATCTGCAGAAAAACTGAATTTAGCAGGTGTCTGGTTGCTGGTTTAAGACCAAAGGATACATTGGATACACCTAAACTGGTGAAAGCTTCTGGAAAGGCTTTCTTGATCAGACGAATCCCTTCCATGGTTTCTATGGCGGACCGGCGGAATTCTTCGTCTCCAGAAGCCAGGGTGAAGGTCAAAGGATCAAAAAAGAGGTCGCTTTCCCGCATTCCGTATTTCACAACGGCGAGATCATAGATCCGCTGGGCGACGGCGAGTTTTTGATCAGCGGTCTTTGCCATACCCTTTTCATCTATGGTGAGGCACACCAGACCGGCACCAAATTCCTTGCACAACTTGATTATCTCAATGGCTTTCTCATCACCATCTTCCAGATTTATGGAGTTGACAATTGCCCGTCCAGTGATTCGTTCCAGAGCGACCTGTATGGTATTAATTTCCGTTGAATCAATCATCAATGGAATCGAGATTTGACTGTTAAGACGTGAGATATAATCACCCATATCTTTTGCTTCATCGCGTCCAACGTAGGCCACACAGACATCCAGGATATGGGCACCTTCATCAACCTGATCGCGGGCCATAGCGACCATTCCATCC
>JABMPR010000082.1 GCA_013202895.1 bacterium | reverse complement strand
CTTTGCCAATTATTCACCCAGGCAGAACCATCCCAGGCTTCCTCTAAATCTAAAGTCATATTTCCATTAATGTCATAGGTGTAAGTAGTTCGCACCTCATTCACCCAGCCAAAACCATCCCAATCTTCACTTAAATATGAAGTCATATTTCCATCAGAGTCATAAGTGTAAGTCCATCGCACCTCATTCACCCAGGTAAATTCATCCCCGTATTCCCATAGTTCTGAAGTCATATTCCCATTAATGTCATAGGTGCAAGTCCCTCGCACCTCATTCATCCAGGCAAAACCATCCCAGCGTTCCCATAGCTCTGAAGTCATATTTCCATCACCATCATAGGTGTAAATGCCTCGCACCCCATCCACCCAGGCAGAACTATCCCAGGATTCCCATAGCTCTGAAGTCATATATCCATCAGAGTCATTGGTGTAAGTCCCTCGCCAAAAATTCACCCAGACAGACCCATCCCAGTTTTCAGATAACCGTGAAGTCCTAATTCCGTTACTGTCATAGGTGTAGGTGCGTTTTTGTAAAGATCCATCTTGTCTGGAAACAATCAAACTATCAATAACATCGAAAGTTTCAATGAGCGTTCTATTCGGTGTATTGAATACATTCTCATGAATCAAATCATTAATAGGACTCGGGCAATGGCCTGGTTTTAAGCTCATAAATGGTTGCCTGGGATTCATAGACTTGATAGCTGCAACAGGCAGATCGGTATCCATAGCAAAAAGATTCGCACTGATTAAAAGTGTGAAAAGGATTAGTTTGAGCATGGATTGCCCCCTATCTAAGCAGTTGTTTTCAATCAGCCCTGAGATTCAGAAGGAATGGATACAGCCTGCGGATTAGTTTGGTATGCCCTGAATGTAATGCACTGATTGTCAATCAGCAAATACCCACATTGTTAAACTATGGCTTAAAGCTTTCGGACGAGCCTGATGCTCAATTTCTCTCGCGGTCCTAAAACAATGATTGTGGACTACTCGAAGATGATACCAGCGTTTTCAAGGCACAATATTTGCACAATCACATGCATTATTTTAAAAACCAAAGAATATTTGAAAGGGGAACAGGTAACTATACTATGAAAACAGCAACTTTATTAGGTGTGACACTGTTGATCATCACTTCGTGCTCATATTTTGAAGCTCCAGAAACACCAACTGGGCTGACTGCGCTCTACAACGAAAGTGAAGACTGTGTTGAAATCAATTGGGATGATGTAGACGGCGCAAGAGAGTATATCATTTTTCGTGGTGCCACGGCAACTTCATTAACCGAAATATCATCCGGGGATGATGGTGCCTACAATGATTATGACTACGACTATTATCAACAATTCTACGCTGTAGAGGCTTCAAACAATACCGGTAGTAGTGGGATGAGTGAGGCTGTTGAAGCAGACCTCAATAATTTTGATAGCTATGAAACCGATAACACTATCGCCACAGCCAAAACATTGGTTCTTGAGGGTGATGCACCAAGTCAAAAACATTCCATCATGCCTGTAAGCGATGTGGATTTCATCAAGTTTGCAGCTCAGCCACCATATGGTTATAATATTGAAGTCCCAGCGGAATCTTCTATTCCTCTAAAGCTAACGTTGTTTGATGAAGCAGGAAATGAGCTTGCCAGTGACAGTGATGGCACTGGAATCTACATAGCCAGGATTGGTGAGTGGGCTCCTAGTGTAGCAGGCAACTATTATGTTAAGATCGAAGCCAAGACATCAACAGGTGAAGGGTATTATCGCATCTTCATTCACGAATGGGAATGATTTCCAAGCTTACCCAGTAAGATTCATGACAGAAGCTCCGAAACGGGGTTTCTGTTTTTCTACTGACAATTGATCAGAGATCAAGAGGTCCTATTATTCAAACTATTATGGGATCAGAGTTTCGAGCGACTGGAATATGTCGGGTATCCCTAATACTATCCCGAAAGCTCCAAATTGTATCTCAATGGCGTCATATTCATGGCCATATATGAGTAGGATTTTTGCTACATTTGACCACTAGAGCCAGAGTAACTACTTTCCCGACCCAATACATGCCTGGGCATGAAACGAGCGTTACTGGGGCTATTAGAGTCAAATGCGGAATAGTGAAACAGTTGGTATCCCGAGGGTCTCCCAAAATGAAGATTATTGACCTGCCAAGTCTCATTTATTGTTGAATCTTGAATTGATAATTGGCTTAACTTCTTGTTGTTGAGTTGATTTTACATATCTTCAAGTTTTCTAAAGCATTTCGTCAATTGAAAGCAGTATTGCGATGGCGATACCAGGGATGGCGTGGACAAAAGAATTAAGCAAATACAGGAAAATTCAGGCTTGATCACATTGTTTTGGGAAGCAGTACAAGCCTAAGATGTTAGGTAACATGAAAAATTGTTAGAATTACGCAAACTTTTAGCTTCAGATATTAATACTTTAAATAACTATCGTCGATCTTCAGAATTTCAAAAAGTATTTCCAGTAGATATTAATTCAGAAGAATATCTCAATGAAATTGAAGAATGTAAGAAGGCTATAGCTTGTTGTGATAAAACGAGATACGATTTCGGTGTTACGATGGATAATAAAGTTGTTGGATATGCTATTATTAAGGAATGCAACGATGATTGGGAAATTGGTTTTGAATTAAACCCAGTATACTGGAATAAAAGCATTGGTCATCAGATCGCGACGATGGTAATTGAGTACTCTTTCGCAAAACTAAATCTTAAAAGATTAATCGCGCAGTGTTCATCTACAAATATTGGTTCTAATAAAATCTTGAAAAAATTAGGAATGACAAAAATTAATTCGATCAAAGTAAATGATAAACTCATTGTTAATAAATACGAATTAAATAGCAGTATTGTTACCTTGTAATTCGTCAAATCATTTCGGACTAATTCGGCCGTCCAACCACTATGCAGATCACAGACTGTTGACTACAGATCTGGAGACTCAACCCGACACATCAACGTGGACTTAATGATGGTAATATATGAGTAGGATTCTTGCCAAAATAGACCACTAACCCTCGCCTAATTCATTCCCCAGCTCGATATATTCCGGGGCATCTTGATGAGCATGGCAGGGAACATAGATCAGATTGTTACAGGACAGTGAAACAGACTGTATCCCAATTCGTATCCCCGATTGTGCATTCAACTCTACCGCAAATACACCATCTTGATCGTCTTGCTATAATCTCCAGCCTGCAATCGACAGAAATACACACCTGTTCTCACAGGATTACCTGAATGATCTAAGCCATTCCATTGAATTTCATTGCTGCCTGG
>JABMPR010000081.1 GCA_013202895.1 bacterium | reverse complement strand
CACTCAAAGTTATCAATCTTGGATAAGGCGTATCCCAGTAGATGCAGTTAATCAGCATGTTCAATTTTGTGATATATCTATTGAATTTTGATTCATATTTTTCTGGATGATCAAAATATTCCTGGAGTATAAAATCAGCACCAGCCTCAATAGGGGCAAACATATCCTCCTCTTTGAATACAACCTTTACCAGTTCTCCTGAACATTCGCTAGGGTCTGCTCTGAGCAGATCCGGAGCAGAGAATTCAATCAGGGGCAGAATATCGAGAATTTCCTGGGCGCCCTTTGATACATTTCCATAGCCGGTGATCCCTATTACCAGAGCAGGTCGATTTGCCAACCAACTGCTTATCTCGGGTCCCAACTCCTGAAGAGACTTCTTAATATCCTCCAGATCAATGTAATCTTGAGCCTGCTTGATTTTCAAAAAGGGGCTTTCTACACCAAGAACCTTTTGCCGCTGCCCATATGACCATAGCGTGTTGACCATGCCAGCGAGTCCAGCGTGTCTTCCAAAAAAGACCAGACGCCTATCATTGTCATCACTGATTAACTCGTAATCAATCAGGGTTGCCCCTACATCCAGAATGTGCCTCAACATAGGCATATTGTAATCCTGCCCTTTTAGGGTGTGGGAAAAATAAAGATAAGCCTGAGTCCCATGAATATCTTTAACATCAATCTCTTTAACAGCCATAACTAGATTTGCAGAATGCAAATCGGAGAGCAGTTCTATACCTTTCGAGCTGAACTCAGTATCATGAAATGCTCGTTGCTTAGATGGTTGCACAATGATTGAAAGTTGTGGATTTTCAGTCAATAGTTGTTGGATTTGCAGAGGGGTTAGAGGTATGCGACCCTCACCCGGTTTGTGTTCTGATATGATTCCGATTTTAGCAAGCATCAGCGCGGTTTTCCTATCGTTTTAAGTGCTAGCTCAAAAGAGCGATGCAATATAGTTTGAGGTGCTTATTTCTCAAGGTTTAAGCTAGAAAGTATGGGTTCGAAATAGGATATTTAGAATTTGTGTTGATGGGAAAATTAGTCACAGCATTAGAGGGAAAACCTGCTGCCAAAAAGCTATGGTTCACTTGAGCAATTTCAGAGGGGGATGATGCAAGATATTTTCATTCCAACGAGCACTAAAGTGGGTCTAAGTCTTTAACATTGTATATTTACAGACTGCCAGTGCTTGCCCTAATTTGGCTACGGCTTATTTAATCCACCCGATCAAGCTTTCACTTTGAGTGGGAGTATTTGTCAAATTGAATTCGCTCTTATTTTGTAGGTCAGTAATAAAAATATCGAATTGATGGCTGCCTTCTGGAAAATATCTAATCGTCGCCAGATATTTACTGTCTGGCGACAAGCGCGCCTGTCTGGAGTTATTGCGGTAAATCTCCTCCGATTCACGGGTATCCGGGTTGTAGAGGGCATACGCGCGAGTCTCTTTGCCATCATTTAATTTGAATGAATACAGAATTTTACCATTATTTGCCCACTGTTCGACAAAAACATCCTGATTAACAAGGTGCATCGTTCTGGCACCCGAGTTTAAGTCATGCAGGATCGAGCTGATGACGGGCATATTCTCCATGGGTGGTGCCTGAGTGAGAATGACGCGATACATTATCTTTTTCCCATCTGGCGCCATTAGAGGCCACACATGTTTCGAATACCCAAGGTTTTCGCTTATTCGAGTCAATCGGCCCTGATATATTCCATAAATATCGGTTACTCCTTGAGGGTTCTCATTTTCAGGATCAGGCATTGCTAAATATATCTCTCCCAATGCTCCATAGATCGGCCAGGCACCTCCCCTGACAATGCGGATGGTTGAATCTATGGCAGTCCAGGACCCGTTATCATTTAGGGTAGGAGCGAGCAAATGTATGGATCTCTGATTTTTGCCGTTGTCCACCGCAAAGGTCATAATTTTCCCATCTGCTGTTACCTGGGGGGTTAATATTAGTTCATTCTCAACTGAACATTGAAAAATCGTTCCAATTCCATTACCATCTTGGATAAAGATGGCATCCCGGTTGTCCATATCCGATATATAGGCAATCGTACCGATCCCATCCAGCTTTTCATCCATTTGAGGGGCAGCATGTATGGAGCTTGTATTTATTAGACATGATATGCCCGTAGCCAGCAGCAATAGATACAAACCATTTCTATTAGTCAGACCAATCTTACCTTTTTTCAATTTCAACTCCCTTAAATACTTCTGAAAACTAAATGATTAATTGCTATCGATTTTTCTGATTGATCCGAATCCAGTTCTGGGTCATCACTTCCAACCATGCAGATGTCAGATCGGGATTCGGATAGTTACCGGCAACGTTTCGCTGACGGCAGGCTTCAAACAGGATAACTGCTGCTGCTACTGAAACATTAAGACTAGTAACCATCCCAAACAAGGGGATGACGATATTCTTGTCTGCTAATTCAACAATTTCGGGGGAAACCCCACGATTCTCATTCCCCAGGATAATTGCCGAAGGTAAGGTCCAATCAATTTCGTGGATAGGCACTGCATCCGAATTCAATTGTGTTGTATAGAGATTGAATCCTCGCGATCTGAGATTTTTGGCCAATTTGACAGGATCATCATATTTATTCTGCTTTACCCATTTCCCTCCTGAAGCAGTCACTTTTGGATGAAGGGCTGGAAATTTTTCTTTTGAGTAAAGGAGTTGAACTTCCTGAATACCAACCGCATCTGCTGACCGGAAAATAGCTCCCACATTGTGCTCATCGTGGATATTCTCAAGGACGATAGTAAGGTCAAGCTGGCGATTGCCAACCACCCTCTTAATTAAAGAAAGACGCTTGTCAGTCACCATTGCACCAGGGTGATCTGGGTGGTGGGCAGGCAGCGAATTATTTATACTTTACGGCTGTTCCAAATGCCATAACCTCCGCTGTTCCCTGCATGATCATAGCTGTAGAAAATCGTACGCAAACAATTCCATCGGCACCTATATCAGCTGCTTTTTGCTGCATACGTTCGATGGCCTGATTCCGTGCATGAGCCATCATCTCAGTGTATTCCGGAACCTCTCCACCAACAATTGTCCTCAAACCAGCAACAATGTCGCGACCAATATTACGGGCTCTGATTGTACTACCCATAACAACACCAAGATGTTTTGAAATATCTTTACCCGCTACAGTTTCAGTGGTATACCATGCTACCATTTCTCTCTCCTAAAGGTTTCATTTTCTCTCATTTTATTTCGCTGAATCAGGACATAAATAAGTCCCCCGACAACAACAAGAATAACACTTCCTGCCATAGCACGTTCGAAATTAGTCAGAGTATGCCCGAGCCATATATCCCAGACAATGCTCCAAATCCCGGCAACACTAGCAAGAACCAGGATGGTTACAAATATTTTTGAAAGCAGGTTTGAATCATTAGAAGGCTGCATGCGTCTACTCCTTTTCGTCACTTAATTTTCTAAGCAGTTTAAGAGTATAGATCCCTGAATCGTGCCGGTCGGCCCATGCGAATTGAATCGCATAGTGACCCACATGGTGAAAAGATTGCAATTGATAGGTTGTTTCTGATTTTAACATGGGGAGCCCAAAAGTTTTATTCCCAAATAGATCACTCTCCCCTGAACAATTGGCACAAGGACAAGCATCTCTCAACTTATGGAAATCGATGAGGCCTTCTTCTCCATCCTCCCAGCGGATTGCGATGCCTATGGGTAATTGAATAATTTCAGATATTTTCATTTATTGCTGGCCTTTCCGTAGGGAATATAATCGGGGGGAAGTGTTTTTGCGCACAGAAGATTTGGACTGTCAAATTAGAAAAATGCAAAAGAGCCCCGGAAAAAACCGAGGCTCCTTCTGATTATATTAATACGCTATCTATTCGCTATGTTCTTCGATATAAGCCGCTTCCCGTTTGCCCTCTTCTTCATCAACAAATTTGAAAAGAACTGCACCAATCACGAACAATAAAACTACTGATCCAATTCCCCAGCGAGAGGCAATCTGACCAACGGCTTCGATTTGTTCAGGTGTGTTAGCCAGGGGTCCCAGGGTACCTTTTATAGTCAAACCCACTACCCCGATTAACAATGGTCCAAGAATAGCTGCAAATTTACCGAGCATATTGTAAAAACCATAGAATTCGCCTTCTTGCCCCTTGGGAATCAGGCGAGAAAAATAGGAGCGGCTTAAGGCCTGTATACCACCCTGCACCAGCCCAATGGCTATCGCCAACGCATAGAATTCTATAGGCTTGGTCATGAAGACACCCCAAATAGTGATAATGATATAGGAAAATATTCCTAAATAGATCGCTTTACGCACACCCCATTTCTCTCCTAAACGTCCAAAAACGATGGCTGCCGGGAATCCTACGAATTGAGTAATCAATAGAGCAATAATCAGATCAGTGGATTCAAACCCAATAGACATCCCGTAATCAACGGCCATTCTGATAATTGTGTCAACCCCATCGATATAAAACCAGTAAGCAGCGAGAAATAATGATACTGTTTGCAAATGTCTGATCTTCTTCCAGGTATCCAGATATTGTTTAAAACCGGCTTTGATCAAGGACATGGCGCCCATACTCTTAGTCGCTTTCTTTTCATCCACCCAGAATATGGTGATTAATGTAAATGCACCCCACCAGACAGCTACAGAGAGGAAGGAGAATCGAACAGCTTCACCTGCTCCAGCTAAACCAAATTTCTCAGGCATGAGGGTCATGGCCACATTCACAGCGAATAGCAATCCGCCACCCAGATAGCCCATACCAAAACCCAGTCCAGACACCCTATCGATTTCATCTTCACCAGCGACACTGGGCAGCAAGGCATCATAAAAAATATTGGCGCCGGAGAATCCGATAATACCCATGATATATACAAAGATAGCCATAGCCCAATCACCCTGTTCTACCAGGAACAGGCCAGCTGTCATTAAGGCACCCAGGTAGGCAAAAAAGATTAAAAATTTCTTCTTTACCGAACCTTTATCGGCAATTGCACCAAGAATGGGAGCCATCAGTGCAACGATCAAGCTGGCAAGGGAATTTGCCATACCTAGTTGAGCTGTACTTACATTTACATCAGCTCCTGCACTCCAATAATCCTTAAAAAAGATGGGGAAAAATCCAGCCATTACTGTTGTCGCAAAGGCAGAGTTTGCCCAATCGTACATAGCCCAGCCCCAAATTTGTTTTTTCTTGTGATTCATGAATCTTCCTCCATATCGACAGCGCGAACCTGAGCTGCTGCTCTTTTCTTCATATTATTCAACTGATTTTCTTGGACTTCAGCACCAATATACGCGATTCAGCCATTATGCGAAGGGATTTCTTAGCGACACGCTCCGATGGCTCAACCTGAGATAGGACGGACTGAGGAACTCCAGATCCTATGGGGTTGAATATATTTAAAAAGAAAAAGAGCAGGATTCTATCAGCGCCGATAGCCCTTTTCTACGACCGCTCCAATGACCGATCATTTATCTTTTTTGCACAGCTTTTCATGTCAGAGACCTGTGCGATATAATCAAATTAAACGGTGATTTTTGAGATTGTGAATTTCCACATCCAGGCAAATCCTGCCATGGATACGAGCAGTAAAGTGATCCCCAAACCCCAGTTACCGAATACCATATTTCCGATGGCAAAAGTGCAGCCCCAGATCATGGCAACCCCAGCTATCCAATTTCCTAGAAAGCCTTTTGAAACAGGTTGCAATGTATGGGTCACTTTATTTTCGATAGGAGCCCACCAGCCCCCGGGTTGCACCCTCTGATAAAAGCTGACCAACGTCTCTTCGCTCTCTGGCGGAGTAATAAAAGTAACCACTAACCACGAGATGATGGAAACGGGAACGATGATTAATAATTTCAGGTGAAACTGTAGAGTCACCCCAAATAGTACTGGATCTGGTCCAAAAAGCTCATATTCCAATCCTGCGGCAGTGGTTTGAAAATAGGCAATGACTTCAAACAGGATCGTAATCAGCAGAGATGTTGCAAGGGCTGTAATCTCAGTCCAGGCGTTGATACGCCACCAGAACCAGCGCAATATAAGCACCAGACCAATTCCAGCTCCCATGGCTGCGATAAATTTCCAGGCTTTTTCAATACTTTGCATCTGCATCGCTGTGTAGGCTGCCAAAAGCATGAGCACAACGGTGGCAATCTTTGAGATAATGACATAATGTCGCTGCGCCTTTTCATTATTCTCAAAGGCCGACTCAGGCTTAATAAAGCGCTTGTAGACGTCATTAATGATATAGGATGCGGACCAATTTAAATGGGTATCAATGGTAGACATGAATGCGGCCAAAAATGACACTACGAGGAGCCCGCGCATCCCGCTGCCAAGCAATTCTTTCATAACCAGGGGATAACCCGCTTTTGAGCCCAATTCATGTCCGCCTAAATCTGTGAACATAACCATTGATGCTAGAGCCACCACAATCCAGGGCCAGACACGTAAAGCATAGTGAGCCATGTTATACCAGAGTGTTGCCAATAGAGCATGACGCTCATCTTTTGCTGAGCTCATGCGCTGTATTATATATCCACCCCCATCGGTGTTGTGGATTGACCACCACAGTATAGTCATATAAACCAGGAATTGAGAAAAGGGTGATTCCCAAAAAGTCATTGTAAAAAATCCGGCCTCAGGTATTGGAGGTATAAAACTTAGAGTGTTTTCATTCACAATAGGCGTTTGACTCAATTGCTGTTTCAAGCCATCCAGACTGGCACTCAATTCTGCGGTACGAAGTGAATCTGTGACCATGGCAAGCTGATTGGTCAGCTGTTGGATTCCAGCTTCAAGGGAAGCATGTTCACCACTAAAGCTCCGCAATTTCTCCAGAATCACATCCATACCACCTACATGATTCACGGCGATGATAGCCAAAACGATTGAACCAACCATAGCAATCACGAATTGTACCATATCGGTAACCACAACCCCCCAAAAACCGGAGAGCAGAGAGTATGTCAAAGCAATGATAACACATATCCAGACTGCGGCCCATTTATCCACATTTAGCATCACCGCGGCAATTGAGGCCATGGCATTGATCACCCAACCCATGACTATAAAATTATAGAGAATTGCAAAAAACCCAGCCTTGAACAATCTCAGTCCCGCTGCGGCTTTTCCGCCATAACGAACTTCAATCAACTCGTTGTCTGTGAGCACCTCTGCCCGTCTCCACAAGCGTGAAAATAGGAAAACGCCTAATAAGCCTGCCAGCAACTGATTCCACCAGAACCAATTTTGCCAGATTCCAGGTCCCCTGACAAATTCCGTGACGGCAAGCGGTGTATCTGCAGCAAATGTCGTAGCGACCATGGAAGTACCCACAACCCACCAGGGCAGGGTTCTTCCAGAAAGAAAATATTCTTCGGTTGAGCTGGCCGCACGTTTGTAGAAAAATATTCCAACACCCATGGAAAAGGCTATATAGGACGCGATTATCGTCCAGTCGAGTAGGGAGAGTGCCATTATCTAACCTCTTAGATACTAATTGATAGCTATGTGCTTGCTTCCACTTTTTTGCCAAATTTTGAATCAATCTTGATAAAATAAAGTGCTATAAAACTGGGAATGGTACAAAGAATTACATAAACAAAGAAATGCTGGTAACCCAGATATTCTTGAATCCATCCACTCATCATGCCAGGAATCATCATTCCCAGTGCCATAAATCCGGTTGTAAGAGCAAAATGGGCTGTTTCATGTTTTCCCTGCCCGGCAACATAGAGCATGTAAAGCATGTATCCTGTAAAGCCAAATCCGTAACCAAATTGTTCAATGGCGATCATGGCATTGATCAAAACAAGATTAGAGGGCATGGTATATGCCATAAAGATATATACGGTGTTGGGAAGATTGATCGCGAGAGCCATCCACCATATCCAAGTCTTCAATCCATGACGTGAGGCCAGAAGACCTCCTAATATGCCACCAACCAGAAGGGCAACTAAGCCGACAGTTCCGTATGCAAAACTCTTCTCAGTCAATGATAGAGCTAATCCCCCGCTTTCACGTGAATCGAGCAGGAAGGGTGAGGCCATTTTGGTTAACTGGGCTTCTGAGAAACGATAGAGTAACATGAATAAGACTGAGGCAAGAATACCCTCTTTCCTGAAAAAGGAGGCGAAAATCTCCAGGTAAGAGTCTTTCTCATCCTCCAGATTCTTGACAGTATCTCGTGGTGGTCGGGGTAGCATAAATTTGTGATAAAGGGCAAACCCTATAAATAAAAGTCCTAGAAAGGCAATAGAGACCGACCAGCCAAAAGGGATATCCCCAGCCTTGGCTTCAAACACAGAATGGCTTCTTTCTCTAAGATTCCCGGTAATTTTAATGGTCTGCTTCTGAGGGATATTCCAATTTGATTGGTCGAATTCCATGAGACCTGATGTAATCAGACTAATATCCTGACTTCCCTTCTTCTGACCAAAACTCATGATCACTTTTTCTTCAGGGGAAGCAGATAGCACAAAAAATACATTGCTTGAATCCTGAGAAACACCAGGTAAAGGAATATTCACTTCTTTGGGGAAGACCAGGATTGTGGGTTCCCCCCCATTTGACTTAGGCACTATGACATCATCTTCTGTAATCACTTGCGTGATCTCAGATGCAGGCACCGAATTGACATCAACCTGTACTGTTTCGAGACCGGTCCGATCGATAATCATACCGGTGATGATCCCTAAAAGTCCAAGACCTGCTATCATAGCAAGCCGATAAAAGGTCGAACGTATCCCCGTAAAAAAAGCCTGATCATGTTCATTCAATCCGAGGATGTAGAAACCATCCGCAGCGATGTCATGAGTAGCTGAGAAAATAGCCATACCCCAAAGGAAAAAGATTGTCATTGGGAACCACCAGGGTAGATGGAGCGAAAGTGACACACCAAAAAACATGACAGCCAGTGCCAGTTGCATCCAGAAGATCCAATTTCGCTTGCTGGAATACATATCAACAAAAGGACTCCACAAGGGTTTAATCACCCAGGGTAAGTAGAGCAAACCTGTCCAAAAAGCTAAAGTCGAGTTAGGGATACCCAAGGTCTTATACATATCGCTCGCAACAAACATGACGATGATGTATGGTATACCTTCGGCAAAATAGAGACTTGGAATCCAGGTCCAGGGTGATCGATTTATGCTTTTAGCTGGCTGTGGCATTGTGGCTTCCTTTTATAGGCAATTATTCATAAATAAAATATTTTTGACGCATCTGAACATATTGTTTCAGTTCGTCCTGGTAAGTAGCAATGATTTCGGCAGCCGAACTACCGCCATCTACCATCTCACGCAGAGCTGCACCACCCCAAAGACGATCCGGTCCCTGTGTACTTCTCCATCCAAAATCATCAGGATAATGCTTCTTTGTAATGACCAGCAAGTTGATTAAAAACTCTATCGGTCTAAATGATTCAGGATCGGTGACCACGATTTTGACTCCCCGTACTATTTCCCCCTTATAAATGGGATTCATCGAGACACCTGGCATATCTATTGGAGTAAATTCTACTGGTTCAACAGTGAATCCCTTCAAACCAGAGGCCAATAATTCCCGAGCAATGAATGCACCATCCATGTAAGGAGCCCCAATGTATTCAAATGGATACAGCGTACCGCGCCCTTCGGAAATACGAACACCTTCCAACAGACAAAGCCCCGGATAAGTTAATGTTTCATTCGTATTTCGCATATTCGGTGATGGGGCTAACCAGGTCAGATCTGTTTCGGACCAAAATTTATCGGAGGTCCAGCCTTCACACTCAACCACATGCAGCTCAACTGAGCCGAGCTCAGGTATTAACTGTTCACCAATAATCATGCGGGCAAGCTCACCAATGGTCAAACCATATTGAATAGGAATTTTATATCGTCCCACAAAACTTTCAAAACCATCGTCAAGTACATTCCCATCAGCAAGTCGTCCAATTGGATTGGGGCGGTCCAGAATCATAACCGGAACCTGAAATTTTGCTCCGGTTTCCAGAGCATAGCCCATGGTGGAGATATATGTGTAAAATCGAGCACCCACATCCTGTATATCAAACACCAGGATATCGATTCCTTCTAACATTTCCTGGGTTGGTTCCCGGTCAGCTCCATAAAGACTATAGATTGGCACCCCTGTTTTGGGATCAACACCGCCGGGGATAGCATCCCCTCCCTGGGCAGTACCTCTGAAACCATGCTCTGGTGCAAATATCGCCTTTAAGTTGATATCCTCTACCCCACTCAGCAGATCGACCAGATGTTCGCCCCCTTTGCTTACGGCAGTGTGATTGGTTATAACACCAACATTTTGCCCCAATAAGGGTTCGAATCCCATCTTCACCAATACATCAAGACCGGTGAGTACCACTTGCGGCTCCTGTGCATGCGTCCCCGCCCCGTACTGAGCTTCCTGAGCTTCATGGGGGCCGGGAGCTGTCTGGATCCCGTCAGATGCTTTGGGAGCGGCACAGCTCCCCATATATATCAGCAGCAGGGGCAGTAAAACCAGGCGGACGGATACAAATCTCATCTAATCCTCACTATTTTAGATATGTAATATTTTGGGTGTGGATCTGAGTACCCTTGCTGACCTGTAAAATGTAGAGACCAGAACTGATGGAAGCCTCGCTCAACGCCGTGATGGTCAATTGATTTGCTCCTGGCACAACATTCTGGTTGACGTGCTCTAGCAATTGTCCTTTCAAATTGAAAATTTTGACTTTTAGTGTAGCATACTCATCACTCTGGACTTGGATGGAAAATGAACCATTGAAAGGATTTGGATAAGCTTTGGAAACGCTAAACTGATTAGGATTTTGGGGAATGGGGTCTATACCAACAGAGGTTTCCAGATATTCAAGAACTCGACCCATGATGGTGTTTCTGGCAGACTCCGGATAGATTGTCTCGAATCCCACAGACAGATATACGATGCCCCCCAGAGCAGTACTCTCTCCAAATTCGCCCATGTACTGGATTCCAGCTCCCCCATTACTGTCGTAGTCAACATCCACATAACGTAAATTGTTTAGGGATCCACCATAGGGTTTGATGCCATCAGGCCAATCTACATCATAGCTTCCATGGGAACCGTCATCGAAAGCAACTTCTGATAATCCAGAAAAAATTCCATTGGCCATTCCATTAACTGAATAACTATTAACGCCATCCACGATATAATCAGCTTTAAAGTAATTACGATAAAAGTTTAGATCACTTGTACTACCTTGGGATTCAAGGTCATAACCAATTTCCGAACCAGAGATAAAAAGTCGCCCACCCTGTTCCAGATAATCCATAATCCTGGTCTGTTCTGCAGGAGAAAAGGAGATATTGGCCGTCGCTTCCTCGCCACTGATCCAATCCACAATATCATAGTCATTAAGATCGATGGCTCCTGATTCAACACCATCGTTTCCAGTAGCATCAAAGCCACGACCATTGGCATAAATAGCTGATCCATGTTCAATGATAAAGTCAAAATTATTCACGGTCCCGGCTGTGCGTTCGAAACCCTGGACAATAAGGACGCGGGATGGCTCTGCCCCACTCACCACAACACCAAGCAATTCTGAGAAATTGGAATCACCGAAACTATTTGAATTCCTGATTTTTATATAGGTGATTTGATCAGACTGTAATCCTTCCAGCGTGAAATTCGTTGAGCTGGAACTATCAGTCAGGATGAATTCAGTACCATTTTGACTTGTGTATGCCTTGTAATAGTCAGTATTGGTGGACGCTGCACACTGAATGGCGACGGTCCCATCTCCTACATTTTGGACGGTGAAATATTGGGAGGTAAGCGGAGGCGCTGAAGCTCCGAATGCTTCACTGAGACCACCCCAAATTTCTGCGCGACCCCCATCATAGCCCAATGCCCAAATTCCAATCCCTTTTATGTCCTGTTCCTTGGCATAAGTGTATTTTGCTGCCAGGCTGAGGCTGTCATCGTACCAGACTTGACGAGGACCCCCGCTGGTATAATTGTACCAGGCTGAGGGAGCAGAAGAATTGTACTGTTTTCCATAGGATTGCGCATTTGGTTCAGCTGCAGAGTAATCAATTGAGGAGCCTGTGTCCGTAGTTGGAGCACCCATACTGGTGTTGGTGACAGGCCAATTCATACCGTACCAGGGGAGTCCAAGTATTAGCTGCGATCCATCGCCCCCTGTTTTGGTCAAATAGTCCTGGATAGTTCGGCGGATATACCAGCTTGAGAAACCACTATTTAATGGGGAAAGGGGTCCAGCATTGTCACTACCCCCCCAATAATAACCATAAGCCATTATCATCAAGCCATCACAATTATCCGATAGATAGTTATAATCATAGGAATTCCACCAATCTACCGAGGGCATTGCTATACTTACTTCAGAACCGGGGATTTGGTCGTGGAAAGCTTGAGTCAAATCATGGATAAAGGTATTGAAATTTTGTCTGGCTGCTGTGGGAACAAATTCAAAATCGATATTGACACCATCTGCATTTCCCTGGATGACTCTTGAGATAAGGTTATCAATGGCTGTTTGACGGTATGTTGCGTTGGCTAAAAGCGTGGCAATACCATCATTATCAAAAAGGGTTGTAGTGACAATAACTTTCACACCATTGCTATGAGCAAGATTTACAAGTCCGGTAACTGGCCAGGCGTGAGAATTGGTGACGTTCCCGCTGGAATTCATTTCGAGACCAAACCAGGCGACATGGCTGAGAAAATCATAATTGTAATTTTCCCAGGAGAGCCCATTCCAATAGGGATGATACCCAAATACTACGTGGCTGGGATCTCTCTCTCCCTCGCGCTCAACCAATTCCATGGGATATCGTTGAAATCCAGCTTCCTGGTCAACCCTCAGATGTCCATATTGGGCAACTTGATCGGCATGCGGCTTGGGAATTATCTCCTGTCCAATGGCAAATGAGATTCCCAATGCGGTAATAAGACCCATCAAATAAATCAATTTTTTCAATTTAGAATACTCCAGATAAAAATGCTTTAGTTATAAAGGAGATACTTCTCTCGAAGCACCCCGAATTTCCCAAGATCCTCTAACCAGGCTTGTTCCATCTCAAGCGGGTCTTTGCCGCTCTGAAGATCCTTTTGAATCTTATCACTCCCCATGACTTTGGCATACATGCTCAAACGTCCTTCATTCTGAAACAAATCAATTTCAGGATAGAGCTCCTGATGAACTGAAACAAGCAGCAATCCGGTTAGATAGGCTGAATAAATATTTCGATCAGTTATATGAAGTTGTATGCCTCCACATACCTGTCCTTTATGTCTACCGTAATACGGCTTAAAAAATGTTGGGCGGAAAATGACTCCTTTACCAGCACGTTCCTGGAGTGCCTGAGCAAACTCTCCCGGATTTTTGATCCAGGGTCCTCCGCACACTTCAAAAGGGATTGTTATCCCGACGCCCTCTGAAAGCATACCCAATTCACCATATGTACCGGTGGAGATCATTGGCAGAATGGTAGCTGCATCAGGAACATGAGGAGATGTGGGTACCCAGGGAAGACCGGTTTCATCGAACCACATCTCGCGTTCCCAGCCAACCATTTTCACTATCTCCAGATCACAGTTTATCTCGAATTCTGAATTGAACAGGAGAGCGAGTTCACCTGTGGTCATTCCATGTCGATATGGTATAGGATATAAACCAACAAAACTTGAGAATGCTGGATCCAGCAGATTCCCCTCGATCTGATTGCCATTGAGTGGATTGGGTCGATCAAGAATAATCACTTTTTTACTTGCGATAGCAGCCGCCTGCATCAAATAAGCCATGGAATAAATATAAGTATATGATCGGATACCAATATCCTGAATATCAAAAAGAATGACATCCAGATCCTTGATCATCTCAGCAATCTGTTCTGGGTTTTTTCTGTAGGTTGTCAGTGACCTGATACCAGTAGTAATATCATTTTCGTTGCCTACCGCATCACCTGCATTTTCTGCACCAAATAGACCATGTTCTGGCGACAGAATCAGCTGCAAGTCGATCCGCTTCTCGAGCAACTTGACCCCATGTATTAATTCACTATTCACACAGGTCTGATTTGCCAGTAAACCATATGTCAGATGTTCGAAATCGGGGTCTCGCTCCAGAAATACTTCTAATCCGCTTTTAACAACTGTGCCGGCAGGAGCCGGCATAGGTCTGGCTGGAAGATCTGGTACGGATTCGTGTTGAACAACAGTGACAGGCTGACGCGCGCAAGAGCTGATAAATATCAGTATGATTATATTGAATATAATAAAATGACTTTGGAAAGAAGATTTTTCACCAAACATCGATCTTTGCTCCAGATTGTTGGGTCAAACTAGGTTAGTTAAAACCATTTACAACATTAATAAAAAAATCACCAGGTTTCAAATCAATTGAGGAAATCGGAGGCGAGATGATTCAATGTAGAGGTTGGAATCCAACTGGATGATTTGTATCAGATTTTAGTAAATGTTGTCCCCGGGTAATAATGGGCTAAGATATCCCTATACCCAATATTGGCTAGAGCCATTCCCAGTGCTCCCATCTGACACAAGCCAACTCCATGTCCCCAACCGACACCTCTGAGAATAACATGGTCGTCATCAACAAGAGATTCGGCATTTTTAATCACAAAAGCAGATGAATAGAGAAATGAATCGCTAAACATGCGCCTGATTCCATACTCTGATTTAACCAATTGTTCTACTATCCGCCCACTCTCATCAATTCCATCCAGGAAAAGATATTTTATACGAGAACTGGGACCGCGCTCCATAATTCTAATCCCAGTCAGTTTCATCCAGACCTTGTCGTTGTATTTTACTAAATTTCTCAAAATATCTGTCTTGGCCAGCACCTGTTCCCAGCGGTAGTAGCTCCCTGATACGTCGACTTTTCCAAGCATAGCTGCCAAATTAACTGATTCAAATCGTTTTGATGAGCAATAGGCATCCTCGTAGTTCCAGAGATCTTCAAAATTATCCACAGCCTGGCCTGAACGTTGCTCAGGAGCATCCCAAAGGGGGATAAGATATGGCACTTTTTCGCCTTCCCATACCGTTTCGTAAGCTTCCAGCATACCGCCGCAGTTCTTTGAATAGCGTGCATCAATAACTTTGTTGTCCCACAGCAGAACTTCCCCCAAGGTATCCATTGCAGCTTGGAGCGAATGTTTGGTTAGAAAACTGGTACCTTGATAGCGTTGACAGCAATCATCGTTGCAGACATCAAAACCTTCAGTCAGATGTTTTGCTTCAGCCAATGCCATTGACCAACATCTCGCAACAACAGTTTGAGCTGCCAACAAATCTGCCGGGGCATCGGCACCCATTTCTGAGGTTGCTACGCAAGCCACGTAGGCTTCTACATTGAGTGTATTGATTATTTTAAGGTGGCCTTCTTCAACAGTGATTTTCAATTCACCAGGCAAATTAACACTAATTTGTTTTTCCCAATGGAATCCTCGACCTGCTATAACCGGATTTAGCTGAAAGCCAGTACCAGACGATAATGACTCAACTTTGTCAGGGCATTGAAGCGTCAAGTCAGGAACTCGCTGCCCGCCTCTTAATCCATTTACCTTGATATTTCCTGCTTCTACCGATAAACTCAGATTATGTGTTGACCCCAAGTCGGGGAGATTCCCAGAAACTTTAGATTGCGAGGACCAGGATACGGAGATTTTGTGGATCTTGTCTTCGGGGAGGACTATCCCTACCCTGATTTGATCATTGTTCAATCCACTGGAGATAGGCATCGACTGCAGCTCCCAACGCCGGCGCATGTCTCAATTCTGAATTGATTATGAGATCATCACGGAGACGATTGGTTTTAGTTAGATAGGCGCTTTTAATTTCGGCTGGTAAATCCGAGGAATGAATCATCCGGCCCAATTTTTCGTTGACTGGATCCAGGAGCAAAGGTATAAAGTCTTTAAAGTCCCAAATATCTCCCAGGCGCTGCCCTACGACTATACGATCAAATATTTTACCCAGATATTCATGTTCAGTTTCTAAGATACGATCCTCTATCAACAATTGGGTTTCCGGTGCACCCACAGCCAGCGTTCGGATTCTATGATAAAATAATTCAGACAGAGCTTTTGCTGTTTTACTGGTTACTGCCAAAGCTGCTTCATCCTCATTGAGGGCATATTCATATATCTGCCATGGATATATTTCCTCTTCCTCCATATCATCAAGACTTTTTCCCACCAATTTGCCATAATTGGTCTGGATTCCTTTGGCTGAAAGCAGATCTTCATAACTCTCATCTTTACTAACCAGCATTTCCCAGGTCTTGGCGATCCAGGAGTAACAATCATCAAATGCCACGCTCTTCCCATCAAGCAGCATGGCATCGGCAATCCCAGTCCCAACACCAAAATAATACGCCGAAGAGATTCCACGCATACCACCATCATCGCCCCATTGTTCACCGAGTCCGCAATAATCAGCATCGCTTCCTATGGCATAAATTGAATGCATGCTGGGGATATCTTCTTTTTTTAATTCTTTTTCCAAATTGCTGAGGAATTTTGGCATCCTTGGACCATTTGCCATGGCTGAGATCCCGCGTTTATCGGCTGTTTTTAGCCCGGGAAGTCCAATTCCCACAACAACATCCTTGTTCACTTTATTTCCCAGGATAGTCCGGATAGCTTTAATAAAACTTTGTAGAATTGCTTTTTCTTGATTCGCTTCTTTATTGGTCTGTTCCATGCCATCTTTTTTTCTCTCCATAAGCTGGCGCGTAAGAGAAATGGGCTTAAATTTTGGATTATTGAATTCGGAACTGTTGTAAGTAACCTCAATAAACGGTTTCAAGGCAACAAAGCGCATAGGGTTTGTCAGAATATCAACTTTATGCACGAGTACTTTTGATGCCCCACCGTCAATTCCTATTAGAATAATGTCATCCATTTTCAACCTCATTTAGTACCTGACGTCGGTAAATAGCTTGCTGTCGCATAACGTCCTTTGCATTATTATTCCTGTCAACCGTGGCCCGATCAATATTATGATCGGTTCCACCACCGTGTCGAACTACCTTATAAATCGGATCCCAGACCCTGCCAATTCGATGATGCTCACTCATGCGGGACACGAACTCATAATCTTCACCATAGTTCCGTGCGAAGGGTGTCGTATTCATATCTAAATAACCCAAATCTCTGGCTGCATCTATGTAAAAGGAACGGGGAGCACCTGCTCCATTAATGCGCAATAAATTGTTCCGTCCATTATCTTCAGTCCACTCAGAATGGGTTACTTTGGGAATTGAATCCATGCGGCTGATCTCTCCAGTCGCGCTGTCTTTTTCCCATACTTCATAGGAGCCTATAACCATTCCAATTGTATCATCAGACCGGAAGACTGCGTCTATCTTTTCTACTGCATCAGGTGTTAATTGATCATCTGAATCCAACTGGACATAATACCTACCCCTGGCCTTCTTCAAACCCACATTCAGGCATAGACCAATATTGTTGATATCCAGAACTTCGAGATGGACTGCCGGTTTTGATGCATCAAACTTTTTTCCACCAGCGAGGTAATGATTTACGCTTGCGACCGTTGGGTCATTTTGACCCCCATTAACTACAACAATGACCTCAATATCTTGAACAGTTTGGTTCAGGATTGATTCGATGGCTGCTTCGATAAAATCGGGACGATTATTTACGGGGATAATTACGCTGGCTATTAAAGCATATTCCTTATGTGCATATGGCACTTTTGAATAGAAGGCACCGGGAGCCAGATAGGCATCGATACGTTTGAGATGATCCGTAGCAATCGCTTCTAATTCCAATTGGGATTCCTTGCTGGCCAGGAGATAATCAAAAACATTTTGCTCGGCTATGGGTTTATATATCCGATAAGCGGACCCGGAATAACGATTTGCTATGTGGACCAATTCCCCTACTTCACTCAAACGTAGTTTTAATTCATAAAAAAAAGCTGTTTGGGTAGTATCAGATAGAGGTAATATTTCTCTTACCTTTTCAAGATTCAGAACCCAAACTTTCCCATAGTCAGTATTATCCCTTACCCTGCCAATATGGTGATCGAGAAGATGCTCTTCGGTAATTTGCCCTTGATCATCCACCTCGTAGTCAGCATAGATCAAGGACCAGTCTTCGGATGTTTCAGCAACCAGCTCAAAAAGTTCGGCCGCACTTTGTTTAAATTCAATTATTTCAGTACGAGCATCGACAAGGAGCACGATCTCCCCCTCACAGCCAAGTAGTTTGTTGGAAAGCGTTTTGGCGCTCAGATTAGATGAATCTAAAACGTCAATTCGAGATTGAGGAAATGCATCTATATATTTATCAGAATCGTGGGATATCTCGCCGCCGATCACTATAACATTCAAGATAGAACTCCTCTTGGAAAATAAATCAGGAAGCATTGCCAATTTGGCTCATCAGAGTTCATTGCTTCCGATGTTCTGATGCAGGGTGGGATTTAAGAAATATTTCAGGGAATTCAACTATTATTTGATATCAACTTTTTCGCTGGAATCAAATAAACAAGCTTGGTTTGTCAATAATTCCTGTGTGGAACTGTGTAATTTGAAAATTTATTGATACTCATGCTTTACGCGGGGTGAAACAGCACAACAGATTTCATAACTGATGGTTTTTAATTTGCGCGCAACTGAGGCAATTTTGACTGACTCTTCATCTCCACCCAGAACTGTAATCAGACTCCCAGACTGGAGATTATCATTTCCAAGATCGATCATGATATGATCCATGGTTACCGTTCCAACCACTGGATAAAGCTTCCCTTGGAAGGAAGTGATTCCTAAGTTGGTTAAAGCCCGACTATATCCATCGGCATAACCAATACGCAACGTACCAATATTAGTGTCAACAGATGCCTGCCATTTTCCAGCATAACTTACGGTCTCACCTGCTTTAACTTGTTCTACCCGGATAAGTGGTGCTTTAATCTCCATCGCTGGTCGAAGAGATTTGTGATACTTCCCCGCTGGACTTGTATCATAACCATAAAGTCCGATTCCCAGGCGCATGCCATCATAGGCAGCCTGATTTTCATGTAAGGCTCCAGCACTATTGGAAAAGTGAATTAATCCCTGAAATCCGCTAGAACGAATATGATCGATAAACTGGGCAAAAATTTTATTTTGGTGCGTAAAGGCTGATTCATCTAGGGTATCCGAAGAAGAGAAATGACTGTAGACACCTTGAATATCTAAATTTGAGTTTGGACTGGAAAGCAGTTCAGTCGCCTGTTCGAGGCTTAGCCCCAGACGGTTCATTCCAGTATTCACATTCAGGTGAACTTTGATCGCACTGTGCATTGAGTCAATGAGGGCTTTGGCATCCTCAATTGATCCGATGCTCAGGATGGAATTCAAGGGCAGATCTTGTAGCTCATGGGGAAAGATTCGTGAAAATATTAAAATTGAAATCTGAGGACATTCCTTTGACAACTCTTGAGCCTCCTCCAGAGTGGCAACAGCGAACAGTTTAACTCCAAAATTCTGGTGCAGATGTCTGGTAACTTCCAAAGCTCCATGCCCATAAGCATTTGCTTTTACAACCGGGATTATTTGTGCTGGCGAAATTCTATCGTGGAAAAATCTAAAGTTATCGCTTATGGCATCTAGTGAAACACTGCAGATAGCTTGCATGGTGAAATTCTCCCAACGGATCCTCCGGGCTAACCCAGCGTCCTATTTATCTATCAATCTTCGCTTGTTGCCCTGGAATGACAAGTCCAGAACCACTCCGCTTGAACTAGATCGCGGTTATAGGCCTTAAATATAGGAGCGATCCCCTCTTACCCAAAGTGCTTGGTACAAATTTGCCATGATATAATCAAAAGGAAGAAGGCTGGTACCACTCTATTTATTAATCTGCGTTCATCTCCAGTTGTATATGAAATACTATGTGAATAGGGATAAAAAAATGGGCGTGATAAAACACGCCCATTTTCAATTGATGTAAAGGAAAGAGTTTAGTTGACAGCTTCTTTCAAACCTTTACCAGCTTTAAAACGAGGAACGTT
>JABMPR010000006.1 GCA_013202895.1 bacterium | reverse complement strand
CCTCGATGGTCTCATTCAATTCAGCAAATCCTGATGGCAGACCCCATTTACCTGCCTGGGGTTCACGATCTCGTAGAACCAGGAGTACTTCCCGTTGCTGGTTCACCACGATGGCTGAAACCACAGGGAGAGGATTATAATAGTACACCAGTTCGCAACTCGGGCAAAAATCCCGCACACGGTCTTCTATCATGCGACTTTCGAGGCGCGACCCACAATTTCCACAATACTTTCGGGGTGTTTTCATCTGTAGTTACCTTGGATGTTTGCCTATGAAAATAGCATCTTCCTTGTTGAGCAAGTAGCTACCTTTCGTCCTGATATGTTCGCGGATATAGTTGAAGAGTTTGGGTTTCAGACCTCTAAGGTGGATATCGTCGCCCAGGGATTCTTCCTCAGACATAACGTCAAGACGGAAATCCAGATAGTAGAGTAGATCATCAACATCATCCGACTTGAAAACCAGTTGATTTGGATGTCTGCTCATCTGAACGATCTCAAAATGAGGTCGTAGAAATTCCAGACCATTTTCTTCACAGAAGGATGCAACTTGTTTCTCGATATCGAAATAGTCATTACGCCTTCCAGAAAAACTCAACAGAACCGTACGTAGATCATCAAAGAATTCTTTCAAACTTTGCTTCGAATGAGTGATGGCCAACAAAATGCCGCTTGGCTGGAGAATCCGCTTAATCTCCTCAAGCAGATGAGGGAAAAAGTAAAGCGAATAGGCTGCAGCGACCAGGTCATAACAATTATCAGGTAGTTGGTTTATTATGCCAGCTTCAATGGCAAAGAATTTTCCCGAAAGACCGGCAGCTTGAACCGTGTCAAGATAGGGCTTCATCAAATTGATCCGGCAATCAAGACCATGACAGACAGAGCCTTGCTTGAGTTTGGGAATAAGTGCAGCCGTAAAATTCCCATACCCGCAGCCGAGATCCAGAAGGGTGATAGGGTGGGAAATATTGAGTAGGGAGGATGCCTCCGAATAAATGTTATTGGTGTTGGTAGAATGGGCAACAATGAATTCACCAACCCGTCGGTGTCTCTCTACCTGGGCAAAGTATTCACTGGTTTTGCTAATTTCGGTTCTTACAGTCATTTGACATCTTGAATAGTATTCAAGGGGACTGCCGTTTTTCCCCATTTATCGTAGGCTAAGTATCTAGAAGTGGCCATACATGAAATTTCTCCTGCAGCATGGATAACATCTATTGCCAAATAATCATACTGGCCTGCATCAAAACATCGGGCTACATAGCAATATTACAATTTGTGAGGATGCATCGCAGCTGCTATTCGTTCTCATGCGTGGCGATGTCTTCCTCATAAGTGTTCCTTTAGTTGTTTAGTATGGAAGATAGACGATTCGAATAATTAAGCAATCAGAGAACTACCTGATCATAGTTATTTAGATAGAGACTTATAGCTTCACAGAGATGCATACAGACCAGACAGGCTGGTCTGTTTTAGTACTCCCATCTTCGCTCTCCCCACCGCCTTTGGCGGGATTCAGCTACGATGGGCAAGCCGGGTCCTGCTTGAGCGTTGGCTACGACGCGCCCTAGAAATCCGTTGTCTTTTATGCTATATAAGGGTTTAGAGGGGGTCGGTCACCAAAAAGTCACTGATATGAACTTTGCATGTGTTTAGTTAAAAATTTCTCAACCCGCGTCATTAGATCAATAAGTTTCTTTTGATTTGTGAGTGCATGCCCCTCTCCTTGGAGAAGAACATATTCATATTCTTTATTGTATTTTTTTAGCCCTTCAACCATTTGCTCTGATTGTTCCAGCCTGACTCTCCTATCATTGGCAGATTGAGCAATGAGCACTGGTGCTTTTATTTTATCTGCATGGAATGCGGGTGATGTCGCATACATCTGGAGACTGTCAACTGCAGGATTGAACCAGCGTCTATGAATTTCACCCATGAATGGCTTCCATTGAGGAGGAAAAGCGCTATAGGCTGTAAATTTGTTTGATGGTCCCCAAAAATCAATCCCGCAAGCATATAAATCAGGGCTGAAGGTTATTCCAGCCAATGCAGCATAGCCTCCAAAACTTATTCCATAAATTGCAATTCGTTCCCTATCTGCAATACCTTGTTCAATTAAGTAATGAACCCCATCGGTGATGTCATCCTGAATTTTTAGACCCCACTCTCTAAAACCGGCTTGCATAAATTTCTTTCCGTAGCCTTCAGAGCCCCTGAAATTCATCTGAAATACAGCATATCCCCTGTTGGCAAAAAATTGGTTATACTCATTAAACCCCCAGGAGCTACGCCATTGTGGTCCGGCATGAGGGTTAACTATGACTGGTAGATCCCCGGCCTTCATACCTTTTGGGATTGTGAGGTATCCATGGATAGTTAAGCCATCTCGGGATGTATAATGAATCGGCTTCATCTCTGCCATTTCAGATTCATCCAGCCAGGGAGTTGCCTTGGAGATAAACTGAATAGTGTCTCGGGAATAATCATAAAGATATGTGGTACCCTCTAACTTATCGCTGCTGGCATAAAACATAAGGGTGTTGAAATCATCAGAATTGGATACGAATTGGATTTCATAGTTGCCTATCTTTTGCTTGAGCTTGTTATACATATTCTTAAAGTCTTCATCAAAAAAGTGTAATGTGCGCTTTTCCGCAGTATATAAGGCGTAAAGCAGTTTTTGTTTACTCGCAGAATACTCAAAATAATCCCTCTCATCATCACCAAATGCATCGTAATAGGGATCTACGAATAGGACATTAACTTCCTCGTTTTTATCAAGATCGTATTCAACGATCGCTATTTTATCCCTGCCCACATTTGAATAGGCATATACATTTTTATTGTCAGGGGTAAAGTATTGGATTGTAAACGTATCATCTTCGCCCTGATTTGCCATTAGCTTCCTGAAGTCGCTCTTTTCATCCTGTCTGTACAGCACATCCTTCGCATATGCAATACGAACGACGCCTTCATTATCAACCATCCAGCTACGTACATCTCCTGGGTTTTGCTCTAGCATTCTGAGTTCACCAGATAAAATGTTTAATTTGTAAACATCAGAAGCTTCCGGATCGCGTGAATTGAGTCCAATTATGATTTCATCAGGGGCATTAGCGTAAAAATCAATTATTTTGGTATTTGAATTTTCATAATCAGTTAAGCATTTAATCTCTTTTGAATCAATATCAAGGGTATAGAGCTTATAATTTTCATCCCCTTCGGTATCTTGTTGATACAGTACTGAATTTTCATTGCCCCAATAAAAGCGTCTAATGTCACGATCTGTTGAATGGGTCAACTGGATGGCCCCGGTCTTTCCAATTTCCTGAATAAAAATATTATTGATTCCATCTACTGGAGCTCTATAAAGGTAATGTTTACCATTTGGAGATAGTGTATAGCCTGATTCTTGAGGTTTTCTAAAGAAGTCTTCAATCGGAATTTCTTTAGCTAAAGTATTACGGATGGCTTGCGTTTCCAGCTGCCCCCCACATCCGGTGAGAAACATTGCATAGCTCACCATAAATAAAAGTCCCAGTGTTGATATCGATTTCTTATGCTTCATTTTGTGTCTCCAAAAAGAATTTAGTAGTAATTAAATTTTCATATCTATAAGGATGATTGGCCAACTTGATTGAGTTGAAACCAATATTCGTAAATCAAATTTTAACTCTTTAACCCTCTGATGAATAATTCAAGGAATTGTTCGATATAATCGTCCGGTTTAATAGTCACCATTGAATAAGATTGTGCTAATGCTCGATTGATTATCGCCCGTAGTGCATATGCTAAATGACTGATTGTATAATCGATGTCAATATCCTCACGGATGGAACCCTCTGAAATCCCTTCTTCCAAAATATTGTGTACGAGATCCTTGTAGTGCATGTTCAGTTCGTCATACTCTCCCATTATTTCAGATGTGATCCTTTTCGCATGCAGCCCCCTATAATCAAGATATGTTTGCAACTCTACAACAAGTGGATTTTCACAACCATATTCGTAACCTGATCTACCCCATATATATACTTTTTCGATAGCTGTTGAGACAAGTGACATAGCTTCAAGGCGTCGTAGCCATCTAATTTTCGAATGTTTAAAAAACACTTGGAAACATATATCATCCCAGCTGACAAAATGATTATAAAGGCTGGCTCGAGTATAGCCAACAGCCTTTGCAAGGGCTTCCATACTCGTTTCTTCGATACCATTTTTCTCAAACAAAGATTCAGCTGCATCTAATACTATTTTTCGCTTTAATGCGAGTTCGGCTTGTTTTATGATTTTCATGTTAACCTTTATACTGCTATATAATTTTTTGACATGTGTATAATTTAGTTAATAGAAAAGCTGCTTTCAAGTGCAATTTCAGGTGAATTTGAAAAGATATGCAGTCGGACTGTTTGGGCTCCCCTGGTTTAGCCGACATTTAATGAAGTAAGATTTGATAGAGGCTCACTACGGCTGGGAATCTGCTTTAGGTCGAGATATTGTTAGATAAAACCACCTGACAACAATCGTATTCGTGAGGACTAGCACTAAAAAGAGCCCCGCAATAAGGGACTCAATTGTGTACTCCCATCTTCGCTCTCCCCACCACCTTTGGCGGGGTTCGGCTACGATGGGCAAGCAGGGCTAGCTTGGTGGTCTGACATCGTTTTGTGGTTTTGTTGTTAATAAACAGGTTGTCGGGGCGAAGACGTAACCTATGGATTAGCAGTCTACGCTCCTTGAGCTACGCCAGCCAAGGAAATCCGTTGCCTTTTGAGCTATATAAGGGTTAGCAGGGTTGCAGTGACTAATAAATGACTATTTTGAAAAAGTCCCAAAATTCGCGTATAGAAAAGATGAGCAGCATGGACTGATCCGGTTAAATTTCCCGGCGAGCTCAATGAACTTGATCCTTATAAATATTATCCCTGCCCTCGCACTCATTTCTGCAGGATTGCATATTCGAGCAGATTGGAAGCATCTTTCCAAACAAGCATATTTATTCAAACCACTGACTCTTATCATAATAATTCTTTTTAGCATTGTCCAGATACCTGAAGTTTCAGCGTTCTATAAAATAATGATTATTTGCGGTCTGGTTTTTTCCATGCTTGGGGATGTTCTATTAATGTTACCCTCAGATAAATTCTTGCAGGGCTTAGCGTTCTTTCTCGTGGCCCATTTATTTTATTTATTCGCTTTTATCAGTGATTCGGTATTTCCTGTAAATTTTTTGTATCTAATTCCAGGTGTAGTTATCGGCGCTTTTATTTTAAAAACTCTATTTCCCAAAGTTGAAGGGAAGACGATTCCGGTACTCATTTATTCATTAATATTGATGATACTACTATGGCAATCGATGGGGCGACTAGAATTATCATTTTCTCACAGCAGTATTATCGCTCTTATCGGATGTGTATTTTTTGTTAGCTCAGATATAATCCTGGTATTTAACCGCTTTGTTAAAAAGCATAAGGCCGGACAACTTATTGTTCTGAGCACCTACTACATTGCTCAGGTATTAATTGCATATTCCATTTAATTGGCCAAAAGGGGTGTCGGTCACTAAAAAGTCTCCATTTTGAAAAAGAGGTGTTTTACACCTATTTCTATACGACTTTTTGGTGATCTTTGTTAATGTTTGGTCGAAACTGAATATGATCCTGCTTATTCAGGATAAAATGCTAGGTTTTTGACACAGTACCTTTGTTAGGCTCATTTTTTTAAATTTCTGTGGTGGTCGTCAGTACTACCGCTATAACCTTTTAACAACACTTAATATTTTTGTCATTAGTTGATAAGGCTTACCAGGAGACTTTGCCTGGTTAATTGAACCAACCATGTAAAAATCTAGATCCTCACAATAATATAAAAATGAACCAGTTGATCCCGAATGTCCCCAAATACCAGGCACCGAGGAAAATGGAGTCATAATCCGCGGTAGCTTGTAATACATCGTACCAAGTCCGTACTGCAATGGGAACTGAATTTTGTTCCAATTGTGCATAATTGATAAATTCGCTTTGTCTTTTAAAAGTTTTCCTTCATTCAACGCTTTGAGAAACACAATACAATCGTCCATTGTTGATATAATACCACCATCTGCCCAGGAACTCTCAAATGCTTTGTGCATGGTGATATCAGCATTTTTATAATAAATATGAGCGGGAAGTAATGTCTGTTGATCTAGCGGAGCTGACCGGGTAAATAAATAGCTGTGATTCATTTCCAATGGCTTAAAAATGTAATCCATATAAATATCATGCAGCGGTTTTTCTGCCACTTTTTCAATAATAAGACCTAACAATTGAAAATTTGTATCAGAATATTGAGCTTTCTCACCCGGTGCAAAATCTGGTGATAGTTTATCTCGGGCGATTTCTATTGTACTTTCCACCGTCCACTCGCGATTTGGTTCTACTAAGAGCAACTCAAAAAAACTTTTCTCACCTTTTGGTGCTTTTTCATAATAGTCAGGAATACCAGAAGTATGGCTTAATAGATGGCGTATTTGTATATTGTCGGTATAATCTATCCCTTTATACACATGAATCCCATTTATCAAAGAATCCGGAAGGTAATCAACCATAAGATCTTCTAAATCAATTTTGTTTTCTTCATATAATTGCATGATCACAACTGCCGTAAACAGCTTGGTAATACTCGCGAGGTAAAACGGTGTATCAATTGTTACCTTCACATTATTCTCTTGATTCGCTTGGCCAACAGCGCTGGACCATTTAAACGTGCCATCACCTGATGAGACGGTTATCATACAATTTCTATATTGCTTATCTTTCTGAATGACATCATTAGCAATTTTTTGAAGTTTGTTTTTAGTTTTTTCTACTATCTCACTATCCTCGGTTGCATTTACTGAGATCGTTATAAATAGAAGCATTATGATACTGAATAGCAATTTTGTTCGTCTCACTTAATAGTCCTTTTTGGTTTACATGTTATTTAGAAAATATCGTCTTCATAGAATTGTCAAAGAGCCTAACAGTGATTATACGGTCTCGTATAAGACGAACATTTCGTTAAAACGCCCGAATAAACACTTTTTGTTTGTACTTGTAAGTTTATGATATTCAAAGTAATACCCCCATATCAGATCATCAATGGGGGTTTATGATGACCGTATAAGATGAACCATGCATTGTGCTCCCCGCCAGTTTTGAAGTTCGTTCTTGAAGGTAGCTATTTTGACTATTTAGGAGAGAATAAGTGCTTATTAGCGTCTATCACTCACGATAAACGTGTCCATTTTCCCTTTACCCTTAATCTCTACTGGACCTCTTGCCTCAAATTTATAGTCCAATTCAATTAGTTTTCTTGTTGTATCAGATATTTGAATTTTGCCTGGTACTCCAGATGATTCCATTCTGCTTGCAATATTTACAGCATCACCCCAGAGGTCATAAACGTATTTTGAAGTCCCAATTACTCCAGCTGTTATAGTCCCAGAATGAATGCCAATCCGTAAATCGAACGGGAGATTATCATGACGTATAGTACTTTGCGCAACAGCCAACATTTCTATAGCAAATTCAACAATTCTGTTTGCATGATCCGGCGATTTTTTTGGTGCTCCAGCACACACCATATATGCATCCCCAATTGTTTTTATTTTTTCAATATCGTACTTAGCAACGAGTAAATCAAATTCACTAAACAACTCATTTAGATCCGTTACAAGTGTTTCTGGAGTAATACCGGCAGAGTAGTTTGTAAACCCTACGATATCTGCGAATAGAATACTGGCAGAATCATGAGACTTAGCTATCACACCACTCTCTCGCTTTAATTGATTAGCGATTTCCAGTGGAAGCATATTCTCTAACAGGTTATCAGATTTCTGTCTCTCTAGCTGTATTAAATTGACAAATCGAGTAGCCGCCATAAACACGACAAGGGAGGCTATTCCCACATTCATTAAATAGAATATGTTTATGACATTTGTTGGGACAACAATGTCGTGAGCAACTAAATCAGGATTAAAATACACTGAAATAATTAAGATGAGCATGAACTGTGAAAGCCAAAAATATGCTTCCCTCTTAGTTAAAAAGATTGAAGCTCCAATAGGCCCCAGAAAAGACCATGACACGACGAGCCCTGATTCATGAATATCACCAATGCTCCATTGGATGAAAGCCGATATCCATGTTATACAGGCTATTAATGCATAAATCACATATGTAAAATTACACTTACCTATTGAGATAATAAGTGCCGAGGAAACGATAACTACAAAAAGAAGAGGTAAGAACATGGTTAAGCCAAGACCAAAAATGTAATAATACATGGCCGACCACAATAACCCACAAAGGCAGCATACAATAGCTACATACTTAGCAAGGAAATCCTCTGATACTTTATAATCCAATAAAATGTCTCATCGATGTTTCACTCAAGTTTACCAGTTTCACTTGTTTTAGCAACAGAACGCTATTCTACCTAACGCTCTCTTATGTTAAATCACAAGAATAATCTCCTGTGAGTCCTTTCTTTTAATGATCCAATCCACCACTCTCTTATCAGCAGACCATAAATTGACTGCACAACCGCTTTTAGCCAGATTGGGGCGGGACGCAGTCTAGGCTGAGCAGACATCCAATGGAGCTGCAGCGCGTTAGTAGCGTTAGTCCCGCCCTAATAATGGTCTGGATCTATTTCAAAATTTCTTTCCCAGCGTTTTCTTACTCCAAGTTCTGTTCATTCACCAGTACAAAACGAATCCGTCTCAGCAGCTTGCGGGCAATACGTACAATGGCCTGCTGGCCCTTCATACGTTTTATATACTGGCTATACGCCAGCATGAGCTCAGAGTCTTTTTTTACCGCCACCCAAGCATTCTCGATCAATAAGGTTCGTAACACCTTATTGCCTCGACGATCCAATCCAACAGTGTATTCACTCTCTCCCGAAGAATGCTCCCAGGGCACCAGCCCTACGTAACTGCAAAGCTGATCAAAACTGTTAAAACGATGAATGTTGCCAAGTTCTGTCAACCATACCATGGCACTCAATACACCAATACCTGATATGGAACTCAAATACTTGACCCCATCCCGATATGCTGCTGTTCTGCTCAGTTCACGGATATCACGGCTCAAACAGGCCAGTTCCTTGCGAAGGGACGCCAACTGCCTCAAGAGTGAAGACAGAGTAGCCGTTCCCGTCTCACAGTACAGAGATACTTCCTCCAACCACTTTATAAATGATCCTGACCAGTAACTGCTCGAAAAGTGTACTGGTATGTCCACACCGCGAAAGTGCAGAAACTGCTTGATGCGGTTCTTAACCCGAGTCTCTTCCTTGCGTATTGTCTTGCGCTGGCGTAATAAGCTACGATCCTCGCGTAAACGAACGCCAGGCACATGGATGGCAGATAAATCTCCACTGCGAAGTTGCTTGGCCAGCTTACGTGAATCTCTACTGTCCGTCTTATGACGACGCTCCTTATCGGTAGTAGGTACATCTCCTGGATGAACCACCATACAGTCCACACCCATATCTTTGAGCTCATCATGAGTCCAGAATCCACTGAAACCAGCTTCATATACGGCATGATACTCTCCGCCGGGAAATACACGCTGTAAATATGAAACTAACTTCTCACTGACCGGTGGTTGGGTAAAGGTCTTGTGTTCGAACTGTTCGGTGTAAATACTCACTTGCCAACTTTTCTTATGGACGTCAATGCCCACATAAATGTTTTGACCATCAAAGTCAATCTGCTTAGCTTCTCTCATTGTAAAGCTCCTTTCTTTAGTTGAATATTGTTGTCTCAACAATTTATAGGAGCTTTACTCTATTTTGATTTAAACATACGGTCTAGGTTTGAGTCCCGACACCTGTGTCGGGATCAGCTCTATGCCTTTATTGGGCATCTATTTTTTGACCACGGACTGTGCCGCCAACCACAAGAGCTGCGGAAATAATCATCAAGTTTTTTATGATATATTGACCTTCCATGGTTGGTCCAAATGGAATATATCCTGCTTGAAATGTGACTTCAGGAAGAAAAACGAGAGGCATGAATGTCCCCGCCATCTGCAGAGCCAATAACGCAATAGCAATTCGGATTGTTTTTCGGAAAAGGAATGCGATTCCGATCACTACTTCCCACCAGCCAATAATTGCCACCCAAGTTTCTCCCTCAAATACTGGGAGCCAGGGAACAGTTGCGAGTACTAACGATTCTGCTGACGATATGCCAATTGGTTTTAGAATGCCGAACCATATAAAAATTATCCCAAACGATATGCGAACAGCAAGAATTCCCCACCGTTCCATAAAAGTAGATATCTTTTGGTCAATTTCGTTGAAAGTCATCATAATTGCCTTTCTCTCATAAAAGCATGCCTAACGCACTCTTATGTTAAATCACAAGAATAATCTCCTGTGAGTCCTTTCTTTTAATGATCCAATCCACCACTCTCTTATCAGCAGACCATAAAT
>JABMPR010000080.1 GCA_013202895.1 bacterium | reverse complement strand
TTGATTAATGGTATAACTCATTGAAATAAACCTGTTCTTTTTATGATTAATATTTACTTAAGACTTTTGTGAAAAATTTTTAATTCCGGGAGATTGAATCTACATGTCAGTCTTTGAAATGCGAGGGGAATTTAATCCCACCCCCTATCTTGTCAATTAAAAATCTGATTATTTATTTGTTTATGTGATTTGAATCAGAAATGACATTTGCTTCAATTCTCGGCGATAATTTATTGGAGTTTGATCTCCTGGAATCGATTTCAACTCATTTTATTTCGAAGAGTTCATATAAGGATTCGGCCAAATAGTGACTGCCAAAAAAACAAACGGTCTGGTCAGCGCGATTTCGCAGTCCAATTGCTCGCTGATATGCCTTTTCAAGGCTTGGTGCAACCAGCGAAGCCTCTACACCCAATCTGATCAGATCGTCGTATTCGATGGCTGAGTGTCCCAGATAGAGGCTAAAAATGACTGGACCCTCCCAGGCCTCCAACGAATTTAGCATGGTTTGGATATTCTTGCGAGCGTTGAATCCAGCAATCAGAATTGCATCAGCCAGGGAAGCACGGCGAAGAGATTCCAATAGGCGTTCCAGCCCTTCGGGATTATGGGCAACATCATATAGGACAAGGGGTTGCATTTGTAGCGGTTGCATGCGTCCCCCCCAATTCATTTGATCAAGTCCGTTTTGAATAAGCTCTGGATTCAATTCAAGCCCTAATTCATTCAGCGTCACAAGTACATTACAATAATTTTCAACTTGATGAAGACCCATAAAGGGCAGCACAGTTTCAATAACCCGATCAGCAATGGCGATTTTTATTTCCTGAGATGTGCCTACTGTTGTTATTTCCACAATTTCCGCAGCATCTGGAACATAGGTGCATGAACTCCTTCTAGCTCGACACTGTACATCCATTATATCACGAACTTGCTTAGAGTTCTTGCCAAGGATCAAGGGCTTGCCTGTTTTGATGATCCCGGCTTTTTCAGCAGCGATTAGTTCAAGACTATTTCCAAGGATATTCTCATGATCCAACGATACGGCTGTAATTACACTGACGACCGGATCAACAACATTGGTGGCATCAAGCCGGCCACCCAGACCAGTTTCAAAAACTGCGTAATCCACCTCCTGTTCCTTGAAATAGACCATCCCAAGAGCCGTTAGCACTTCAAAAAATGTTATTCCCAGATCTTCAATTTGAGGGCGCCAAGCCTGGACTTTTTGGATGATAAAGTCATCTGGAATGAGGTGATCATTAATCCTGATTCTTTCATTGGCTCTCACCAGATGCGGTGAGGTAAATAATCCTGTTTTAATACCATATGCATTAAGTATTGCTGCTAACATGGCACCTGTAGATCCTTTACCATTTGTTCCGGCAATATGGACAACAGGGTAGGCCTCGTGTGGGTTTCCCAGAAAAGTCATAAAATGTTCCACACGGGACAATTCCAATTTTACCCCAGGATATGTGAGGCTGAATATATAGTCAAATACAGCCTTAGATTTTGTGTCCATCACTTAACGTTACTTTCCTTACAAAGACTTAAATATTGATGCCAGGGATATTTTTTATAAACATCTTGAGATTTTGCTGATGTTAGTATCACCAGAATGATGATGCGCTATTTATAAGCTTCCAATACTTCCAATTCGACTTTGAACAGGTTTTCAAGCGGTCGACCCAGGAAGCGCGTAGCCGTTTCTTCAAATTTTTGAGGGAAATCGGAGACATAGAATTTATGCCTGCCAGGATCACCTGTTTCTGGATTTAGCAAACCCTCTCTGGATAGAAGAAATTCTACATCTGCTGCAGTTTCCTCACCGGAATCCACAAGCTGTACTTCAGGGCCCATAACTTCTCGGATAATTGATTTCAGATATGGATAATGAGTGCATCCCAGGATCAGTGAATCCGGTTTATTCTGATAAAAAGTTTTTAAATAGCTATCCAGAACCTGCTTGACCACGCCATCATGGGGCCAATCCTCCTCAACCAGAGGCACCAACAGGGGACAGGCTTGGTCGACGACTTCAATTTCAGGATCCAAGGCTCTAATGGCCGATCGATAGGCACCTGAGCGAATCGTTGAGGAAGTTCCAATTACCCCTATTCGTTTATTGGCAGCAATTTTAACGGCAGCTCGAGAACCGGGATCAATCACTCCAACAATGGGGATATCAAACTCTTGTTGCAGTATTTCCAGTGCAACTGATGATGCTGTATTACAGGCAACGACGATCATTTTTACTTTTTTCTCAAGCAAGAAGGAAGCTATCTGCTGCGAAAAACGGATGACCGTTTCTTTCGACTTGGATCCATATGGAACTCTGGCTGTATCCCCAAAATATATCAAATGCTCATGAGGTAGTAAATTAATGAGAGCTCGAACTACAGATATTCCACCCAGTCCGGAATCGAAGATACCGATTGCCTGTTTAGCATTCAGATTCTTCATGGGGAAAGCAGTTTCTCATGTCGGGTTTTATACTTCATTAAAGCTTGAAAGATGCCTTCGGCAGCTTTTTGCCTATAATCTGTCCGTTTTAGAAGTTTTGCATCATTTTTATTTGATATAAATCCCAACTCAATCAGCACGTTTGGCATGGATGCTCCAATGAGAACGATGAAGCCAGCCTGTTTAACCCCTCTGTTTTGACCCACTAATTTTTTGTCAAATTCACTTTGCACCAGATCAGCCAGGGTCTCGCTTTGCTGCATAAAAGAGCTCTGTGCCATTGTAGCCAGGATGAGCTGTTCAGCACTCAACTTACTGTAATGATCAGCATTCTGTTCCAGCTTGATAACGGCATTTTCCATTTCAGCCACCGCCACCGCTGCATCTGTTTTACCGGGTCGTAATAAGTAAGTTTCAAACCCGGAAGCTTTTTTGTTCTTGTTGGCATTTACATGCACACTTAGAAAAACCTTACCCCCGGCTTCATTGGCCATCTTGGTTCGCTCCCATAAGGGCACAAACACATCGGTTTTTCTAGTATAGACCACTTTAATGTCAGTTCGCGTCTCGATCAGTGCACCCAATCGATTGACAACGTCCAGCGTAAGGTCCTTCTCTCTTAAAGAGTTGCCACGGGCTCCTGAATCATGTCCTCCGTGACCCGCATCCAATACTATTTTATCTAGTTTCCATTTGGCGCGTTCCTTGTCCAAATAATGGGTCTGATCAATCACATAAGGTCGTCGAATGGTCAGTAATATTTCTGGAGGGGATTGCCGATGCAGCACGTCCACACCTTCAATAGTACCACGCAAACGGAATGTTAATTGTGAAGTCCCATCCAACTGATCAGCCGTGACAGCCCGAACGCTGCTATTTTTGGGAATCTCAGTTTGATCAATAGCTGATTTATTTACTTCAGAACCTGGCAGAGTAACATATAACCATTCTTCTCGATTGATCCAGGCTTTCACCGAATTTGCATCATAATGGTTGGCTGTTCGAATGCGGATAACTGTTCCATTCTGGCGCTCTTGAATAGTTGCGGATACAATATCAAATGGCGACAACTCCGGGTGTTCATCGGTTTTTCGCTCCATAAGTTCCGCTGTATCTGAGCCAGTGAGGATAGTGACCCCAGAGACCAGTCCAACCTGTTTCAAAATATCTACAAATTCATTCATGGGGAGATAGGTTTCTCCGTCAAAGAAAATTACTGCACGGGACATCTGAAAGGTTTTATCCTCTACCATCACATAGTGGTTGTAGGCTGTCACTTTGAATTTGAGCTGCCCAATCCTGAAGACAGATTTACGAACCGCGGGATTCAGGAAGGCTGATGTCTTATATGCATCTAAGAGATCTTGAACAGACATGTATTGATAATCATTGATTATGTAAACCGGAATTGCAGGAACATAGCGTTCATCCGATGCTCTTTGCAGAATCAACTCAGTTCGGCGTGCCTGGAGTGAGGTGACAGCAATAAACAGGAATACAAAGAATATTCTATATCGAAGTCGAATCATAATTAGCGTTCAAATTAGTCGGGCGAGTTTTATAAGACAACGGACAACTGAAATCCATATTCAAGTTGTTTGGATAAACCAGGAAATTGAAAGCCTTGCATTTGAGCCACACGAAATTCAAGTTCGATCAGTTCATTTTTCACATATTTAAGGTAGATAAACCAGTGTTGCCCATCATCGTATGCTGTGAAAAAGTTAAAACTTTCAGCCAGACCCGATTCATAGGTACTCAACCGTAACAAATACGATGGTATGGAGTAACGTGAATATCCAATGGCTGCATTAGAGTTGTGATAGTTTATCAGGATCCGTTGCTGGATAAGTATTGATTGCTCTTCTTTTTGGATTGCGGTCTTAATATTTAAACGATATCGGAGAGCTGGAGTTAGTTTTTCACTTAACGAAACAGCGAATTTGGCTATCTGAAGGTGTTGAATCTCATCCTCCCAAATGTCATCTGGTATTTGGGGTCCATCATCTTTCACATTCAAATCCAATTGCCATTCGCGCTGTGGAATTCGGTAACGGAATTGTGCCTTATGCCAGATGACTTGTCTGGTATCAGACAATGATCGGAGCTGTGCGGATGTCCCCACATCAAGTGAATACAACATTATGATATATTTTCGGGGTCTCACGAGTAATCGTACAGACAATCCTTTTTCAGACTCTGCATTCGAACCCAGAAGTGCTAGTACTGATCCTTCTGATTGAACAAGCAATGATCTGTAGTATCTGTGTTGAACGGCAAATTCAAAAGCTCTGGTTTTATAGCGCCAGTTGGCAAGCGATTTGGCTTTATAGTAGTTGGGACTATCAACAAATACCTGAAATTGGTGTCTGGGATTCAATTCAAATTGGACACCCAGCTCAACGCCCAAGTCCTGTTGCAAATGTCCATTTTGAAGGCTTGCCAGATACAATTGTATTTTCGAAAATTTTATAATCCCTGCCATTCCAACTGCATCAAGTGATTTTGAATCATATAATTTCCCGGCGGGATGAATCCCGTCAGAATCCTCACTGAAATTCTCTTGGTTATAATGCCCCAATGCCCATCGATTTGATATAAAAGCGACCCCCTGCATCAGATTATTTTGCCATTTAGCGGCAACGCCATGAAAGTAATTCGTCTCACGTGTAGAGTAATGTGGGGTAAGTGCTAATTTAAAATTTTTCTGCAGACTGGATGGTGTCAGCCCTGATCTGCCCCTCTGCTGATTCAAAAGCAAACCCCCACCCCAGGTAATATGAAAATCACCCACCAGCAAACTCCCCACGCGAGGAATTCGATCACTACTCAGAGTAAATACTGAGTGATCTGTCAAATTCTTCTCACCAGGATCTTGTTCCATGAGAAATACAAGGCTGCCGATTTCATTTTGAATTCTCCCCTTATGGAGTATCCGCCAGCCTTCCAGGGACGCACTGTATTGCATTCTTTGACGAAACAAGACACTGGACTGATTCTGTCTGCTTTGCAAAGTGCCTTCCAGAAGCTTTAAATCCTCGGATCTCAACTGTTTCTGCAGCCTTTCAAATTGTTTAGTGTTGCCACCCTCCCGCTGCCATTGAAGCAGGATATCAATGGCTGATTGTGAAAAACCCCTTGATACTAACTGCATTGTGTCCGCCAGTTCAAGATTGAGCGGATAAAACAGAGCTGCGAGTATCCCATTTATATAATTTTGTTCATCAGGATCGGACATTTCATCCTGATCCAATCCCGTTTCAGATTGCCCCACTCCCAGAGTGAAAATGAGGCAGAGAACAAATGCAAGTCTCATGGGAAACGTAGCTCCAAACCGATTGCGTGTGATGCAGGTAAAAAAGGATGATTTACCCAGGAATAATGCACCCCATATTTCTCCAGCTTAAACCGCCAACCAACAGAAAATGATCGACTAAGCGTGCGATAACCCACCGCCAATTGAAACTTGTGTTCAGGAGCAGAGACCATACCAAGGCACAATTCAGGTGCCAGGGCAGCTTCTTTTTCCATTGTCAGCATCAACAGAACAGGATCAGTGTTATAGGATATTCCAATTAAAAACTTTTGGGGAAGATTTATATAATCCTGCAAACGCATTAGGTGCTCCAGGACGGACCCAATGTGAATGTCCTTCGCGAGTTTTACATATATGCTCGGCGAAACAGAAAAGGCAGATTGAGAATCAAATCCCCTGATGTTAAGATTCAGATATTCCAATCTGATTCCAGTTCGAAAGGCAGGATCAAGAGACCAGGATGTCCCTCCAGACAATCTGAACTCGGAGTAGATATCATCCCCAAAATATTTTAAAGCACCCAGCACCGGCAATGACCCTATTTGATGCAGGACGATCAGAGATCCAGCCTGTAGATTCAAACCAGCGAATGGTTGGTAATACTCCAGACCAAACGACAGAGGCAGCTGCTTTTGCAACAAAGCTGGGTTTACAATGAGACGGCTAATGTGGGGATCCCCGACAACCGTGATATTTGCGGAAGCTGCAGCCCAGCCGAGGCCTTGAAACTCGAAGGCAGCCTCAAGAGATGATAATAAAAAAGTAGCGGCAAAAATAAATTGCCGAAGGCATAGCAATTTTTTAATCTGCATTATGAATTACCCTATTTTTGACTTTGAAGATTGTTTTTAAAGTGTAGGCTATGTTAACGGCT
>JABMPR010000079.1 GCA_013202895.1 bacterium | reverse complement strand
TCTTTTCGCCGGCTTCAATTTCGGTCTCTTCCTTTTTCGCCTTTGTAATATTCTCGACAACGATCGTCTCATCTTTTTTTGCCTGCGTTATTTTTCCTGTCAACTCAAAGGCTTCAGCCATGAGCGCATTCATCGTTACATTAAGCTCTGAAAAGTCTTTAACCCCAAACCCGAGAGCTTCCAGGGCTTCCTTGTTTTCTCTATAAAATATGACTTGCTTTTGACGGCTCAATCCGGTTGCGTTAAATTGATCTTGCAATAAATCAAGAGCTGTTTTCCTCGCCTCGAGTTGACTAACTTCATCGTCTCCGGCTTTAGCGAGCGCCGCATTGATCGAACCGTTATCCTTGAGAACGGCATTCAGATTAACAAGCGCTCTCGTCCAACCAGGGATAAGCACATCACTAAAATTAAGGTATAGCGCTTGCAGTTCGTTCTCCATTATCAAACGCTGATTCTCAAGAGTAATATTCGCAAGATTGAAAGCCGTATTCATTGCGCCGGCTGACTTGGTCATTTCATCAAGATCAGAGGCGGCGAGTTCTGCATTATTACCGAGTGTCAACATTGCTCGAGCGGCTTCATCTCCGAATATCTCAATCAGATTTGCGCCATCATCAACAAGAGCTTGAACGGTTCCCTGGAAACCAAGAGCATCGAGTCCAGCCTGTCCGCTTGCGAATCCAAGACCCCTGATTGCCGCCTCACCTTTTGAAGCGGGCTTAACCATTTCAGTAAGTGCTCGACCGATTCCGGTTGCCGCTCTTGCTGTTGGAATAGCTGATTTAGTCAGCGTGGCCATTGCCGCCGCTACCTCTTCAAAAGAGACTCCGACCGCCGCCGCTTGAGGGACAAACTGTCCGAGAGTTGGAGCGAGTAGATCGAGTTCGGTTTTACCTATTCGAATAGCTGTGAAAAATACATCAGCAACAGATTCCGCCTCGTCCGCTTCTTTCCCAAAGGCATTAATAACTGAAGTTATTGCATCAACTGAAGTTTCTGTTTTTGTGAAACCAGCAACAGCCGCCTTTGAGCTGACGGTGAGAAAGTCTATTGCCTTGCTCGCATCAACTCCGGCTGAAACCACCTGATATAATCCCTGAGATAGTTCCTCAACAGTCTGGGGGATCTCTTTCGATAGCCCGATTACTTGCTTTGTAAGCTTATTAAAATTTTGTGTTGTTAAATTTACAAGAGTATTTACTCTGACCATTTCAGTTTGGAAGCTGGCTATCCCTCGGACCGCCGCCCCGACTGTGCGATCCAGTATCCGGAAACCCTGCTCGATACCATTAACGGCGAGCCCAAATTTAGCAAATGACGTTTGCCAATCCTTCGAGCCTTTTTTGATCTTGTCGTCAACCCCGCCAACAACATTATTGAGCTTTTTAAAATCTCGAATAACCTCGTCTAGTTGGAGCCCAACTTTTAGGAGGAGTTCATTCTGAGCAGCCATAAAAGCCCTTCCTTAATTGTGAAATGCTCAACATCTTTTACTCTGTAAGCCCTTCCTTCGGTGAGGGCGAATTCGATTTGCTCGTAGAAACCGAGCCGTCCTCCTGAGTAGAGGGGGGTTGTTTCAATTCCGTAGATGGTTGGGGGCTCTTGTCGTTCTTCTCGCTCCCCTGATCTTCGGGCATTTTGGATCGAATTAAGCTGGCTAATAAGATCGTCGCACTCTTGATCAAGCTCACGTTCAATTCGAAAAAATCGTTCACCATTGTTAGAGCGTTTTCCATGCTCAGGAAGTCCTCGACTTCCGTTCCTTCAGGAATACCCTTGACACAAATAGCGATAAGCTCCTCGACCAAACCTGTTTCCATATATTTATCCATGAGCTCCGTTGTCGGTATTTCTCCGGACATAATCTCGGTCCAATCTAAATCCTTGAGAAGCTTCAAAACTGCTTTGCCATCTTTCAATGACAATTCGTCTTGCGTGAGGACTATCTTCCCCACCTCATACTTAATTATTTTGCTTTTTTGTGACATTTTAGGTTTCCTTACCTTTTTCACCCTAGAATCCATTTCTCGGGCTTAAATTGAATACTTATGGTACTATATGACTCCGGCTGTTTCATCGCTGTTGTGTCGCACAGGGCTTCCTTGCCTGCTATTTTCCTGATAAGGACGAATGAACTCGCCCCGCATTCGTAAAGGGATGAGCCATTGACATAATTTTCCGATAATCAAAAGGGCGTCCTCGGACAAAAGCATTATGATCATCGGCCAGTTTGAGGCTCGTTGTTTTAGATCCGCCGCCTCCGGCCTCCAATATTTCATTATCAGAAACCATAAACCCGACATGAGTTGCATGATCACCAGCTCCATAGAAAACGATATTACCAGCTCTCGGAAAATCTTCCTCATATCCCTTGAGCTTCTCTCGTATTCCTTGAGCGGTTAAATCTTCTCGGTTTTTCATAACACCTACGGACCGGAGAATAACACCGACAAAACCGGAGCAATCGAGACCTTGAGCATTATCTCCGCCCCATTCATAAGGGACACCGATAAACTGAAATGCGTATTGGATAGCAAATTCTTTACTTGTCATCTAGTCCAGCCATTCCTTTTCGATTACCGCCTGCAGTGCATCATAGATTTGAGAGAAAAGCGCTTCCTCTTGTGCTTCTGTGCGTTTCGGAATATCAATCTCCTCGTTGATCCTGGCGACGATTTTCTGTTGGTTTTTCTCAAGCTGTTTTTTCAGAAAGTATTTCAACCCCTTTTTAGCCCAGGGAAACACAAACACGGTTGCTTTAAAAATACTACTCCACATAATTGACTCCTTACCCCGCTCTCAGATAGAGCGTTATTAGCGTTGTGGCAATCCCGATTATCGTGGAGATAGTCAAAGGGATAACCTTTATCTTTGTCAAAATTACAGTTCTGAAATGCTCCAAGCCTCGCAGTCTTGTTTCCTGGTCCCCTCGAGCTTCGACCAAGAGAGCGATTTTTTCATCCTGGTTTTTATGTTGCTCATCATTCCGAGCCGCCAGATCTCCATGCTTAAGTTGAATATCTGTCACTTTACCATTCATGTCCTTGATTTCTGCCAGTATCTGTTCTGCGTGATCCATTCCAACTCCTTACAATATCAGTGAGATTAATCCAGCGCCTATCAATGCACCGGAGAGATTCCAAACGAAAACATCTTGATAGCTAAAGCCATCTGAATACCATAGATTTTCTTTTACCCAATTCCACCAATGAGGCTGAAATGTGTTGTATTCAAAATCCTCATACCAGGGAGAAAAACCGTTGTAAATCTCCCACAGCAAAAAGACACCATATCCGGCAAAGAAACCGAGCCTTGCTGATCCGGTCCAAAGCCCGACAACAAAAGCGATTACCATCGATACAAAGAAATGAAATTTATTGTGATTCGAAAAGACAATCCGACTCAGGTCATTATTTAATCGAAATCTCATGCCGAATCTTTCTCGTATTCCTGGGATGATCCCATGCTATTCAATTTGAAGTGAATATCTAGCTCCTGGACAACTTCGTCAAGAGCCGAAGGATCAGCACCGCCAAACTCTCCGCTAGTGTCCGCCGTGTCTCTGAATAATACGAGTTGAAGTTTACAGCTCATATCGAAACCAGTCATATCAATAACAGGGAATTTAGATATCTGAGCAAGCGTCCCAGCCGAATAGGTATATTTATGACTCTCAATAATTGCGGCTGTATGGAAACTGTAATCAGTGAGGATTTTATCGGGGTCGCCATTATTTATAATCCTATATATGAGTAACCAGTTCGGGACGTCTGCGCTCTGTTGGAGCCAGTGGATATGTGGATGGATATTGCTCTCAGGCTTCCAGGAGTGCGGCATTTGTCCCATAAAATAAATCGGCTCATTAGGATAGCGAGCATCTGAGTCGAACTGGATCCCGCCATTAAATAGGTCATTGACATATCTAGTAGCCGCCAATACTATATTAGTGTTCGCCAGGGAAAACCGAAGATCATCCCAAACAACAGCATCGCCGTGAAGCGTCTGAAATTGTGTAACAGGGTGAAGCTCAATGCTTCCTGATCTTGATTTGCCGACTTTGGTCATTAATTATCTGACCGGCTTATTTCTCTCCAAAGAGAGCTTCCGTCATCCATTGACTCCAGGGCGGTTTCAGCAGTTTTGAGCCGCCCCTCGAGGTGTTCTATCTTCCCTCGAAGTTCAACTTCAATTGTATTTTTTGTCCCTGGAGGCATGAATGAGTAACCTTAGATCTCTACGGAGATTGATTCTGGAGTTGGGTCCGGCACAACCTCAACCTTTTCACCGTCAACTATCTGGTACTCTGTTATGTCCTCGACACCACGCATCATTATACCATTCCTTGCGACATATCTTCCTCCTGCAACTGTATTCTTGGGAGCAGGATTAATACCGCTAATTTGATATTCCTCGGCCTCACGTTCATCTGTTGCTTCAAATCTAACTCGCATGATTAGCTCCCCGTTATTCCGTCAACATTGCGACCCATGAACATTGCCCTGTAGGAGGCACCACCACCATGTCCATTAGTAATTCTAATATTGTTTCCACTAACTGATATATGGCTTCCAGCGTCCATAACTTCAGTCATGGCTAAAGTGCCCGAATCATTATTAAAAACAGCTAACGCATAATCATTAGCATTATCCTCTACCAGGATTAATACTCCACCGCAATTAGACGGGATTAGAAAATCATAAGTTCCTGAGGCAGCAACAGTGCCGGTATTGAAGCTAGTTATATCAGATCCACCACCATTTATATTAGTGATGTGTTTATCTACACGCAGATTACCAGCACCATCAGTATGTTTGCCATCGTAGTTCAACACCTCAGCCTCTGTCACAGAGAAGTCATTCCCTTGGGCTTTCTCGTGCCACTTTGTTTCGCTTATACTGTCAGGGGTTAATAGGGCTAGTGCGCCGAGTTTGATAATTGATATATCAGTTATTGAGTATGAATCTGTCCCCCCTGTATGTCCCCAGAATCTTGTTTTGGGGGAAGCACCAGAACTTGCAGTTGCAATATATTCATATCTGTAAGTTCCATTTGCTAATGCTTTGTAGGAATCCCAATCATCCTCGAATAAGTCTTCGTTGTTCTCGTTGTTCAGAAGCAGATTGCCAGTAGAGGCACAATTCTTTATTGTGAATTGTATTTGGTACAGCTTACCTTTTTCTATTACAATGTCATTTCGTTCTATATAACCAGTTGTTACATCATCAAAATCATACTCATTGTTGCCAGCATCTTGAGACCAACCACCTGAATGAGACCAACCAACAAAGGAGCTAAAATCACCATTAGTAACAAGTTCCGTTTGACTTCCAAACTGCCACTTAGCCGGAATCTCCCCAGATAAGAGGTTAAGAATTTGTGCTTGTGTGGGGACCAGATTAAATAGTATCCCATAGTGGTAAAGACCTTCATAATAACTACCACTTGCATGTCCTTCCCTCCCAAAGATGGTCCTATTCGCTGCTTGTGGTCCATTATCCCAACCGGAAGCATTTCGGGAAGTATTCTCAATGCCATTTACATAGATCTTAACATCTGCATCTCCAACTTTTGTGACAGTCAACCAGAAAGGTTCTCCATCTGAAAAAGCACCGTCATCCGTTTTGAATCTGCGAGTAGTAGTTGGCAGACTCCAGCAGGCATATTGAACAGCTTGATCGCTTGTGAATCCTAGAGCAAATGCATCCGTATTATTTGAGTTAATATCTCCAAAGATACTACCAGACGCCACCATGTCGGGAGTTATGAGTAAGTGTACACAAATTTCGCTGTTATCATCATAAGTGTCTAACGCTAAAATATCCATGGAGGATTCAACCTTGGCAGTTATCCCGTTAAACCAATAGGCCGGACCCTTGGCCCGATCATTTATCTCCGATTGACAATTCAGAATGTGATTGGTTAGCATGTCGATATCACCACTAACCTGGCCACCCAATAGCTGGATCTTGAATGCGTCCAGTCCAGAATCAAAAACAGCACGGAAGATCTCACCGACAGTTGCATACGCTTTCAGGGCATAACCCGTCCAAGCTCTTCTTAATATTTCAAATGGATGCATGATCCTAGCTCCTTAGTTTTAAACAATTCCTAGCGTCACCTGGACATACCAGAGACCATCAGTTAATAGTGTTAATTCACCCTGCTTTAGCCTGATCCTGTGCCCTGCGTTTGAGCTGGCCACTCCTCCTGGAGGAAAAGCAAGCCAGGTCCCAGGAGAGGTTTCGTGCTCAAATTTTGTGGGATCTGTGTCTGTAAAAATCTTTTGCAGAGACGGACCATCGAAGGTGGCCACCTTATCAACCGCCACACTAAAATGAAAATTTTCAGCGACGACCGAGGCTGGGACAGTAAAGACTATTTCTGGTTGATCCTCTTCACCGAATACATCTAATGGATATAGAATGGGGGGAGCTGAAGGGCGGAAATCAATATTAAATTCTTCTGATTCTACTGTATCTCCATCATCCCCCAGCAAGGGATCATTATCATCATTAGGGGTAATACGTACCAGCAGATCTGTAAACGCTGTCAGAATTCCCAAATCTGCTCCAGCTTTCCAGTATATAGAAAACTGGTCTCCCTTCCCTGTGACTTTCAGGGTTTTAAATTCACTTGGATAATCGGGATCTCCAGAAGCTGTGGTTGTCATGGGATTCCAGCCAGATCCACCATCGGTACTATATTCCTTGTCCGCCAAAGAGCCACCACCTACAGCTGTCCTGAACATCAGAAAGGTCACCTTCACATAACCAACCACGCCAATAGATTCGACTGAGATTATCTCAACCCGCACATCTGCCGGGGTTACTGTAAAATTACTCCTATTGCTCTGGATGTAGGTGGTGGGCATTTAGATTGTCCTTAGGCTGCCGGGAATGGTGTAGCGGCTACCCAGTTGACATCTGTTCCCCATTCAGCAACGCTCTTCTCAGCCATAGCTTTCACATTGATGGGACGATTTTCTCCGGGTTTGAGGGTGGTCTCACGCTCACCACTCATACGTACATCTTCAATCACTAGCCAGCTGCCATCTACGGCAAACACTATATCCACATCAACTCCACGTAGACCATCGAGGGTTTCAAGCTCTTTTGTGGCCGCTGGATCAGATTGCAGCATTGTGAAACTGGGATTGACGTTGTATCCAATGATCTCATCGCGTGCGTTCTCATCTTTAATAGCGATTGGTTCCTCTTTCAAAACCGTCTGGGTTTGATCGATGTAACCCACCGCATCAGTTGCGCCATCAACTGACCAGGCACCGGAACTGGCCTTCATGAAGACTTCAGAACCCTTCCTGATAATTGCTGGTTTGTTCTTTCCTTGAAAAGCCATGTTAGACCTCCTTTAGTTCTGCTATTTGTATTGAAACTTCAGCCACATGACACAGCACTGGTCCAAAAGCTCTAGGCTCTACAACCAGGATCTGAGGCTCACCGGTGTTGTAACCAGCAGCCTTCATGGTTTCGTCATTTGCCAGAGCATCTGACACGGCTTCGACTATATTTTGAAATGTTTTCTCTGTGGCAGCGGCATCATCGATACCATAAAAACCAGTCATGATGTATTCATAAACAGATTCCATGAGGGTTCCATCTAACTCTTCAGAATCCTCGAAACTGTTTGCTGTAGATCTCCGTGTGATCTGCCAGCCATTCACAACCGAATCAGTAGTGAATAGAGTTATAAATTCTTGTTCGGTTCTGGCCAGACGCTGGTAGTCATGGACCTTACCAGTACCTGCAACACCGGAGATGATTGTGTTGAGTAGTGCCAGGATTGCAGAATAGCTCATAATCCCAGCTCCTTGCGCGCATCATCAACAGCCTTTTGGAAAAACCCATAGATACGGGGACGGGCAGCTTCCAACCCATCCCGGAACATGAATGCCCCTTCAGATCCTGGATGATTGACAGATTCAACCCTGGTCCAATTACCATTGATCTGAAAGGTTAAATAGGGCGCATTCTTGGCACGGATCTCATGGGGTTTAGAGCCATATTCCACAACCTCACCATATATGACCGGCGTGCCAACTTGCACCTTTAATCCTTTTGCTGCCTGCAGTGGTGTGGTCTGAAGTGCAATAGACCCGCGTAGGTTGCGGGTTTTGGTGGGTGTTTCCCGTTTAATAAAGGCTTCTGCAGTTAGTCCACCAGATCCCAGGGCTTTCACTACATGCGCAGCTAGCACTTCTGGAGCCTGCTCAAACTTGTCGAACAACTCCTCAACACCCTTCAGGCGGAATCCTTTGTCATCTCCTGATCGCATTAATGGAACATCCTTCCTCTGCCATCGGAGTTTGTATTCTCAAAACTTGTCTGTATGGAAAAACTTGATTCATCCCCACCTTTTGTTTCAAAGTGATCGGTCCACACGGACATAAATTCTTTTGCTAGTTTTAGATAGTTCGGCAGCTTGCCACCTACCTGAATGATCCCCTGACCAAAGTTGGGATCGGTATCCTGGCCATAATGTGCTGCCAACTGACGACAACAGACTGCTGCAGCTCGGTTACATACTGCTTCAAAATTTCGCTCTGGAACGGTGACATCTCCATCAGCTAATGTCCAGGCAATGGTATAGGAGATCTTGATGGTTTCAGTTGCACCTGGTGTGAGAGTCAATAGCCTGAGAGACCCAACCGTTACCATGGCGTATTCATCATCTTCTAAATATACCGGGATGCGCTCCCCTGCTGGATATTCCACAGCTTTGATCACAGACACATCATCAATCCAGTTCGCCAGGACCCACTCGTAAGCTGCTCCATCCCCGTTCTCGGTGGCAACCATGACTCTTGGGTGATTCTGATTCAGATCTTCACGCGCAGCATCAAGTGCAGCTGTGAAGTCATCAGGATCTGTCAGCTTTGTGGCTACATCCTTGACGAGAGCCTGTACCCTTGCTATGTAATCTGCGTGTGTCTTTGCCATGATCGCTCTCTACTGATTTTTAATGGGGGGCTATGGATCAATCAGACCCTAGCCCCCCTGCGCCGTTCAGGATTCTTGCACTGCCTCTTAGGCTACAACTGCTCCATAGAATCCACGGTAATCCATTACTGCACCACCATAGATATGTCTGATCTTGTACTTGATCAGATCATTGGTAAACAGACTGTCATGACTAGGATTATCAGAGATAAACAACTCTGGTTCTTCCTTGCCATCCAGGAATCCGATTTCAATTGTGGGAACGTCCATCGGATCAGCAACCAGTTGCCAGTTGTTGGCATCGGTATAGAGTTTGTTTACAATAACCTCTATACCCTGACTCTGGAGATAGGTGGCAATATCATTACTCATACCAAAACCGGGATGTGTCAATTCCCAGGCAGTCTTACCAAGTGCTCGTGGCACAACGAGGTACTTCGGAGAGAGACCCAGGACTTCAGCATCATCCATATCCTTATGAGCTGACATGGCCAAAGCACCTGCTTCCAGAGTTGTGGAATCAAGAGCGGCTGAACCCAGGTTGCCGTGGTCAGCATGAAACAAGGCTACCGCATCATAGATCGCTCCATTTCCACTAAGGAAGGTGAATACGAATGTGTACAATGTGCGGTCAGCAGCTCGACCTAATGCTGTTGGGATACGCTGGATTGCACCCACATCGTCATTCTTGATCATCTCGATGGTTACCGACTCTGTACCTCCACGTTTGCTTGCAGCATAGGTAGCCTCTTCATCCGTCGGGCTGGTCAAAGCGTCATAGGAGCCCGATTCTGCAACGGCAGGGAGATCTCCGTAACCGCCTAAGCGAGTACGACGATTGGTTCGAAAATCTCCAAGTGGAGCCACCGAGACAATCTTCCGCCAGGATGAAAGATCAGACCTTTTGTAAGCTGCCAACATGGCGCGAGTGATGGAATCACCCAGGATCTCACCGAAAGAAGAGCTGGTGAGTGCTTCTGAGATCCGGAAACCACCGCGCAGGTTCTTGGCTTCTGACATTCGGCCAGAAATTCTTTGGTCACCCGTGATCATGATATAGGCTTCACGGACAGAAACGAAGCGGGCAACATCGTTTATATCTTTACCAGCAAACATACCATCCAGGCCGTGCATGATCTTTTCAGATTCATTTAAACCTAGAGTTAAGCCTTCTCCACCAAGACCTTTTACCTCGCCACCACCCAAATCGCCATAAGCTTTCCGGTGGGATGCGATGGCTTTCTCGATCTCAGACGTTTCCGCAATTCTACCATCAAACTGGCCACGAACCAGCACCTGAACACCCTCAGGTAGTTTGGATTCTGCCAGGCGACGTTCCAGATAAAAACTGGTCTTCTCTTGACGGAATTCATTCAAAGCTTCCTTAAGCTCAATTTGATCAGCTGTTGGAGCAGGATCAGCACCACCAGCGGGTTTGGCCGGATCAGACTTAACTGCCGGTTTTGGGTTTGCTACTGCTTCAGCCAAAAGTGCTTCCACCTTTACCTCATCGATATTGGATTGATCGATCTGGGCATACAGGTCGGGACGCTTGGCCTCCAGTAGTTTTAGCATTTTCTCTAACATGAGAAAGTCCTCCTTGTTTTGGTTTTCTGCTTCGGCGAGTCCGAGGATCTGTCCACCGGCTGAGCCATCGACCACAGTGTCGATGGACTCGACCTTGGTAATCTTTTCCACGGCTCGCTGGAGACCTTCTGCCGTGCGTTCTACACGACCGGTCCCGAAGGCTACTATTGAAAAATCAACTATATCTTTTTTGCCTGCATCCCAGGCATCTTTCATGGTTGAGGAGAGCCAGGCTGCTGCTTCAAAAATGCTGAAGTCACCCACGAGTCCTTGATGCTCATCTGACCATGCGACACCCTCGAAAAATCCCACAATATTGCGAACACTTTTACCTGCTCCCTGTAAATGCTCTTCATCAGATCTGGCCAGACAGCGAGCACCCTCAAAAAGTGGTATAGCAGCTTCCAGGACAGAACGGCTGTAGAAATTCCCGTTCTCTGATTTGCCCTCTGTGATGATGATGGTTTTCCAGTGACGACCATCCGGATCAGCTCCGTCAGCTCCTGCAACTGCCTCTACTAAGCGGATACCTGAAATGACCATTGCCTCAGCCACATAATCAATTGTGACAGCTTCCGGATCACCGACAGTCACTTCTCCATCTGTCAGGGTATATGAATGTTTTATGTATTCACCATCTATCTCCACAATGACATAGGATTGGAATACATCTTTTACCCACCAGCCATTATCGTAATAATCACCGTGGTGTACCTCCAGGGCAGCGATGAGCTTATCCCGGATCTGGTTGAAGGAGAGTTCCACCCCTTCAGCGATGCGGATCAGTTTTGATCCGATTCTCATAAACTTATTCAAAGGTCACCTCCTAGAGTTTGGCTGCCTTGGCAACACGTTTGTCCTCAGCTTTAGCATCTGCTTTTCGCTTAGCGCGTTTAGCAGCCATCTTTTGGGCATAGGTTTTGGCTGCGACGGCATCCGCCTTCCGTTCTTTTTCGAGTTGCTCAGCCTTCTCACCCATGTCTCCGGGATAGTAGATTTTCTTGCCAGCCACTGTGACAAACACAAACTTGCCTTCACCCACATCCTTACTCGACCAGATATCAGCTTTTTTCAGTTTGAGAGCTTTGGCAGCGTCTTCTAAATTTTCTGCTGGCTTCTCAGCGGCAGCTTTCTTCTCAGCTGCAGCTTTTTCAGTTGCGGCTTTTTTATCAGCAGCTTCCTTCTCAGCAGCAGCTTTTTTGGCAGCGGCGGCCTTTTTGGCAGCGGCGGCCTTTTTGGCATCTTCCGGAGGATTCACCTGGGCAGTAGATCCCTGCGAGGAATTCTGATCTTGTTCAGACTGTTCCACTTCCGGTTGTTTTGTTTCTTCACTCATGGTTTTATCCTCTTCGCTAGTTCGGCACATGCGCTGCCATGTCGCATCCACAGTTCACAACTTCTGCAGCAGGCAGAGCAGGATCGTGGGGCGCATGGACGTGGTGCCCGTTTACATTGAATAGTTCATTAAAGCCGATGGTGACTCCATCTAGGAGCAGATGACCAATGCGGTATTCTGCTTTGCCCGAATGCATCCAGGTCTTTTGGAGTGTGGGAATAAGCTCTCCCCACTGATCAAGTCTTTGTTTCGTAGATTGGTTCTGGACCTTTTTTATCTCAGTGACAGTGATAGTCCGAGCTCGTGCATTGAGGGTCCCAAATTTTGATTGATCCGCTAGGTTCTGTCCAATGCTAGCGATCACTTCCTGGGGGGTTTTGGTTCCAGTCACTGCCATTTGGATCTCAGTTGAGATCAGACGCCTGGCATCACTGGAAATCTTATCGATATGATCCGCATTGAACTGAGCCGCTACTGACAGGATCTGCTCCCCTATAGAGGGTAACGATGTGAAAACTCCGGCTTCAGTCAACGGCTCATCGGCAAACCTGACTCCCACATCATATAGATGTTTTTGACCCTGGCTAAGAACCACGCCATAATCCTCAGCAAATTCCTTGATAAAGCCATCCAGCTGGATCTTGAATCTGGGATAGTAACTGGCATTGAAACTTTCAGATCCACTGGCTTGTGCTATCTGTGAGACTACCCGCGCATTCAATGTCTCCATTAAGGTTGTAGTACTCCGCAAGGCTTCATCCTGGCGTGAAATAGCCAGCTGCTGCAGTTCTGCTATGATGGCGCTGGTACTCAAGCTGTCACCTGTGGAGGTGCTGGAATATTATGGGTAGCATAATCTGGATCCGATCCATCACCCAGATCCTCTGCCTCAAGTTCATAGCCCAGATATTCAACGACTTGAGCATAGATCTTGGAGGCAGCCGGGACTTTGATGTAGCCATTCATGACTGCGATGGCCAACGATCCTGAAAGACTTGCCAGAGATGATGTAATCTTTACTAGATCCTTGCGATCCATCTCAGGAGCATTGACTTTAAATGAAATGTCACTATTTGCTGGAACTACTCCAGCATCGACACCGCGATCGACGGCATAGCGCACCATATAGCGAATCATATTTTTAAAGAAGTTCTGCCTGGTTTCCATAGATTTGAGCGTGGGCCCCCCCATCTCAATTGCAGTGGCTCGGTTCGCATCACCACCAAAGGCAAACCAGTGTTCCGGATATCCAGCTCCGCCTAAGATCTGATTCTTAACCATGCGGGTTGTGGCGTTTTGCTCCTGGGTCTTGAGATCTGGAGATTGGATCTTCCATGTCTCTTCTTGTGAGTGAGCCATGATTCCACCGACTGGAGGCTGAGTTCTACCTTTTAACCATTTCTTGGCATAGGCTTCATCCTTACCCTCAAGCGTCACATCCCAGAACCAGGCTTTCCCATAAGAGATCCGTTCTAGCTCAGAGAAAAGAGTCTGGTCATAGGCATCCAGCCAATCAAAAAGAGGTAGCAGATCTGACAGGCCCCGAGTTGCAGTTCGGACATTGTTGAGGGTCCACATAAAGGTGGGTGCTACAAAAGTATCATCGGTGAGGTCCATCCCAGGGCGGATGATCTGAAATGTTTTTGCTTTTTCTCCTAGTGCAGCTCTGAGAGTTACAGCCACACGATCCAGAATATTATCGGGATGAGTTTCAATCCTATTGATCCAATCTGGATCGATGATCCCGAGTTTTACCTGCCCGGTTATTGAATTGGTGTAGGCGGGGAAATATTGCTCTCCATATAATCCCAGCTCAACAGCCATCTGGTAGTAATTATCCTCCAAGTTGGCTTCCACAAATGGATCAATGATCTCACTCTGGACATAGGGATCTTCAGCTATGATCTCAAAACCGGAACCGACGACATAATCTGCCTTAATATCTACTATGCGTTTTGCTAGCGGGTTCTGACGGTGGAGCATGAGCGCCAACCGGATCATTCGATCCTGGGTCATGGTGTTAATATCTTTGTCAGCTCGATCGGTCAGTCGCCTGTAGCCAGGTTCATCGAGAGAGAATGCTTCGTTAGAAGCTTCAGCAATTCTACGATTCACCGCATTAGACATGAAGCGGTCCATTATCCAGTTAGATACACGGTACTGTTTGGTCATATTTCGCTCACAATGCCGTTCGAATCGGTTCGAATTATTTTATGCCGTATCAAGAGTCGCCTAATGCCTTCCATCGCCCTAAATCCCCAAATACGCGCTTGCGCGTTTTCTCTTAAAACCGAACTCTGGTTCCCCAAAATCACTAACCACTGAAAACGACTCACCGTTTTGAAAACTGGAGTAACATCCCTCTTCTGCATCTGGTCCGTCATCCTCCATCCCTGGAGACCCAAAACCAAGTAGCTGTTCCTCTAATAAGCCTGTATCTCCCACAGACGGGTCATGTATGATGTAACCATTTTCATACGGCGATGAGAGACCTTGGATACGGATCTCTTTGTTGAAGGATTGGTCGACCATCCTGATTGGTAACATATACCCATAGTCTCTGGCTAACAGTTCTATGATGGGCTTGATCAGCTTGGCAAATCCCACAGCCTCAACCTGGATTTCCTGCAGGTAGGGTTTGAATTGTTTGTGTACCACATACATGTGCCGCACCATTTCCTGGATAGTCGCTTTTCTAATCCAGACGTCTTCCAGGTAATGGTGAAGTGGATCATCAGCTAGCCTGGACATGGTGATTATCGCCTTAAAATCACCAGTAGCTTTCACGCTTGGGTCGACATAGCATTTGATCTCTCGCGTTAGACCATGCATGCCCTCAAAGGATTTTCTGACAAACCAACCTTCCTGAAAGGTGTCCTTATCATCAGGAGGCTCTTGCATCATCTCCGATAACCAGGCAATCGTCCCCATGCCAGAGCGCTTCTTTGCCATGCGTTCTTTGGACCAGCCTTCAGGCCAGAGACGTTTGCCCTTCTTGTCTACGATAGCAAATCGCCCAACCGCTATAGGAACTTTCTCTCCTGCAGCAATGCGCTCTTCGACTTCGGAAATGAACATGTTGAGTGCAGATTTTTTATGAACGATGTTTCCGGTCCAGACAACTTTACCGATTCCCGTTTCATCAATACCACCATAGACTTCAGACTTAACCCACTCTTTCTTTTCGCGGTTGGCATTAAAGTTTTTAATATTTCTTCTCTTCTCGAACTCATCAATCCAGACAAAGTCAGGACGATAATGCTTATAGAGCTTCCCGAGTACGGGCATTCCGTAACCCAGAGCCAGAAACCGGACACCCTTCTTGATCTCGAAGTCACCTTTCTCAGCGTACCCTACGACAACCTGCTCACCATAATCATGGATGATTCGCTGATTTGCTTCAAACTCCAGCAGGATGTAGCCGTTGCGTTCCTTGGCTAATCCAAGGGTTTCGGATATGTTGATAGCAAAATGAATCCGGCCTGTGAGCGCCAGCCAGACTTCAATTATAAAAACCTCTACCGTTTTCCCGTGTTCCCTGGGACCATAGAGGGCGAATAGATCTATTTCAAAGTTGATGCAATTGTCATGGATGTAGTGGTGAAAGTCCCCAAATGGCTTGGAGGCATAATGCGGGAAGTAAACCTGAGCGAAATAATAGAAATCTGATTGAGCCCTGGCAATACGCTCAACCTGCTTATGGGGTGTGTCATCACTAAAGATTTCAGTGACCTGGGCGATATAGCGCTTGGCAATATCATCGCCTTCTCTAAGAAAGCGTTTGATATCATTCTGGTACCAGGTCATCCGCTTAATCCCTTAGTCAAAATACCAAATCGTTCGGCGCTGATATCCACACCTGCTTTGCGATACTTATCAACGATATACATCACGAAAGGACGCCAGTGATATTTCATAAATTTTTTCAGGAATTCAGGATCATGTTCTGCCAGGTATTCAAACAAATCATCAGAGACCAGAATGGTCTCTTTCAGAATATCTCTTTTTGATTTGCGTAGGTTCACATAAGAATTAACAACTGCTCCTGTACCACTCTGGATGGCACGTTCCAGTTGAACTTTTTCAAGATATTCTTCCTTCTCATCTGGAGTCATGAGCTCGAATCTATATGATTTTAATTCCTGATCTGCCGAGGCCAGCGAGTTTTCCAGGTCTTTCAACTCCCTTCCAATTCTGCTGACCTCATCCTTTGCATCGATCAGCTCACTGGCTGATCCGTCTTTTCGTAGTCGTGCAACCAGATAGGTCGCTGAATTGTAATTTGCTTTGAGGGCTTTTAATCGCTCCCGGGTGAGTTCGCGATCTCGGTTCCAGTCATAGCTTTTGCGAAGACGATAGAGGGTTCGCTCATTCACCAGTCCTTTCATCAGAACAGCAATCTGTGCAACCGAGCTGCCCCTGATAAAAAACTTTTGAGCTATCTCCTGGAGCCGATGATTCATTTAATCGATCTCATATTGATTAATTCTGCAGTGATGGTTTCAGCGAAGCTACGGAGTTCTTTTGCAAGGGTGATATTCATTGCAGTCACCGATGCATCAATCTTCTCCAGACGATTCCACAAACGATGGAGATCCTCACGATACTTATCGTCGGTGATGTATTCCTTATGGACTTCATCACGGAGTTTGTCGTGGTCGTCCTCTAACTCTTTGAGTGCATTGGTGAACCGCTTGAGTTCAGATTCAATGCGATCATTCTGATTCTTCTGACGGTTGAAAACCATCATGATGGTCACGATGTAAACCACCAACTGAAGTGCGAACCCAGCTCCCGCAAAGACCTCGATAGTCAACGAGACCTACTTGCCTTTGGCGAATTTTTTACGGATATCGATTTTGAAGACAGCCCAACAAAGTGAGACGATGAATTCTACAGCATCCTGCGCTATCTCACGCCATTCCTCTGCTGTGATCTTATCGTCCTCTCGGGCTGCCGCTACAGTTTCATACAACTCTTTGCCCTTGGTAGCTACCAGCTTCCAGGCAACACCGAACAAAGCACCGATGACGAGAATAACGAAAGCTAGTACACCATGCAGTCCATCAAAATTTTGCAGGAATTCCACAGGACACCTCCCAGTGTTTAATTTTATCCATCACAGAATCCACGTAAACCTGGTTCACATAGCACCCAGCTTTACGTCTTGGTGATCCTGCGTTATAGGCAGCGATTTGATCTGTTAGGGATTTCACATTTTTACGGGATTTGATATTGACAAGATGGGTACAGCCGTACTTGAGATTGGTAACTGGATCCAATAGATCTGTCACCCAGCCCCTGAAGCCGTATTCCCTGGCTACTCCGCCCATTACCTGCATCAGACCCCAGGAGGTCTTCTGAAACATTTTTTCCGTATCTAGGATGCTGAACTTGGGCATAACCTCTTCAGGCTCAAACAACCAACGGTAGTTCTTCTCGTAGCGAGACAGGTAGTTCATGAAGAATGACTCCTGCTCCACGATTGCCATAACTAAAGCTGGGGAAAGACCATTGAGAATAGCGGTGCCGATAATGAGTGCGTGATATGTGGTATCCCTTTTCACGCTGTATAAGATTTGCTAAATCATTGATTAACCAACAACGTGTTCCTATTATAGGCAGCTAATTTTAGGAGGGAGAATTCATGATCACAAAACCAACTGTTTTCATTTTAGGTGCTGGCGCAAGTGTGCCATATGGATTCCCAACTGGTGAGGGTTTAAGGGAGGCAATCATTAAGAATGGTGTTGATCGATATTTAGTAGCTTGTGGAGAAGATCCTTGGAAAGCACCTGAATCACTTGGATCATATATGAAAGAATTGATCGATGTTTACGTTGGCTCAACTGGGTCAATAGACTTATTCCTAAGAAGGAATGATCATTTTAGCGATAGGGGAAAACAAGCTATCACCCTCGCGATTATGCTGGCTGAAAAAAAAGATTATGAGCTTTCATTAGTCTACAGAAAAAGCAATTGGCTTGAGTACCTAATTGGAAGAATGTTGAAGGACAATCTTGGCTCGTCGGAATATTTGATATCAAAGAATAATGTCTCTTTTATCGCATTCAATTATGATCGAAGTTTGGAATATAGATTGGATCGCATCTTACGTAGTTCATTCTCGGAAGTTGACCCGATAAAAATCACCAATGAATTAAAGGAATTGAATATATATCATTGTTATGGTTCAATTAGTGAGTTCTGGGATATCCACTCAGTCTATGGCCAAGATCCCTTAAATAAGGGACTTACCGATTTTTGGAATAATTTGAAAGTGGTTCATGAAGATCGGGATGGGGTTGCTACCAAGTCAGATTCGCTAGATGAAGCTATCACATGGATTGAGGAGGCTAAGCAAGTTTTTTTTTTGGGATTTGGCTACGCATCTGAAAACTTGAAATTGCTTAAATTGCCAAGAAAATTTACTCCTCAGCAAAAGGTTTATGGCACAGCTAAAGGATTCAGTTCTGTTGAGATTTCTAGGATTCGGTATAGTCTAATTTACGAAGATGGTTCTGGTTATAAGTCTCCATACAGTGTGAGTATTTATGATGTCGAAAACGAATCACTCATTAGGAAATATCTGCTTGATTCGTAGAATAATCATAGCAGATATTTTTAATAGTTTTGGGACTTAGATATTGCCATTTCAATGTATGTAACTGTTCGCACATCCTATTAATGGTCCAATCTGGGTGCTCTCTATAAACAGTCTGAAGATCTTTCAATATCTGTCGATTTCTTTTTGCAATATATGGAGATGGCTTTTTAGACATTACTTATCCGTATTGTCATTTGCTTTAAAGCTTCTATTGCAGCATTGCACTTTTTGCGGTCAACCCGCGCGTTCAAATCCTCTATGCCAAATCGATTGGACAAGAATAGTGAAAATCCACCTGATGTTTTCCACGGGTATTGATTGCCTAGTCGCATTACTTGAGCCTTCATTCCCCTACTGGCATATGGACTTTTTGATTTGCGGATGTGCTTCCGGGGCATTCGTTCCAAGGCTTGGATAAGAATCTCGGCTTGAACATACGTGAGATCCCTGGTGGATCTACTGACACCACCATTAGCATCCAGAACCATAAGCCTGAACTGATTTTCGTTCAGACCCGCTTTGCTCTTAGCGGTCCAGATCCGGGTATTCTGTTTGAGATCTCGTTTCACAGCTCAGTTTCCACATTATACCCATGCTTCTTTAAGCGTGCCTCAATCGCATTGGCTTCGCGCCTCATAGCAGCATTAGATTGATTGTCCTGGATAAATTTTGATAGCACTCGAAGACGCGCTTTTGCACTTGCGACCCAGGTGGGTGTCACAGGTGTTGCTGCACTTTTTATAAATCCCTTTATCTCCTCTGGGATATCCTCATCGCTAGGGCGCCAGTCCAGTTCTTTGCGCTTTTCTTCCTCAGCCCTAATGTTCATCAGATCTAACCAAAGCATTTCCCAACGACAAGCCTGGCCATCAGCACGAAAGATGAACCAGTTAATGGTTCTTGGTCTATCTCCATTCAAATGAGCTGCTTCCATGTCCTTTATTAGAGGTGCCAGGCTCCCTACACGATCAATCCAGATTGCGATCGACTTCTTAGTCTCTTGAACAGTCCATTCCTTGGTGCCGGGTTTAAATGCTGGATTGCCAAATAAGACCTGGTATTTGGCAAGGATCCTGTCTACTGCACCAGCCCAGCGCTTGAGAGAAGCATAGCCATCCTCATTCCACTTCTTCTGGGCAAAGGATTTGACCGTACTCCAATGGTTCAGCCGGATAGCTATGACAATCCCTTCCGGGATCTTCAGATTGACAGCAATTTGTTGATCAGTGATCATGCTTGAAGCGTCTCAACCTTTTCAGGTTTCTGATTCAGTTCAGGGAATAGATCACAGACATGATTCGGTTTGATCCGGTAATGGACTGAAGGCTTCACCCCCATGGTCAGACAGCGATACCCCTGCACAGGTCCGTGTGTGGCTTCCATCTTTCGGAATACAAATTGTGAACAGTTCTGACATTGGGATTCCATGGTCTCAGCTGGTCGATAGTCGTGCTCAACCTTGACCTTATGTTTCCGCTTTGCCATCAGATACTCGAATAGTTCAGATTGATGGTTTTGAACTCATCTTCAGGGGTTCCCCGAGTCTGGGCTTTTGTGTATTTGCGACTACCCACAACCCGGACAGAATCACTTATCAGCTCCATAGCCTTTTTCCAGCGTTTATCACGGAAGTTGTGCTTGCGGAGAGCTAGAATTCCCTCCTTATCCATCTTGCCCTTTTTGTCCACATCAAAGACATCATCCACAATGACTTTGAGTTCATGACGGGCACCATCACTCCAGTCATTTAAGCATTCATCAATGAGTTCCTTGGCAAAGTGGATCTGCTCATCAAATTCCAGGATATCATTGACAGAGATGTCAAAGCGTTTATCCCCAGAGAAGTTGGTGAATTGCAGGTTGCCCTTCTTGCTCTTACGTTTCACTCCCAGAGTGTCAGCTTCATAAAACAGGAAAGCCATCACATCTTTGAAGTTCTGCTCCTTGATTTTCTGCAAACTCTTTTGAGCCTGGAGTGATCGTTTCACCACCCGCTCTACCAGGGCGTCTCGTTTCTTATCAATGGGTTTGATATATTTTGGCGGGATTGCCTTGCCTCGTGCGTCGAGCCATTCACCAGCTGTTGTTTTCTTAGCCATTATCTTTTCTCCTTTATAATAGTTCTGTTTGTGTGTTGATAAGCTCTTCAACCGGGAATCGGTAATCAGATCGCAGTCGCATGACTTCCCGGAAGTCCACCTGTGCTGGGTTGCAGCCCAAACGATAGATGTTGACTCGCTTGGCTTCTCCATGGTACTCATAAGTATGTACCTTATGATCCACTGGGACTTGCAGATCTTCCCGGATATAGCGTAAGCGTCTCAAACCTTCAGTGCCACCAATCATGGGACTGGTAAATACATAATTTGGTAACCAGCCTGTGATCCACTCACCCCCTGCAACCATTTGTTCCAGATTGAAACGTTCACCCTCACGTTTACAGGTCCATAAACGGTACAAAACCCGTAGCCAGGCTGTATCCAGTTCACCGTAATGTGTGTTCATTTGGAATCCTTCCCATGCCCCAGGGCTTCAGTATCCACAATGGTTATCAGCCTGTCAGCCTTGCCCACAGTGGCTCCTTCGTATTCCTGACTGACTTTGACAAATCGCTTAACAATCTGGCGAGCTCTGTACTCCCCTTCTGTTATGACATGGACGTCCACGCGGTAAGCACCACCCGGGGAAAGCAGCGCTACCTTGTAGACGTTTACACGCGATCCTGCACTAGGAGCATACAACATTTTATTGATTCACAGCTGGCTTCCGGATTGTTTGTCCAGTAAGCTTTTGATTTAGAGCATTATTGATGATTTCGGCCACCTGGTTGCTTGTACTTACTGCAGTTCGTGGATCTCCGTTCACTGCACCAGATATTGTGGTTTTTCCTTTTCCTGTTTGCTGAGCTATATCATAGAGGGTTAATCCAGCTGCATGCATCTTCTCTTTCAGGGTCATGAATTGACCTTTCAAATCTTCAGAGAAAACTTGCAACCTACCTGCCAGGTAAGCATTCCGCATAGCCATAGAGGCTCCCTGGGAGAGTTCCATGATATTCGAGGAGGATGTTAGCATTAACTCGATAGCATCATCGCGAAACAGACCGGGAGCTCGTGATGTGATCCATTTTGCTCCCTCAGATTCGGAAAGGAGATTCATCTGATAGGTCTCAACCCGCAATGATATCTCGCGACTCTGATTGATCTTTGATTCCAATAATTGATGACCTATCATGACCACTGAGAGTAGCGGCCATGTACCCATGAAATCCATCTCACGCAGAGATTTGACACCTTTATATGTTAAAGGATTAAGCATGTGAGCTTCCTCTATAACAAGACAGATCCTTTGCTTTTTTCCAATCTTTAGCTCACCCATTACCCTGTTCACCTGCCTGGCCTTCGTTTCATGACCTCGACGGACACTTTCTTCAGACAGGTCGTATACAATCGCATCCATGATATGTTGGATTTTTAGTTGTGATTTACCTGGTGAGAGTGGCTTAGCAACCTTAACGCCCAACCGCCTTAGAGCGTGGTCTACAGCAGTTGATTTACCTGAACCTGCGTCTCCGATAACAGCTAGCCAACCTTCCTTGGATATACAATCATCAACTGCTCTGCCAATATCTTGAACGTCCTGAGTGCTCATTACACCATGTTGGCCAAGAAAGGGATTACCACTCAATCCAAAGTGTTTAAAAATTCTGTATGTATCGCGTGCTTCATTCATTATTTTGCCTCCTGAGAGCCCATTGCCAGGTGATCCTAGCCCCCTGCAAAAAGGGTTGCCGGGCGCGTTCTTTTAATAATCCTTCTTTCCTATAGCGTCGCGTTCCGTTGCCCGGTGATACACCATGTGTAATTCACGGTAGATATCCACCTCAGTCTTCGTATCGATCAAATCACCGGATTTAGAATAAATTCCGATACTTGAAGAAATCCGTTTTCCAAATTGCTTCGCTCGGTTGATGAGATGAATGTTGTGGTGTTTTGGTCCAGTGCGGATGAGCAGGATCATGGGAAAGGTCTCTTTAGTTGCCCAAAACAGATCCACAGAAATCCCGTTATAGATGAACCGCCAGTAGTGCTCAGCTGAATGAGCATTTGTGGACATTTTATAACCCTTTTCTACCAGGTACTGATAGAGTTTCATTCGGTCATCGGCAACACACACCAGATCAATATCCTTAACCTGGGCACGTCTTCTGCGTATAGATCCGGCAATAACCACCGAATCAACAAATCCTTCAATCTCCTCAAGCAATTGCTTGGCTAATTCAGAAGCCCTTTCCAGAGGAAAAACTTTTGGCTCCGTTGCGGGTTTCATATCCATTGCGAGTGTTTCCATTGGTAACCTCTCTTATTCGCTGACTTTTTTCCAGTTGTTATCGTTCATATCAAGAGCACCCTTGACCTTCCTAACGACTTCCTGGAAGTCACGGATGCTGAATCCTTGTTCCACCATCTGTTGCAAGCCCCTCAACTCTTCATCACCCAGGGAATTCAGTGGGCGGTTCAGAATCTGGACTACATCTTCAGCAGCTTCATCCCAGCTCTGGTAGTAGCCTGGTGTTTCTTTAAAGGGTTTCTGGGGTGTGACTGTTGAGCCTTTCCCCACAAAAGGAATCTCTTGTTTTGGTAATTCAGCGCTGGGTAGTTTTTGTGAGATCTCAATCTCAGCGGCTTCTTTTGAAAGCTTCTCTTTATTGGTCTTATTAATTCCTTTGAAGCTTCCGTATGGATGAGGTCCAGTATACAGTTTTGCCTGAAGGACTTGCCCAGTTCCCAGTATCTCAACGGCCACCTCACCAGTGTCTCCTGATTGCATGACCCGGCATTTCATACCTGGTGCAGCTGGACGGGGGATCTTGTATTCGATCCGGTCAACCGTAATGGTCATATTGTCCCGGATTGTTCTAATTTTTTTCTTAAAGGATGTATTAATGAGGCTCTCTGGCAGCACTTCTGCTATGCCACCACGATAGTTGATCTGTTGCCAGATCTGAATCCGGTTACTCTGCCTGAGAATCGGGTGCTTCATCATGTTTATGAGCTGCAATTCATTGAGGAGCCAGCGATTGATCTCTGAAAGCGGGACAACCAGATCAGGATCCAGAAGTCGTTTTATCTCCCGGCGCCAGTAAGTATTGAAAAAACGTTCGACCTTTGAGGTGTAACCATGTTCTTTAGGTTTTCCACTCACCAGCTCAATCCCCACCGAATCACAGAAGGATTCACCCAGTTGATGTTTGAATGGACCTGAATCTGAGATAATCACTTCAGGTCTGCCCTGGAGGAGATTATCACCCTTCTTGACTAAAGCTTTTTTTAGAACATCTATCACATCAGCAGCATTCTCACCTACAGCAACGAAATACTCAGCAAAGGTGAGACGGCTGTGATCATCTACTACACCGGTGATCCAGAGACGGTTCTTGACTTCGTTTTCCGGTTTGTTTTTGTATGGACGCTGCTCCCCTGCAGGTCGGACCGCAATAAGAAAATCTTTAAGATCAGCATCCCAGGCTTCAACTTTTAAGTATTCAGATCCGGAAGTATCAACTTGCCAGACCTGATTTGGATAATCTGCTTGCCAACGAACCGTCTCACGGATGTTTTTGAGTGCCTGATCCTCACGGGCCAGCCGATTGAATGTCCCAGCTGAAATTGCACCTTCAGTGATCATCCCTTTTTCTTCCGCAATTCGAATGGCTTCTGATGTGGAAAGTCGTCGCATGAGATCATCATCGATCGCTTTGAGAATTATCTTTGCGATCGTGTCGTAGGCATCCCGGTCCACCTTGGCTATCCCCTTATCAGCGCGGGGCTTCCGTTTGGTCCCGAAGGCTTCCCTCAGGTGGCGGCGTAGCTGTCCTGCTGATATATGCAGTAGCTTGGCATATTTGGCAATGATGGGTGATTTCTCCCCATGCATTGACGTGTCAAGGGTCTGCTGGCATTCAGCCAAAATACGAGCATCTATGCTGGTTTTACCCGCCATGAATTATTCCTGATCCATTTCGCGGGCATAACCTTCAGCAACCTGAGCTGAGAAATTCAACTCATCCTCAAGCCAGGAATAGAGCATCCGAATGGCTGAAAGTGATTCATGATTGTCTGGTTTTAAAGCTCTAGCGATCCTTAATCCAGCATGGAGTTTGAGTTTGGCCTCGACCAGATCCTTTTCCACTTGCTCCAGGCTGTGGCTGGGACGATCACCGGTCTTATATAGATCCCTCTCGGACATTACCAGGCGGAGTTCTTCTTCAACAGATTGCCGTTTCTCTTTTTCATTCTGCGATTTTCCAACCTGCTCTTTTAGAATTTGATTGGACTCATCGAATACCCGAATCGTCTCATCCTTCTCGGTCAGCTTCTCCTGGAATATTTCCAAAACAGACCGGAATTCTTCCTTGACCTGTCTGGCCTGTTCAAGAGTTTGGATCTCGACTGAAGTAATGTTTGCTATCAGTTCTGATTGTTCACCAGATGGTAGTGCCATGAGTGCCCGGTAATCGCGTCGTGCCAACCCAATCACCGATGCATTGCGGATAAAATCCTCACCCAGATTGACTAGAAGAGTGATCCTCATTTTCGCATCACCCGTATCAATACCATGGTGAGCGCAATACGAAGTCCACGATCCACAACCATCCACCAACTCGCCAACGGCGAGTGATTTTGCATTATTGAAAGCATCGCGTGCATGCTTAAGTGATTGTATTTCCATAAGTTCCGAAAATGCCTTCATCATACCGAACCCGCCAACGGCGCCCACTGCCTTGCCAAATTCGATTAATGGGCGTTGTTGAGAGGACACTTTTTCGATATCCTCCTCTTGCCTTTTTAACTGCTGATCGACCTCGACTGTGGCGATCTCTCTTTCTCGGTTTATATCTTCTTTTTTCATGATTGAATTCCTTGTGATCGTATGAATGATTCGTTTTCTATAGATTGGTGTTGATGATCTGAAACGCGCTGAAAAGTTCTGGCAATTATTAAAAGACTCCTGCCCGCGTGATAGGTGTTGCCCTTGGACTTATCCAGATAGCCATGTTCAGCAATTGCATTTAGTAGGCGGCTTGTTTTAGACATGGATAATCCCAATTCTTTTGATACATCGGCAGCAGACCATTCGGAATTCAGGTTTTGTAGACACAGATCCAGGATGCGGAGTAAATCCTCGGCATGACGTGGAACTGGATTCATTTTGACCCATTGTTTATCTGACCTTCCAGAGACTCTAACCTATCATCGATGCGCTTGCGCTCCATCAATAGCTTGTGCATCTCGTAGATAGGTACTTCCTCTTTATGAACCAGCTGATGCCCCAAACCTTCCAGGAATAACTCGATGGGTCTAGCATCACCGGTGATGGCACAGATGGCTTTCACCAAATTGATGTCTGCGTAATGGGGTTTTGAGATGCTGGTAATATTGTTCAGTATATGGATTGTTATCCGTCGTCCCAGGCTCAAGCTGAGCATCGTAGCAAGCTGATCACGGCTATAAGTACAGGACCTGATGGCTCTGGTCAGAGCCTTGGCCATCGTTTTATGAGAACCGGTTAAATCCATTCCGAAAAGAGTTTGATCATTGGTCATAACCAATTTTCCTCTGATTTAGTCATTGAGGACATGGCCTCAGCATGATACATTGTGCTTAGATAAGAAAAGGTAGGAGCCCCGGCTATCAGGCGCCGATTAAACCGAGGCAGTGAAGTTTTGATTTTTGAATTATGCATGAATCAGATTCGCTTTTACAGCAAGTCCGTAAAGCCTGTCCAGGATATTGATTCCAGGACGATGACGTCGAATGGTCTGATTCACAACCTCCAGGCTCGTGCCCATTGTATTCGCTAAATCAGTTTGCGATAAGCGCAGATCGATGAGCAATTTTCTGAGGAGGATCCCTTCCGCCTCTTTGTTCCCTTTACAGGACGTGAGGAGCGGATGGAGGTGACTAGTCTTATATTTTTTTGGTCTGTTCGGCTTCATAACTGAGTCGAATATAATAGATAATATACCTATTGCTATTATTATTTAGGTATACCATATATTTTAGTTGGTTTATTTTTATGGAATGCTCAGAGCTAAAACGAATTCGCAAAGCCTTAGGCCTAACACAAAAAGATTTCTCAGATGAGTTGGGGATACAGCAATCTAATTATTCGAAGTATGAGCGGGGGGCTGCTTCGATCCCTCCATATATAGAAAAATCAATTCAGTTTTACATCGAGGCAAAGGGGGTAGTTGAGCTTATTGAAAAGGTTGAAAGGCTGGAAACTGATAAGCTACATCTCACTAACGAGATAAAAAAAATTGACCAGGATATTGAAGAGAGCAAAGATAGGTCTAGCCACAATCCTGGGAGTAGCGCTTTGGGAATAGAGGGTGCGAAGGGGTAGCAATTAGGCAGCCACCAGTGTTCACATGCATAATTGATCTAGAGCTCAGGATTGGATTGCATGGATTTTCTTTGATTACTTGTTACTTCATATATTTATATATCCCTTAGTTAGCGACTTTCACTTCTTGCCTTTATACTTTACAATCTTACATTTGTTCATATTATGGTTATAAATAGATGCTTCCTTAATAGGTTTCGTCCACCTTTTCGTGTTTTTAGCCTACTATTGGCACATTCTTTACCCTACGCAGTGGTCCCGGATACTCTAATTCTGCATGATGGGAAGAAGGATGAAAATGAATGATATAAGTAAATCAGCGTTAAAGCGAATAAAGTCCATTGGATCTATAGTTTTGATCGGTGCAATTGGGTCTGGATTATGGGACATTTTTTTAAAAGATTTGTTGTTTAACGTCGCAAATCTATTTGTACGCTTCACCTCATCAATATTTTCTGGATATGTAGATAATTTATACTCCAATGTCGGATCTGGCGGTAATACCCTTGTAATATTACCTGCTCTCATATTCATTATATTATCAATATTGTCTCCAATAATAATATACTGGGTCTTTTCATATTTATTTCAAAGAATGGATGTTATCGACAAAACTCTGGAACACGAGGGAAATTCATTGTTCGACAGATTTGCATCATATATAATTGGGAACAGAATTAAAGGAATGGGGGTTCTTCTACTGCCAGCTGTACTCATTTCAGGGGTATATGTACATATATTAATATCAGAAATTTCACAAATTTTAGCCGTTCAATGTATTGAAAGAAATTTAGAGATTGTTCGGCCATATACTACTGAAGATGAATTCAACAAGTTATGGAGCGATTATCGGTTGATTGATGGAAAGGTTAAATTGGAAACTCTTTTAGATCGGACATATGAGATTGCAATAAATAATCAGATTGACCTGCCAGAGATACAGCTATTGGGAATAGCACCTCCAGGATCTCATGGAAGAGATAGATAGAGTTCATGGCTTAATAGGGAGAATGGAATGGTTGTAGAAAAAGGTCGGTTAAAAGGTAAGTTCGAAGGATTCAGAGATACAAAAACAATATTCCACTTCTCAGGTGGAGGTAAATGGAGACAAGCTGAATACAAATATCACTACCACTATGCATACATGCCCCAAGCGGAGGTGGTTCAGGATGGAGCTCAGTTGATCCTTCGCGTTGATGGTATGACCGAATCTGTGCAGGTGGTGCGTGCCTGAATTAGTGCACACTCTCTGACCGATGCTAAGAAACTCTCAATCCGTTGAGATATCGATTATTCATCCTCAAACCCAAATCTAGATTTAGGGATAAATTCATCAAGCTTGTATAGATCAAGAAGTCCCATTTGGACTCTAATGAAGCAATCACCCTCGGTATCTAAGAAGCCTATCTTCTGGCGTAACCACCCAATACACATACCCTGACAGATCCTTAGCGCAGCATAGGAATCTCCCTTAATCGAACGCTCTTTGAATGCGGTGTTCGGAATTTGAATTACGTATTTGAATTCATCACTATCATGTGACAATGGGACCACCCGTACTACATCCCGCTGATCATCATTGCTAAGCGAGTTGGTCAGCAGTAAAACATAACGTCCCCGTTTTTCATGAAAATTCCTGACTGGTACTAAGTCAGTGCCCGAGTAGAATTGTGGAAATTTTACGGCGTGATATTCGGCCTCATCTGGAACTCTATAAATTTCCCCCATTTTCCTTTGGTATGGTCGAAACACAAGACTATGAAAATCAGCAAGAGCCATTTTGTGGAGATTCCCTCAAGGAATAGAATTAGTTTTGAATCAGATTAGGATATCGTAGCAGTCTCAATTTGATGTGTCTTATCGGTTGGAGTCTCGCTAGAGTTTTCTAAATGATCTTTCCACACTTTCCGAGCATGTTGTAATTTGCTAGGGTTCTGAATCCTTTGCTTAGGCAAAATGTAGGTTGGACCCCACCTGAATCTCTTTGTCCTTTGAGCCCTCTGCCAACGAGGTGATGTTTTGCAAACATCATGCAGGGAGTCTGATTTAAAACCCGTTTTTTCATGGAGGAAATCTAAAACATGATCAATAAGTCGAGTCTCAATGGATGTGAATTTCGGTTTTATGTCAGGGTTATCTCCGGGGTAAAGTCTTTTTATATCCGATTCTGATCCATCACTTGATTCAACGATGGTTACATTATTCTCACCCATTTCTTCTATGAAGGTTTTAAATTTGTTCGGTACTGGACCATACTTCATCTCAAAATATCGATCTTCCGATAATTTGATTCCAAATTCATCTAAATATGCTTCCTCAATTAAATACATCAATTTTAAAACAGGATATCTATGTGTTCCAGGGTATCGCTCAATGATATATTGAGCTAGTTCTTTTTGTCTTGTAGTAATTGCCGCCATGTTCTTATTAGGTATAATAATCATTAGCATGGAAAAAGTCTCCCTGCTAATCGATTTTGCCCATCTAAATATTAATTGAAAAAAATTAGAGCTTTTATGCCCATGCGTCCCATTGGATCCCCTCGTCCTGGTTGTCTTATCAGGAATATACATGCTAAAAGCCCCTATTCAAGCAAGAATTCTCCTATCTCTTATACTCACAATTACCAATTTTGTGCCAATATTTAGCATAATTCTGATTTTCATCCCCATAATGGGTACAGCGACTTGACCTGCTAGTGAAGTATGTTCATACTACACTAGTTCTTTTTTATGGTTCCATTTCCTAGTTTTGGTTTTCTTTTTTGTGGAAGTGGAGCAGGTCAAGGAGAATGGACCTCCTCAACTTACCCCGACTCTTATCGGGATAAATCCTTTCGAATCTGCTCCAGCTGTGTGACGATCGATTAGATCTACAGTGGGGTATGATACTTAGATGGACGCTGGAGGTTCCCCGTGACTATGCATTCTTATTC